>NZ_CP097462.1:328750-657500 GCF_023559245.1 Sphingomonas sp. KRR8
TGACGAGCGGCGCGACACGGCGCGACCACGCAATTCGCAATCGAACCGGCGCGGGAGCGGACAGAGCGAAAGCTCCAACCGCGCGCTGATTGGCTTGGGCCTGGGACTTGCCACCGCAGGCGCGGCGGCGTTCTTCTTTGCCAAGGCCCGGGAAGACGATGTTGGCGACGGACCGCTCTTGAGCGATGCGCCCGACCATGTCCTGCGCGGCAAGGCGCTCCGGAACGCCCGCAACACGGAGCCTGGCACCGCGCTAGTCGGCCGCACGGTGACGGTGAACAAGCCCAAGCAGGAGCTCTACCAGGTGTGGCGCGACTTCACGCGCTTCCCTGAGTTCATGGACAATGTGCGCGAGATCCGGCGGCTGGACGACAAGGTCTCCGAGTGGATCATCGAGGCGCCGGCCGGGGCGACCGTAAGCGTCAAGACGCGCATCATCGAGGATGAGCCCGGCACCACCATCGCCTGGGTCAGCGAGCCCGACAGCCAGATCGAAACGTCCGGGCGGGTCGAGTTCGCCGATGCGCCTCCGGGGCGCGGCACCTATGTTCGGCTGGTGATGCGCTACACGCCGCCGGCCGGCACCATCGGCCGGCTCGCCGCCAAGGTCCTGCAACGCGAACCGCAGGTTCAGGCCCGGCGCGACCTCCACCGCTTCAAATCGCTGATGGAAACCGGCGAGGTCGCGGTCAACGCGTCCCCGTCGGGCCGCAAGTCGGAATCGCGCACCGAGGCTTGAGTTTAGGAGTTTTCACATGCGTGCATTGACCTGGCACGGCCGCCACGACGTTCGCGTGGACACCGTTCCCGACCCTGAGATCGTGAACCCGCGGGACGCGATCATCAAGGTGACGTCCACCGCCATCTGCGGCTCCGACCTCCACCTTTACGACGCCTACATCCCAACGCTCCGTGCCGGCGACGTCCTCGGCCACGAGTTCATGGGCGAAGTGGTCGAGGTCGGGCCCAAGTCGACCCTCAAGAAGGGGCAGCGCGTAGTGGTGCCGTTCACCATTAGCTGTGGCAACTGCTTCTTCTGCGAAAAGCAGCAGTTCAGCGCCTGCGACAACTCGAACCCGGCCGAGACCTCGGACGCGTCCGAGACGCTGATGGGCCACGCTATGGGCGCGGCATTCGGCTATGCCCACCTCACCGGCGGCTATGCCGGCGGGCAGGCGGAATATGTCCGCGTGCCGTATAGCGATGTTGGTCCGCTGGTGATCCCTGATGGGCTGGAGGACGATCAGGTGCTGTTCCTGTCGGACATCCTGCCGACCGGCTATCAGGGCGCGGTCAATGCCGACATCGAGCCCGGCGATACCGTGGCGGTGTTCGGCTGCGGCCCGGTTGGGCTATTCGCCATCCAATCGGCCTTCCTGCTCGGCGCGCACCGGGTGATCGCGATCGACCATTATCCCAACCGGCTGAAGCTGGCGAAGGAGAAGGGCGCCGACATCCTCGACTATCGCGAGGTCAACGTCCTCGAAGCACTCAAGGAGATGACCGGGGGGATCGGGCCCGACGCGGTGATCGACTGCGTCGGCATGGAAAGCCACGGGCTTGCCATCGACAACGTGATGGACACGGTGAAGGCGCACACCTTCCTTGGCACTGATCGACCGCACGCGCTCCGCCAGATGATCATCGCCTGCCGCAAGGGTGGCCGCCTCTCGATCCCCGGCGTGTACGGCGGGTTCGTGGATAAATTCCCGATCGGCGCGCTGATGGAGAAGGGGCTGCAGGTGAAGAGCGGTCAGACCCACATGCAGAAGTGGATGAAGCCGCTGCTCGAACACATCCAGAAGGGCGAGATCGACACCACCTGGTTCATCTCGCATCGCGCGCCATTGGAGCAGGCGGCCGAGATGTACCGGCACTGGCACGACGAGCAGAACACCTACACCAAGATCGTTCTGAAGCCCGAGATGGCCAAGCAGCCGTCTGCCGCGAAGGCTCCAGCCAGCGTCAGCGAACCCGCGTAAGGAGTATATCACATGGCTAATAAGCTAGCCGTCGTCACCGGTGCCTCGTCCGGCATCGGCCTCGAACTCGCTCGCTTGGCAGCGGGCGAAGGCTATGACCTGATCGTCGCGGCCGACACGCCATTCGTGGATGCGGCAGCGGGTCTCAAGGACCTGGGCGTGAACTTCGAGCAGATCGAAGCGGACCTCGCGACCGAGCAGGGCGTCAACCAGCTGATCCAGCGCATCGGCGACCGGCAGGTGGACGTCCTGGCTGCCAACGCGGGGCACGGCTTGGGTCACGCTTTCCTCGACCAGCAGCCGCGCGACTGGCAGCATGTGATTGAGACCAACATCACGGGCACGCTGCTGCTGATTCAGCCGCTGGCGAAGAAGATGGTGGCACGCGGCGAGGGCAAGATCCTCATCACCGGCTCCATCGCCGGGCATCTCGCCGGTTCGTTCCAAGCGGTCTATAACGGCACCAAGGCGTTCGTGGACAGCTTCGCTGCAGCGCTGAACAATGAGCTCAAGGACACCGGCGTGACCGTCACCTGCCTGAAGCCCGGCGCGACCGACACCGAGTTCTTCGAGCGGGCCGACCTGGGGGATACCAAGGTGGGGCAGGCCAAGAAGGACGATCCCGCCGAGGTCGCAAAGACCGGCTGGGAAGCGATGAAGGACGGCAGGCAGAGCGTGGTCTACGGGCTCAAGAACAAGGCGCAGGTGCTGGCCTCCGGCGTGCTGCCGGAAAGTGTCACCGCTGTCCTACACCGCGGGCAAGCCGAGCCAGGCAGCGGCAAGGAGTGAGCCCCCGGCGCCTGAAAATCGAGGCGCGATGAGCGACGCCGTCTTTGTCCGGCGGACGCTGATCGTCCTGGCGCTCACCGCGCTTCTGTTCCTGCTGTGGACCCTGCGCGACGTATTGCTGCTGGTGTTTGGAGCGGTGGTGTTCGCCACCCTGTTCCAGGCGCTGGCCGGCCAGTACAAGCGCATCGGGATCAAGCGGGACGGCTTGGCGCTGGCCTTGTCCGTGCTGACTATCCTGGCCGTGTTCGGCGGCGGCGTGTGGCTTTTCGGCGCCCAAGTGATGAGCCAGGCGGAGGGCCTCAGCCAGGCCGTGCCCAAGGCGTGGGCATCCCTGCAGCAGCGGCTTGCGGGATTCGGAATTCCCGCACCGGCCAAGCTTGGCAGCGGCGGCATGTTCGGGAGCCTGACGGGCAATCTTCCCGGCTTCGTGATGTCGCTGGGCGGCGGCCTTGCCGACGGACTGCTGGTGGTGGTCGGAGGCATCTTCATCGCGGCCTCACCCCGCTTTTATGGCAGAGGTGCGCTCAAGCTTTTCCCCGCCGAGCGGCGTGAGTTAGTCGGTGACGCGATGGCCGACAGCGGACGGGCACTTCAGCTGTGGCTGAAGGCGCAGCTGGTGGCGATGGTCGTCATCGGTGTGCTCACCGGTGTGGGTCTGTGGCTGCTGGGCGTGCCTGGTCCGCTGGCGCTCGGCGTTCTCGCCGGGCTGCTTGAGTTCATTCCGTTCGCCGGACCCATTCTGTCAGCGCTGCCCGCCATCCTTATCGCTCTCGCCATCGACCCGCAGCTCGCGTTGTGGACGGTGCTGCTTTACGTGGGCATCCAGCACATCGAAGGCTATGCGCTGCAGCCGATCATCCAGAGCTGGGCGGTCGAGATCCCGGGCGCGGTGCTGCTGTTTGCGCTGCTCGCCTTTGGCGCCTTGTTCGGGCCCATGGGTGTCATCTTCGCGGCGCCACTGACGGTGGTCGTGTTCGTGATGGTGAAGCGGCTCTATGTGCAGGAGGCGCTCGACACGCCGACGGAGATCCCTGGCGCGCAAACGGCGGACGGGTGAGGCTGCTTATCCGGCCTCGAGTTCGCCAAGCGTCCTGCCGCGGGTTTCGCGGCCCAGCCAGGCGATCATGCCCGCGGTAATCGCCGTCGGGATGATCAGCGTCACTGCCGCGCCGACTAGGGTGGGGATGAAGCCCGCAAGCGCGGCGACCTGCACCGCGACACCGCCGAACTTGCTGCTGCCGGCGACCAGCCCAGTCGCGCGGCCGCGCCGGCCCAACGTGGTGTTCTCGGCAGCGTAGGGCAGCAGAACCGCGATCGTGCCGTTCGTGCCGACGATCAGCAAGGCGATCACCGTGATGAGTAGCGGCTGGAAGGACAGCAGGCTGGCGGGGAGCAAGGCGCCGACGAGCCCGACCAAGGTGACAAGGATGGTGGCGACCAGGGTCCATTTGCTGCTCAACCGCGCGTAGCATAGCGCCGCGATGGCGACGGTCGGCAGTGCAAGCAGCGACGACTTGGCGAGGATGCCGGTTGCGATATCCGCGCTGAAACCGCGCGTCCGCAGGTCGCTTGGCAGCCACAGCAGAAGGCCGAAATTGACGAGGCTCCAGCACAGGGCCGTGACGATCAGTGCGGCGTTCAATTGGCGGTGACCGGACGGGGAGGGCAGGTCCGCAGGGGCCGCGGCGCGGGGACGGGATTCCAGCCCGAACCGGCGCTGCATGCGCTGCAATTCCGCGGTCCGACCCTGCTCTGCGAGGAAGCGTGGGGTCTCGGGAATGAAGCGGGCGAGGGCGAGCAGGAGCAGCCCCGTCGGGAAGCCCTGCAGCCACAGCACCCGCCAGCCGTACGTCGGCTCGAACGCGTGGGCGGCGCCGCTCGCGGCAAGGTATCCGCCGACCAGACCAAAGCCTCCAACCAGCACCAGCACCCAGCTTCGGTGGCGGGGCGGCATGACTTCCGTGAGCAGGGTGTACACGACCGGCAGCATGCCGCCCGCGGAGCTGCCCATCAGGAAACACATCACGAGGTTCCAGCCGAAGGTCGGCATTGCGCCGCAGATGGCGGTCGCCGCGAACAGGATGGTCGAGAGCAGGATCGAAACGCGACGGCCGTAGACGTCGGCCAGCCAGCCCCACAGTAGCGACCCGACCGTGGTGCCGGTCAGTGCCACCAGCGGCAGCAGGGCGGCGGTCGACTGGGTGATGCCATATTCCGCGCGCAGGCCGGGCAGTACGAAGCCAAGGGTCGCCGGCTTCATCACGTCGATCACCAGGCCGAGGGTCAGCACCAGCAGCACTGCGACATGCCATCGGTTGAGCGGAAGGTCGTCGCGCGCCTCATAATCGGTACCCGCGCTATCGGCATGCCGGGGATGGCGGGCGGGAACCGCGCCCCAGCAGGCGAGCGGCACGCCAAGGGCGATCGCGGCCATGCCGACCAGCATCTCGGGATCGGTGGGCATCTGCGAGAAATGACTGCCCATGCGGTGCGCCATCGCCAGCATCGGCAGGTGAAGCAGCACGCCGACGCTGATCAGCGCGCAGCCGAGCCAAAACCAGCGTCCGCGCTCACCGATGATCGATGTGTTGGTGTCCCCCATGCGGGCGCCTTAGTGAGGGACCACCGCCGCAACAAGCTGGCCCGCGCATTTTCGATCGTTCCGCCATTCCCACGAAGCGAGCCTTAGGAACTCAGCTTTCCTTTGCAGTGGCGACGGCGGCCATCAACGCTGCTGTCAAGCGGGAGCAATCGGCGCCGGCGAATGGGAAGGTTCCGGTAAGAGCGCTCCTGACATCGGGCGTCAGCGCCTGCTGGAGCTGACGTCGGGCCCGGAACAGGCGCGATTTCACGGTGGCGGCGGGAATGCTCAGGGCCTCGGACGTTTCCTCGACTGACAAGCCTTCCACGTCGCGCAGTACGAATGCCGTCCGATAGACAGTGGGAAGCGCCGCGACCGCGCGTTCGAGCAATGCGCGCAGCTGCTCGCGGGCGAGGGCGGCGTCCGGGCTGTCGTCCACCCGATGCTCGTCCAGCATGATCACGCCTCTCTCCTCGAGCTCAGTTCGCCGCCGATTCGCTGCGCGCAGCCGACTGAGCGCCTCGTTGATCACGATGCGGGTGAGCCAGGTGGACAGTGACGAGCGCCCTTCGAATCTGTCCAGCGAAGCAAAGGCGTTGAGATAAGCGGACTGGACCGCGTCTTCTGCCTCCGCGCGATCCTTCAGAATGCTCCACGCCGCGCGGAACAGCCGCTGGTTGTTGGCGCTCGCCAATTCCCGAATGGCCGCATGGTCACCCGCTGCACAGCGTCTCGCCAATGCCAGGTCGTCCTGGGCAGCGACCATTTGGACCGTGGCATTCCTCATTGGACGGTCAGCTTCCCCTTCATGCCGGGATGGTATTTGCAGATGAACGCGAACTGCCCGGCCCTTGTGAGGCGCATGTTCCGCTGAGCGCCCGGCGGGAGGCCTATATCGAAATGACCGCTGGACGTCGCACTGTGCAGGAACAGGTCGCGATTGACCCAGCGAACGGTGTCACCGACGTGCAGGCCTGCCGGGATCGTCCCGAACGCAAGCTTGTCGACGATCACCGTCACTGTCCGGGGTGCCGACTTCGCGCCCGCCGGAGCCGCGGCGGCGATTGTAATGAGCAGGGCTCCGGCAAGGCGCGCGCACCTCACTTGAGGGCCGCCTGGAGCTGTTCCGCATGCTGCTGATGCTCACGGAAGAGAGTGAGGCCGGTTTGCAGCAGGCTCTTGAGTTCGGCGTTGTTCGCCGACGGGATCAGCGTGTCCGCCAGCGCGCCGTTGACGGTCTTGTGATAGCCCACTTCGCTGGCGACATAGGCCCGGTCGAACTGGCGCCCATGCAGGTGGGACAGGCGTGCAAGGGTGGCGGACGCCTGCTTGCTCAAGCCTGCGCTGGTCGGGTTCGCTTCGGGTGTCACGTGCAGCTTCTTCACCAGCGCCAGCGCCTTGTCGTTCACCGCCGTATGATCCCGCACCATTTCCTGGGCGAAGCTGCGAACGGCCTTGTTGTGCGAGCGGACGAGCGCCTGCTTGGCGGCGGCAATGTCGATAGTGCCCGCTGTGTAGGCGATATGCGCGATCTGCGGGTCCGTTGGACCGCCAGCGTAAGCCGCAGCGCCGCCGCCGATAAGCAAGGCCGAGGCAGCAGCAATCCGAAGTGACGTCGTCATCTTTTTCGATCCTTCATCCAGTCCGGAGCGGGTTGCTCGTCCGTTGGAGAGAAAATCCGGAAAAAGGTTCCTGAGAGCTTGAACAACAGCCGGGATGGTCGAGAGGAAAGGGAAAAAGGCGGGTGTGAGAGCCAGGGGGAGTGCCTCCGTGCCCTGGCGCCCCGGCGATGACTCAGCGTTTCAGGTTCATTCTGTCCAGAGCCGCACGAAGGCCTTGGGCGAGGATGATGGCCCGATCATTGCCCCAGAAGTGCATGAAGAAGAGCCGCGGCTCCTCGCCGGCCAAGTGATTGTGCAGGGCGGTCACGTCGATGCCATGCCTGCGTAGCGCCTGCAGAACGGAAGGTACCTCCGACGCGATCAGGACGAAATCGCCGGTCGCCACCGCCCGGCCGGCGCCTGTTGGCTGGAAATTGATCGCGGTCGCCAGCCCCAGCGCGGCGGGGAGCGGCATACCTTCGTCGCGCACCGTTTCGGCTCGCGGGAACGAATATTGATAAGTCCCCCCGGCGGCCTTGCCTTGGCTCTTGAGGGCGGAGTCGAGCGCTGCCGTATCCAGACCGAGCGGCGTTTGCGTAGCAGCGCCCGGCGCTCCCGTCGGCGTTCGGCTGGCGGACAATGCTCCCCTCAGCGCCGTGGCGAGCTTCACCGCATCGCCCATCCCGTGCACGTGCATGTACATCGTCGCCGGCGAGGAGCGCAGGAGATGGTTGTGCAGCGCGGTAATGGTCAGCCCGCTGGCTAGGAGGCGCGACAGCACGGGATTGACCTCCTCCTGAGTGAGGACGAGGTCGCCCATCACCTCGGCATGGTCGGCCATGTCGCGGAACGCCAGCCAGGATCCAAGCGCGAGGGCCGGCCGGATGCGAACACCGTCGAGCATGACGTTCAGATCCGAGCGGGGGAAGGAGTAGCGGTGCACGTCCCCCGGCTGGACCATTGCCGGCCGGCCCATCGCCTTGTCGACATTCGTCCACATTGTCGTCGCCTGTGCCGGGCTGACGGCCGCGGCAAGCAGGAGCGCCGCAAACTGCAACTTCATGATCGGTCTCCTCCTCCGCGCGTTCGATCTGAAGCACTGAGAGCCGTTCGGGCTCGATCAAGTGGCGATCAGTTGACGGTGATGGTGCCCTTCATCCCGAAGGTGCTGTGCAGGGTATGCGAGCATTTCAACGGGTAGCGGCCCGCTGCCGGTGTCAGCGAGAGGTTGACGGTCGCATGGCCCGGCACCTCGACCTTGCCGTCGCGCACCAGTGCCGCGGAGGCAGGGTCCAGCCGCGCGGCCGCGAAGAAAGCCGGAGCGTCGAAGCTATGTCCGCCAGCGCCCAGATTACGAAGGTGCAGAATGACGGGCGCGTTGGCCTGCAGGACGAGGGATGCGGGAGCGAAATGGAAATTGCTCATTTGCACCGTCGCCTCGGTCGGAAGTGCGGCTGCCGGAGATTCCGCGGCCAGCACGAGAAGGGCTGCAGCAAGAATTTGGCGCATGGCGAAACTCCCAACCTGAGTGTGCCAGAAAATGCGCCTCTTCGAACGAATTGTCGTCGATGAAATTTCGTTCAGATGAAGCGCTACGCTCAAGCGGCGCCGCGGCCCGCGAAGCTTCTTCGATGATGTGAGTGATGGCGCACCCAAGAGGATTCGAACCTCTGGCCTCTGCCTTCGGAGGGCAGCGCTCTATCCAGCTGAGCTATGGGTGCCAGTGCCTGGGCAGCCGATTAGCCGCGCCAGCCACGCGGGGCAAGGCCGCGCTTGCGCCACGTGGCCGCTCGGCGCAATGTTGCCGATGAGGGCGGAGTCGTTCTCCTGTTGAAGCGTGCCTACGCTGCCGGGGGAACATTCATGTTCGAAGCGAGGCGCTACCACGGGGCGAGGCGCCGCCCATGATTTTCAACTCGCTGACCTTCATCCTGTTCTTCGCGGTCGTGCTGCTGCTGCACAATCTGCCGTTCAGCTGGCGGCAGAAGAAGATCAACCTGCTGCTTGCCAGCTACCTGTTCTACGCGGCGTGGAACCCGCCGTTCGTGATCCTGCTGTGGATCTCGACCGTGGTCGACTGGTGGGCGGCGCAGTGGATGATCCGGTCGGAGCGGCAGAGTACGCGGCGGGCCTGGATGATCATCTCGGTGGTCGTGAACCTCGGGATGCTCGGCTTCTTCAAGTACGGCAACTTCCTGCTCGACAATTTCGTGCTGCTCGCCGGCTCCCTGGGGGTCGTCTACCAGCCACCCAAGTGGGACATCATCCTGCCGGTGGGGATCAGCTTCTACACCTTCGCAACCCTGTCCTACACGCTCGACGTCTACCTGCGGCGCGCGCGGCCGGCGGGCAGCTTTCTGAACTACGCCCTGTTCGTGACCTTCTTCCCGCACCTGGTGGCGGGCCCGATCATGCGGCCGACCGAGCTTGTGCCGCAGTTCGAGATCGAGCGGCGCGCAAGGGCCAACCAGCTTTTCTTCGGCTTGGCGCTGCTGACCCTCGGGCTGTTCCAGAAGGTCGTGATCGCGGACGGACTGCTGTCGCCGGTTGCCGAGTCGGTGTTCGATGCCCACGGCAAGGTGCCGCTGACTCTCGACGCGTGGGCTGGGGTGCTTGCCTTTTCCGGCCAGATCTTCTGCGATTTCGCCGGCTATTCGACTTCGGCCATCGGAGTGGCGCTGTGCCTGGGCTTCGCCATGCCGGACAACTTCCGCTTTCCCTATGGCGCGGTGGGCTTTTCCGACTTCTGGCGCCGGTGGCACATCACCCTGTCGAGCTGGCTGCGGGACTATCTCTACATTCCGCTGGGCGGCAACCGCCATGGTCCGGCGAGGACCTATGCGGCGTTGATGGGGACCATGCTGCTTGGCGGCCTGTGGCACGGGGCCAATTGGACGTTCGTGGTGTGGGGCGGGCTCCACGGCGTGTATCTGTCCGCCGAGCGCTGGCTGAAGGCCCGGTTCGGAGGGTGGCGGCCGAACACGGCGCAGCTGGTCATGTTGTCGCTGCTGACGTTCATGGCCATTAACATCACCTGGGTGTTCTTCCGGGCGCATGATTTCGCCACTGCGAGCACGCTGCTGCAAAGCATGGCCGGGATGGGAAAGGGCGGCGCGGCCCTGCTGACCGGCTTCGACCTGCTTGCCGCCTTCGGGCTGATCACGGTCATCTTCGGCACGCATTTCGCCATGCGTGACACCACGGTCGAGGCGGTGATCGAGCGCACGCCGGCGGTGGCGATTGCTGCCGCCTGGGCGCTCATGGCCTTCCTCGTCATCATCGAACAGGGGCGCGGCAATGCCTTCATCTACTTCGCTTTCTGAGCCGCCGCGCAAGCGCCGCACGGCGCCGCGGGTCACCCCGAAGGCCGACGCGGTCCCTGAGCGGATCCACGACGGGGCACTGCCCAGGGGATTGCGGCTGACGGCCAGTGACCGGCCCGGGCAGGCCCAGCCCGTGCCGGTGCGCGACATTCCGGACCAGCCGTGGGTCCGGATCGGAATCGCCGCGGCCGTGGCGTTGCTCGTGATGGTCGGCGGCTGGGAATATTGGGCGAGAAGCTATGGGCTGCGCACCGCCGACATTGGCGACAGCCCGCAGGCGTGGGCGGAGCAGCGCGCGGCGGTGAAGCCGGACGATGTGCTCCTGGTCGGCGACAGCCGCATCTTCTTCGATACCGACCTTGCCTGGTTCGAGCGGCTGACCGGTGTGCGTCCCCGGCAGCTGGCGATCCCAGGCACCAACGGCCGCATCCTGATGCAGGACCTGGCCTATGACCCTGCCTACCGCGGACTGCTGATCGTCGGGATGGCAGACACGAGTTTCTTCCGCCCGGACGGGGCGGGGATCGGCGGTCCCTGGATCAGCGGCTACCAACGCAATCGCGAGCCGAGCCAGATCAGCGGCCTGTGGATCGATCGCTGGCTTCAGGGCAGGCTGGCCTTCCTCGACGACGACCTGCGGTTCAGTAGCCTGTTGCGGCGAAATGATCATGGATGGCGGGCCGGCGTGGACAGTCCGTACCTCGACGTGTGGAAGATCAGCGAGACGTTCCCCGGACGGCAGACCTTCATGTGGCACCGCATCGAGGAGCCCGGCTATCTTCGTGCGCAGGCACGCGGCGCCTGGCACAACTTCGAAGGGCCGGTGCAGAAGCCGGCAATCACCGGTCGGGTGATTGCGCACAGCCGCCGGGCTGTTGAGGCGCTGCGTCGGCATGGGGGCGACGTGGTGTTCCTGCGACCGCCCAGCGCTCCGCCGATCCGCGCCAACGAGGAAAAACGACTGCCCAAGGCGCGTAATTGGGATGCGCTGCTGGCGGGGGTTCCGGCCAAGGGCATCCACGTCGATGACCTGCCCAATGCGCAGGGGCTTTATATCCCCGAGTGGTCGCACCTCAGCCGGGCTTGCGCACGCGTTTTTACCGACGCCTACGTCCGGCGGCTGGTGCAGCTGACGCCGCGCTTGCGGTTGCGGGCCGATGCGCCGCCGCCACTCACGCCGGCCGACTGTCTCAAAGGCGTGCCAGCCAATCGTTGAGCGGGCGGTGGAGCTGGTCGCGGGCGCGGCGGCCGACGATCATTCCGACGTGACCGGACGGCACCGCAACGGTCGCGCCTGGCGCCGCGGTCGCAGCGGGAACGATGCGGTCGTTGGCGGCGGTGAAGTGAAGGGTTGGCACCCCCGGCAAGCCGAACCACGTGCCGCTTCCGCTGCGGTCCGCACCGAACAGGTCGTCGACCAGTTCGGCGGCGGCGGCGAGCGGGAGCGCTTCGCCGCCATTCGCCCAATCCTCCAGCGCGACGAAACGGCGGGCTTCGGGGCTCGCCGGATCAAGCGTGCCGAAGGACGCGAATTTGGCGACCGTGCGCTGCGGATCGAGTGACCAGAAGGCAGCCTGCAGCACCTCCATCGGCATCAGCCCCAATGCCTGTGCACCGGGCCAGGCGTCGTTGCGCAGGCGAGCGACGGCTTCGCGAGCATCGTCTGGATAGCCGGTGAAGCGCCAAGGGGCGGCAAGGGTCGCAACTCCGCGCGTCGCGATGGTGCTTGCGGCGGCCAAGGCCAGCGTGCCGCCAAGGCAGTAGCCGATCAATACCGCGGGCTGTCCAATCTGCCTGAGCAGGGGCAGGAGCAATTCGCTGATGTGTTCAGTGAGCGAGAGTGGCCGGTCCCGCGCCGCTCCCCAGTCGACCAGCAGGATGCGCCCAGAACCGGCCAGCGCATCGGCGAGCGAGCAGTCAGGGTCGAGGTCGAGGATGTGCGGCGGGTTGATGAGCGACGGCACCAGCACGATGGGAGCGCCGCTTCCGCCGCAATCGCGCAATGAGGCCGCGCCGACCTGAGCCACCGCCAGGCGCTGAATCGTCGTCGGGGCTCGCGGCGCGCGCTGATAGGCGCGCAGGCCGCTAAGCGCATCAGCCGCCAGCGCCGGGTCGTGCCCGCCAGCCCGTCGCACCAGTTCCAGGAACAGCGGCAACGGACGCGGTCCCGGCGCTTGTTGCGGTGCATCATGGGGCGGTGCTAGATCGGTCATCTATTTCAGGACACCTAGCATGACAAAGTCGACCGCGCCCAAGGTCACGATCAAGAAATACGCCAACCGCCGGCTCTACGATACGGAGAGCTCGGCCTATGTGACCCTCGATCGGCTGGCGCAGATGATCCGCGATGGCCGCGACTTCGAGGTGCTCGACGCTCGGACGGGCGAGGACATTACACGGCAGGTGCTCACCCAGATCATCGTCGAGGAGGAGGCGCGGGGTTCGACCATGCTTCCCGTCAATTTCCTTCGCCAGCTGATCGGCATGTACGGCAATTCGATGCAGAGCATGGTCCCGCAATATCTCGAGACCGCGATGGCGAGCTTTGAGAAGAACAATGCCGCCTTCCGCGATGCGTTCGGGACCAACCTGTTCCAGGACCTCGCGCGCCGCAACATGGAGTTGTTCGAACAGTTTACCCGTGGTGCCGCGCCCGGCCGCAAGGATGCCCCGGGTGCAGCCAAGCCTGCCTCCGGCGGAAGCGAGGTCGACGCGCTTCGGGCGGAACTCGACGCGCTCAAGGCCAAGGTGGACCGGCTCGGCCAGTGATGCTTGGTTCATTGCTGGCAGCGACTTTGCTTCAGGTCGCGCCCGTCGCAGCGGTGCAGCCCTGGACGACGGCCACGCCCGATGCGGGCAGCTGGACCTATCGCGCCTTCCCGGGCGGGAGCGAGGCGATCTTCCAGGGCGCCGCCGGACCCTTGTTCACGCTGCGCTGCACCCTTGCCAGCCGAACCGTGCAATTGCTGCGCAGCGGAGCAGTGCCGGGGACCAGTCTGGTGGTGCGCACCACCAGCCTTGAGCGCAGCCTGCCAGCGAGCGGGACACTGGGCGCGCGCGACCCGTTGCTAGATGCCATCGCTTATTCGCGGGGACGCTGGTCAGTGGAAGCGCCGGGGCTGCCGCGGCTGGTCTTGCCGGGCTGGCCGGAAGCGGCGCGAAGCATCGAAGATTGCCGAAACTGAAGATCATTACAAGACTTGAACGATCTTCCTTTCCGGGCATTCTGACTGCAGCTACAACGCAGCGAAAGGAGGTGATCCGATGTCTCATGGTTCAGCAGGAGGCACGGTGACGTTCGTTCGGGAGATGCGGTTCTAACCGGACCGCTTCAGGTCTCCCGGGCTGGACCTTCCGGCCGCTGACCATGCTCGAGGCGATCGTCGCAGCAATGTGACGGTCGCCTTCGACTTGTCTGGCGCCTGGCCAACGCCGCAGTGCGCAATTTGACAAACGGAACCGTTCCGCGCCTGCATCGTCTTCTGCGCAACGAAGCACAGGGAGATGCGACAAGTGGCCAAGGGCAGCAGCGGAAGCAAATCCAACAACAATGGCGGAAATGCGAGCTTCACCAACCAGGATGGCGGTGCGGGCGATCACGGCGCAAGCTCGGCAAGGAGTCGGCAATCGGGCGGTTCGAGCCGCTCCACGACGGCCGAGGAGACGCTCGACAAACTCGCCAAGGCAGCGATGAGCAAGGAGATGCTCGCCGCCGGCCTGGCCGCGGCGGCCGCCGCGATCAGCGCGTCGCCAACCGTTCGCAAGAAGATCCGCGACGCCGGCACCGAAGCCGCCGACACTGCCAGCAAGGCCGGCAGCTCCGTCGCCAAGCTCGGAGCATTGATCGCCGACGCGGTGGCGGATGCGGCGCAGCGAGTGCTGTCGGGCGAAATCTTCACCGGCGCCAAGAGTGATTCGCGCAGCAGCGGCGGCCGTTCCAGTGCCCAGCGGGCGACCTCGTCGACGACGAGCAAGAGCGGTTCGACTCGGGCGCGCTCCAGCTCGGCCAAGAGCGGCGGAAGCACTGGGACCAAGAGCGCGGCCAAGCCGGCCCGCGCGACCAGCGCCCGCAAGTCGTCCGCACGCACCGGATCGGGCGAAGGCGCGGCGGCCAAGCCTGCCGCTCCGCGCAGCCGCGCGGCGTCGGCCAGCACATCGCGGTCGCGCGCTTCGTCGGGCACTGCCAAGCCGGGCAGCGGCACGCGCCGGGGTAGCGGTTCGGGCCGCGGCCGGGGCGGCACCAAGCCGCCAGCAGGCGGTGGCAGCGACGGCAAGGCCTGATCGACTGAATAGAGCAGGGGGCGCTGCGCCGGTTCTTGCCGGTGCGTTGCTCGCCTCTTTGCAGCCCACGCGCCACGTGCCATTCGGGCGGGCATGAACCCGTTCTCCGTCGTCATTCTCGCCGGTGGCCAGGGCACGCGCATGCGCTCGGCCACGCACAAGGTGCTGCACCCCATCGCCGGGCGGCCAATGCTCGCCCATCTACTCGACACGGTCGACCAGCTCGGCGCCGAGCGGCGCGTGGTGGTGGTCGGCAAGGGCCGTGAGCAGGTCGAGGCGGCGCTTGCCGGTCATGACGTGCGCATCGCCGTGCAAGAGGAGCAGAAAGGCACGGGGCACGCCGTGCAGCAGGCCGAAGCGGCGCTGGCCGGCTTCGATGGCACTGTCATCATTCTTTACGGTGATACGCCCTTCGTCTCGGCCGACACGCTTGCTGCGATGCGCGCGCGGCTGGAAGCGGCGGATGCGCCCGGCGTGGTGGTGCTTGCATCCGCTCCCGAGGACGCCGGTGCCTATGGCCGAGTGATCCTGGGCGACGGCGACGTCATCGAGCGGATGGTCGAATTTAAGGACGCCAACCCGGCCGAGCGCGCGGTGAAGCTGTGCAATTCGGGCATGATGGCGGTCCGTTCGGGCGACCTGTTCCGCTGGCTAGGCCAGGTTGGCAACGCCAATGCCGCGGGCGAATTTTACCTTCCCGACGTGGTGATGATCGCGGCCAAGGAGGGGCGCCATTCGGTCGCTTTGGAATGCGACGCCTGGCAGACGGCCGGAGTGAACAGCCGTGCCGAGCTGGCGCTCCTCGAACTCGATTGGCAGCAGCGCCGCCGCCAGCGTGCGCTGGCGGAAGGAGCGACCCTCGTCGACCCGGCGAGCGTCTGGTTCAGTTTCGACACGGCGGTCGGGCAGGATGTGGCGATCGCGCCTCACGTGGTGTTCGGGCCAGGGGTCAGCATCGGCGACGGTGCGACGATCCACGCTTTCAGTCACCTTGAGGGCGCGACGGTGGGGGAGGGCTGCGAAGTCGGCCCCTATGCCCGGTTGCGGCCGGGCGCGGTGCTTGGGGCCCGGGCCAAGGTCGGCAACTTCGTTGAAGTGAAGAAGGCGCGCCTGGGCGAGGGCGCGAAGGCCAATCACCTGAGCTACATCGGCGATGCCGACGTAGGGGCCAGGGCCAACATCGGCGCCGGAACCATCACCTGCAATTACGATGGCTTCTTCAAATATCGGACGCAGATCGGCGAGGGAGCCTTCATCGGCTCGAACAGCTCGCTGGTCGCGCCGGTCAGCATCGGCAAGGGGGCCATCGTGGGCGCCGGTTCGGTCGTCACCCGCGATGTCGACGCGGACTCGCTCGGCGTCACGCGGGCCGAGCAGAAGGGACTGGCCGGTTGGGCAGCGCGCTTCCGCGAGCGCCAGCAGGCCAAGAAGCACGGCTGACGAGCAGGCGCCGACCTGACCGGAGCTTCATCCGAAAACAAGTGCGTGTTCACACCGGCAGCGCTAGCGAGCGGATCACCGGTCTGATTGAGTGAGTAGCAAAGCATGTGCGGAATCGTTGCGATCGTCGGCCGCGAGGCAGTGGCCCAGCGCCTATTCGAGGGCCTGAAGCGGCTCGAATATCGCGGCTATGACAGTGCCGGCATCTGCACCGTCGTTGATGGGCACTTCGAACGACAGCGGGCGGAGGGCAAGCTCGACCATCTCGCTGCCAAGCTTGCCGAGCACAGCCCCGCCGGGGACATCGGCATCGCGCACACCCGCTGGGCGACGCATGGGAAGCCGACCGAAAGCAACGCGCACCCGCACATCGTCGGCCGCGTGGCGCTGGTCCACAACGGGATCATCGAGAACTTCAAGC
Source organism: Sphingomonas sp. KRR8 (assembly GCF_023559245.1). Taxonomy (NCBI): domain Bacteria; kingdom Pseudomonadati; phylum Pseudomonadota; class Alphaproteobacteria; order Sphingomonadales; family Sphingomonadaceae; genus Sphingomonas; species Sphingomonas sp. KRR8. Next base: position 345,169 of record NZ_CP097462.1, read on the forward strand.
CGTTGCGCGAGGAGCTGCTAGCCGAAGGCCGCCAGTTCCAGTCGGAAACGGACAGCGAGGTGGTCGCCCACCTGGTCGCCCGCGAGGTCGAGCGCGGGGCCGAGCCGCAGGCGGCGGTAGCGGCGGTCCTGCCGCGGCTGCACGGTGCCTTTGCCATTGCCTTCCTGTTCCTCGACGATCCGGACCTGGTGATTGGCGCGCGCATGGGGGCGCCGCTGACGGTCGGCTACGGCGAGGGCGAGAATTACCTCGGCTCCGACGCGATCGCGCTGGCCCCGTGGACCCGGCGGATAGCCTATCTGGACGAAGGCGACTGGGTGGCGGCGCGACGTGGCAGCGTGCAGATCTTCAATCGCGATAATGAGCCTGTCGAACGCCCGATCGTCGACAGCGGCGCGTCGGCCGAGACGATCAGCAAGGGCAATCACGCCCACTTCATGCGCAAGGAGATCGACGAGCAGCCGATTGTCGTGGCGCAGACGCTGCAAAGCTATGTCCGAGCGTTCGAGGGCGAAGTCGCCATTCCGAATTTCGATTTCGACCTGAGCGCGGTCGAGCAGGTGACGGTGGTCGCCTGCGGCACCAGCTTCTACGCCGGCATGGTCGGCAAATATTGGATCGAGCGTTTCGCCCGCGTGCCGGTCGACATCGATGTCGCGAGCGAATTTCGTTACCGCGATCCGGTGCTCAAGCCCGGCGGGCTGGCGCTGTTCATCAGCCAGAGCGGTGAGACCGCCGACACGCTCGCCGCGCTCCGTCACGCAAAGGAGAAGCAGCAGAAGATCGCGGTCGTGGTGAACGTGCCCACCAGTTCCATGGCGCGCGAGGCCGACCTGCTGCTTCCGACCCGCGCGGGGCCTGAAATTGGAGTGGCGTCGACCAAGGCGTTCACCTGCCAGCTGGCGGTCCTGGCGGCGCTCGCGACCAACCTGGCGCGGGCCAAGGGTCAGCTCAGCGCCGGGGAAGAGAAAGAGATTGTCGCCCACCTGCAGGAAGCGCCGGAGGCGCTGAGCCGTGCGCTGGCGCTGGACGAGGCAATCCTGGCGATCGCGCCGCTGATCGTTCCGGCGCGCGACGTGCTCTATCTTGGCCGCGGTCCCGATTATCCGATGGCGCTGGAGGGAGCGCTGAAGCTGAAGGAGATCAGCTACATCCATGCCGAGGGCTATGCCGCTGGCGAAATGAAGCATGGGCCGATCGCGCTGATCGACGACAATGTGCCGGTGATCGTGCTCGCCCCTTCTGGCCCCTTGTTCGAGAAGACGGTCAGCAACATGCAGGAAGTGCGGGCGCGAGGCGGCAAGATCGTGCTGATCAGCGACGCCGCGGGGATCGCCGAAGCGGGCGAGGGGTGCATGGCAACGATCGAGATGCCGGCGGTCCACCCCCTGATCGCGCCGCTGGTCTATGCGGTGCCCGTGCAGCTGCTCGCTTACCACGTCGCCGTGCTGAAAGGCACCGACGTCGACCAGCCTCGCAACCTGGCAAAGAGCGTGACGGTCGAGTGAACCTCAGGCGGCCCTTGGCGCTGCACGAGCGGCGTCGAGGTCGCGGACGTGCTGGCTGAGCTTGTCGTAGAAGAAATCGACCACCGCTCTCACCGGAGGGCTGTGGCGGACGCGCTCGTGGGTGAGAAGCCATAGCTCCCGCTTGTGCTTCGGCGGCGGGGCGCATTGCACAAGGTCGGGGTCGGCGTCAGCAATCACGGTCGGCAGGACGGCGATGCCAAGGCCGCTTCGAATGGCGGTGAGTAGGCCGGTGGCGGAGCCCTGCTCCATCGTCACTCGGTCGTTGAGGCCAGCGCCGTCGATCCACTCAGCATATTCGCGAGCAAGGCCGCCGCCGCCGCCACCGATGATGGCGTGCTCGCGGAGCTGCTCGACCGAGTTCGGCACTCCGTGCCGAGCGGCGTAACCACGGCTGCAATAGAGCGTCCAGTCATCGTGGCAGAGAATGCGCCCGACGATACCGGCCGCTTGCTCCTTCGACGTGCTGCGTAGCGCAACGTCGGCTTCACCCGCGCCAAGGTCGAGCACGCCTGGCGTGGAGTCGAATTCAAGCCGGATACCTGGATGAAGCGCCTGGAATTCGGCGATGTGCGGCGCAAGCAGGCCGAGCACGAAGATGTCTTCGGAGGTGAAGCGCACGGTTCCGGCCGCCTCGCGGCCCCGAGCCAGGGCGATCTGCTCCGTGGCCAGGGCAGCGCGTTCAAGCGCTTCGGCATGACCGACGAGTGCTTCCCCTGCGGAAGTCAGCGCGTAGCCCGCCGGGCGACGCTCGAATAAGGGGAGGCCGAGCGCCTCCTCGAGCGCGGCGATGCGGCGAGCGACCGTCGTCTGGCTGACCCGAAGCTCGCGCGCCGCAAGCAGCGTGCTGCCCGCCCGCGCGACGCCAAGGAAATGTCGCCAGTCGTTCCAGTCCGCCGCGCGCCGCATGCTGTGGCATATAGCACCGCCGGCGGTGCGCTCGCTAGAGTTGCTCGTCCGCCTTGAGAACCGGGAAGGTCCGCGCGGTCTGCTGGTCCAGCCCGCGCGCCGTGTACCAGTCGAGCGCGGCGGCGCCGCCGACGAACGCCAGCGCGCCGGTCATGGCGCCTTTCTTGCGTGAGCCGCCGAAGGCCAGCAGCAGCGCGCCGGCATCCATGGCGTCGCCAATGACGCGGTTCCACACGTTGGTGGAGACCGCCGGTCCGCGCAGCAGCATGCCGCCGTCCAGCAGTTCACGCAGGCCGAAGGCGAAGATCGTCTTACGTGCGGCACCCTGTTCGTCGAGGCCGGCGAAGCGAGCAAGGCGGCCGGGCGCTGCCACCTTCAATCCGCCGAGCGCAATGCTGAATGCGCCAAGCCCCAGGTCCATTTTCTTGTAGTCCATCAATGATCTCCTGCTCGCACCTCAACGGGGCCGACTTGAGCGCGTTCGTAATGCTGGCTTGGCTGAACCAAGCGCTCGTCCGAGCGCTTATGCCCTGCAACAGGAGGACGGTAATGCGAGTTTTATTGGTGACAACCGTGATGTGCGGCGCGGCCATCCTTGGTGCGTGCAAGGCGCAGACCAACAAGGATGCGAATGACGTTCTCAACATGGAGAATGACGCCCAGCCGGTGCCGGTGAACGGCGGCGCTGACACGTTCGGCACCAGCACCACGGGAGCGGCCGCGGTCCAGTCGTCTCCGTTGCGCACCGCTGATGGCAAAGATGTCGGCAACGTGTCGGTGCGGGAGGAGAATGGCGGCGTGATCCTGACCGTCTCGGCCATGAACATGAAGCCGGGCAAGTATGGCATGCACATCCACGCCGTCGGCAAGTGCGAGGGTCCAAAGTTCGAAAGCGCGGGCGGTCACTGGAACCCGGACAACAAGCAGCACGGGACCCAGAACCCCAAGGGCTCACATGCGGGCGATTTGCCGAACCTCGACATCGGTCCGGCGGGGTCGGGTGGGACGACGATCAAGCTTCAGGCCGCACTTCGTTCGGGCATGACCCCGATCATCGACAAGGACGGGGCCGCGCTGATCATCCATGCCGGTCCGGATGACATGAAGACCGACCCGAGCGGTAACAGCGGTGACCGCGTTGCCTGCGCGGTCATCGGCGGCGCCTGACCCTAACCCCACGCAAGGACGGGTCCGGCGCCGAGGCGCGGACCCGTCCGATGCGGCGTGATGCCGGTTCTTAGTAGCCGAGTGTCCGGCGCGGCTGGATGCGGTTCACCCGCAGGTTGGTGACCGCGCCGTTGTAATTGACGTCGCAGCGGAAGCTCAGGTCGCTCATCGCATTGGCCTGGTTGTAGCCGCCGCCGAACGGCAGGCCGCTGCTCATCAGACCATTCACCTTGACGCCCCAGTTGCGGCGCTCGACGCGCGTGACGGCGGTGACCCGGGCATTGACCTGGTAGGACGGGTTGTAATTCCAGCGCTGGCCATACTGATTGTAGGCGTAGGCGTTATTCCGATAGCTGTTGCCGAACTGGGCCTGCGCCGCGCTGACGCAGCGAGCGATCGCCTGCCGGTCATTCACCGCATAACGGTTGCCGGTGATCTGGTTGATGATCCCGTCAGTAACCGGGTTGCCGGTGCCGTAGCCGGGCTGGGGATAGCCATAGCCGGGCTGCGGGTAGCTGGGCTGGTAGTTCGGCTGCGGGTAGCTGGGCTGGGGATAGTTGGGCTGCGGGTAATATTGAGCCGCGGCGGGAGCCGCGATGGCGCCGAAAGCGCCAACGGCGGCGAGGGTGGGGAGAAGTTTCATCACTAACCTCTTCGTTGCCCACGCCGGGCATGTGCCGGGGGACTTCGGAGGTGAAACGATCCATCTCCGGGCAAGATGCATGAACAGGAGATAACGCCTAGCCTAGCGGTTGACTCCAAGCCGGCCGACGCCGTCAGTAACCGCGGCGCGACGGGTGCGGCGGTCGTAGGCGCAGAGCTTCACATCCACCACGGACTGGCGATTATAGCCTTCGACGATCCTCAGTTCGATTGGAACGCGGTCGTTGAAGCTCGCCTTGTCGGCGACGACCTTGCCGCGGGCGAGGCCGGCGGCGGCCAGGCAGGCGCGGTCGACCTGCCGGTTCATCTGCGCCCAGGCCTGCGGAGTGGAAGCGCTGGCGGCGGTGGCGAGGCCGGCAACGGCGGCAGCGACGATGGCGAGGCCGGCGACGGCGGCAGCGACGATGGCGAGACGGTTCATGGCAAGCACCCTTCAAGCTCTAACGAACAAGCGAGCCTTACATGACTCGTCCGTTCGGGGGCAGGGGGTCGGCCGGCCGTATCAGCCCAGATGCTTCTTGAAGAACTCGAGTGTGAGGTTCCACGCCATGTCGGCGGCAGGCTTATTGTAGCGTTCGGCGGACGTGTCGTTGTTGAAGGCGTGGTTGACACCCGGGTAGGTAAAGGTCTCGACCGACTTGTGCGCGGCCCGGAGGGCGGCCACCCACGGCTTGCCGGTTGCGTTCACGCGGTCGTCCAGCCCGGCATAATGAAGAAGGAGCGGCGCCTGGACCTTGGCAGCCTCGCTCGGGTTAGGGGCAGGACCGTAGTAAGCGACGCCCGCGCTCAGGTCGGCGCCGGCTGCGATCGCGAGCCGGTTCACATAAGCGCCTCCCCAGCAGAAGCCGACCACGCCCACCTTGCCACCGCGGCTGGTCGCCTTGAGGGTCTTGAGCATCGCCACGCCGGCGGCGGTCGCCTTGGCGAGGTCGAGCTTGCCGATCAGGTCGCGGGCCTGGTCTTCGTTGGCCGGGGTGCCGCCGGCCGGGGTGAGCAGGTCGGGCGCGACGGCGCGATAGCCGGCGAGCGCGAGGCGGCGCGCGACGTCCCGGATATGGTCGTTGAGACCGCGATTCTCATGGATGACCAGCACGGTCGCCTTGAGTGACCGGCTGCGTGGCTCTGCGAAGTAGGCCTTGTACCCGTCGATCATGCGGGTGGCCGTGGTCAGGCGCTTGTCGTCGGCTGGGACCACGGCAGCCGCAGCGGGGCTGGCGGCAATACCGGCGATCAGCGCCTCGGCGGCAGCGGCACTGCCGGCCAGTGCCACCATCCTGGTCATGAAGTCGCGGCGCGGCATGCCTTCATGGGTAAAGCGATCGTAGAGTGCGATGGCCTGTTGGCGGATGTCGTCGGTCATGAGTCCTCCGATAGCAGCATCCGCCCGTCCCGAGCGGAGGTCCGAAAGACCGTACTCGAACCGCGCGGCGGGCGGAACGTCAATCAATTGCTCCGCCCCACTCCTCGCGGTGAGCCCGTCAGGCGCTGGCCTTCATCTCCTCGGCCGCTTGCTCGTCGCGCTGCTTGGCGCGGCCATACGCCTCGCGGCCGGTGCAGCGGGCGACATAGGATTGGAACGCCGGGCGGGGCTCTAGCATGCCGAACATCATCATGAAGCCGAGCTGCGACGACAGGTAAAGATCGGCGGCGCTGAACTTGCCGCCGGTCACATAGTCGCGCCCGTCCAGGAAGTTGGCGGCCGTGTCGATGGTGAGGTCGAAATTGCCATAGCCGAACATCCGCTGTCGTTCGGTGGTGGGCTCGAACCCTGCTGCCTTGTTGGAAAAGGCGTGCTCGATCGGACCGGCGGCGAAGAACAGCCAGCGGTAATACTCCGCGCGGTCGGTCGTGTCCGGTGCGAGGCCGGCCTGCGGGAAGGCATCCGCCAGATAGGCGCAGATGGCGGCGACCTCCGTCACAACCTTGCCCTTGTGCTGGATGGCCGGAATCTTGCCCATCGGATTGATGGCGAGATATTCCGGGCCCTTGAGGGTGGTCGCATAGTCAAGCAGCCGGGTCTCATAGGGTTCGCCGACCTCCTCTAGCATCCAACGGATGATCTGCCCGCGGGATTGCGGGTTGGTATAAAAGATGAGGTCGGCCATGCGCGTGTCCCCCCTGTGAGAACGAAGCAAGAACGATAGCGCAGATGCCTCGGCTGCTCAAGCAGCAGCCGGGGCATCTGGTGACGCTTAGCCGCGCTCCCCGGGCTTGCTTGCCGGCTGCACCTGCGGCTGCGGCTGCGAGGTCATCGGCATTGCAGCACCTCCGCGGTCCGCGGCGCTCTGGTCGCGGGTGGCGCGGAACTCGCTATCCTGGCTCCAGTTCGGCCAGACATCACTGTTGGCGAGGCGCAGGCCGACGGCGTGCAGCAGCGTCGCATCCTCGACCATGCCACTGTAATCCCAGTCGGGCTGAACCTCGTCGGCCGGCTGGTGATAGCGGTTTGTAATATATTCCTTGCCGATCGCCTCGGCCCTGGCGACGCCGCCGTTCACGAGGTCGCCGCCGCTCTCATAGCTGACGGCTGGCACGCCGACCTTGGCCATGGAGAAGTGGTCGGAGCGGTAGAAGCCGCCGCTTTCCGGATGGGCGTCAGGAGTGAAAACGCGGTTCTGCTTGCGCGCTTCGTCAGTGAGGATGTCGAGCAGCTCGAGCCGGGCGGTGCCGCTGATCGAGAAGTCGCGCGCACGGCCGTGCACGCCCATGGAATCGGTGTTGAGCATGCCGACGGTCTTGCCCAGCGGGTAAATCGGGTTGCGGGCGTAATATTCAGAGCCGAGCAGGCCCTTCTCCTCTGCAGTGACGGCCAGGAACACGATCGAGCGATCCGGGCGAGGACCGCGGGCGAAAGCGCGAGCCTGCTCAATCAGCTGGGAGATGCCCGTCGCATTGTCGATGGCGCCATTATAGATGGTGTCACCGCGCGCGTCGGGACGGCCGATGCCGAGGTGATCCCAGTGCGCCGAGTAGATCACCGTCTCGTCGGGACGACGCTTGCCTGGCAGCAGGCCGACAACGTTTTGCGAGGTGATCACCTGGGTCTGCGCGTTGGCGGTGGCGCTGAGCGTCGCCTTGAGGTCGACCGGCTGGAAGTCCGGCCGGCGCGCGGCCGCCTTCATCTGGGTGAAGTCGAGGCCGGCGGCGCGGAACAGCTTCTGCGCGGTGTCGAGCGTCACCCAGCTTTCGAACGGAGTGTGCGAGGCGGCGGGGTTTTGCCGGACGATGTCGAACATGGTGTTGGTGTTCGAGTTCTTGACCGTGTTCCAGCCGTAGGAAGCCGGCGCGGTTTCGTGGACGATGATGACGCCCGCCGCGCCGCGCTTGGCGGCTTCCTCATACTTGTAGGTCCAGCGGCCATAGTAGGTCATCGCCTTGCCGCCGAACTTGCCCGCGACCGGGTCACCCGCCGCAGCTTCGAAATCAGGGTCGTTGACGAGGACGACGATGATCTTGCCGCGCACGTCCTGGTTCTTGAAATCGTCCCAGCCGCGCTCCGGCGCCGAAACGCCGTAGCCGGCGAACACCAGCGGCGCATTGGTGATGCGGATTTGGGTGGCGCCGTTCATCGGCGAGCGAAGAGCGATGTCGGTGCCCTGCGCGAGTCGAAGTGCGCCGGTGGGCGTCTGCAGAGTCACCACCGGTTCGCCGACGAGGTCGGACTTGAGCAAGGGCACCGGCTGCGTCCAACTACGCTTGCCGTTCACCATGACACCGCCGGGCTGCAGGCCAGCCGCCTGGAACTGCTGCACGATATAATCGACCGTCTTGGTCTCGGCCCGCGTGGCAACGCCGCGCCCCTCAAAGGCGTCGGAACCGAGCGTCTGCACGTGCTGGGCGAAGCGCTGCGGGGTGAACATGCCGGTCTGGGCGGTGGCGGGAGCAATGAATGCGGTGGCGGCAAGCAGCAGGAAGGCGGGACGAATCACAGGCCAGGCTCCATCGTTAGTTTCGGTGAGGAATTGACGTCGGCGCGCCTCATGCGCCGCCCTGCCGCCGCTGAAAAGAGGGCAGTTCTCTTCGCACTTGCAACATAAGCGGGCCGTCACTATGTGCCTGCGCCGCAAGGCCGCCGCCCGACATGCGACGACGACCGTCAGCAGATGGCAGGAAAGGCAACGCCGCAGTGATGACCATTACCGCCGCCGCCGATGAGGGCGGCGAGCCCTTGTCCGAGGGCGATCACCCGCGAGCCTCGACGGGGTGGCTAACCCTTGGCGCCATCGGCATCGTGTTTGGCGACATCGGCACCTCACCCCTTTACGCCCTGAAGGAGAGCTTCATCGGGCACCACCCGATGCCGGTGGTCGAGAGCCGGGTGATGGGCGTGATCAGCATCATCTTCTGGACCATGATGATCGTCGTGACGCTCAAATACGTCACGATCATGATGCGCGCTGACAACAAGGGCGAGGGCGGCAGCCTGTCCTTGCTGGCCCTGCTGTCGCGCACCGGCAGCGCGGGCAAGTGGACCGGCGGGCTGACGATGCTCGGCGTGTTCGCCACCGCTTTGTTCTTCGGCGACGCGATGATCACCCCGGCGGTGTCGATCCTCTCGGCGGTCGAGGGCGTCAGTACGATCGACGCCGGTTTCACCCCGTTCGCCGTCCCGCTCGCAGTGGTGATCATCATCGCCCTGTTCTGGGGGCAGAAGCATGGCACGCATCGGGTCGGCAGCCTGTTCGGCCCGATCATGCTGTTCTACTTCCTGGTGCTGACCGTGCTGGGCGTGCAGTCGATCCTAGCCAGTCCGGCGATCCTCCAGAGCCTTTCGCCGCTGTACGGATTTCGCTTCATCGCCCACGATCCGCTGTTCGCCTTCTTTGCGCTGGGCTCGATCGTGCTGGCGGTGACCGGCGCGGAAGCGCTCTACGCGGACATGGGGCACTTCGGTGCCAAGCCGATCCGGCTGGCCTGGCTGGCGCTCGCCTTTCCGGCATTGATGATCAACTATCTGGGGCAGGGGGCGCTGCTGCTGCGCACGCCGCAGGCGATCGCCAATCCGTTCTACATGCTGGCCGGCCCACAATGGCGGCTCGGCCTCATCCTGCTGGCCGTGGTGGCGACCGTGATCGCCAGCCAGGCCGTGATCACGGGCGCCTTCAGCGTGGTTCGGCAGGCGGTCCAGCTCGGCCTTTTCCCGCGCATTCTCATCCGCCACACCAGCGCCAAGGCGGAAGGCCAGATCTACATCCCGCTGGTCAACTGGTCGCTGTGCGTGATGGTGCTCGTGCTGGTGCTGTTGTTCCGCAACAGCTCCAACCTGGCGTCCGCTTATGGCATTGCGGTGACTGGCACCATGTTCATCACCACGGTCATGCTGGCGGTGCTGCTGTGGCGCTACTGGAACTGGCCGAAGTGGGTGTCCGTCCCGCTGATCGCATTGCTGGGGACGGTGGACCTGACCTACTTCGCGTCGAACCTGACCAAGTTCTTCGACGGGGGCTGGTTCCCGGTGCTGATCGCGCTGGCGGCTTTTGCGGTTCTGACTACCTGGTCGCGTGGCCGCCGGCTGGTTCAGGAGCAACTGGACAGCGCGGCCATGCCGGTGGAGCTGTTCGTCAAGTCGGTCAGCAAGGGCGTGCACCGGATTCCCGGGACCGCCATCTACCTGACCTCGTCCGCCAGCGGCATTCCGCCGGCACTGCTGCACAATCTGAAGCACAATCAGGTGCTGCACGAGACGGTGCTGCTGACGACCATTCGCATCAAGGACGTGCCCTTCGTCCCTGACGAGAAGCGCGTCGACGTGCAGGGGCTTGGGTGCGGCCTCAAGCGGGTAACGCTGCGCTATGGTTTTTCGGACGACATCGACGTGCCGTCGTCGCTCGCACTGGCCAAGAGCCAGGTCGGCGTTTGCAAGCCAATGACCACCAGCTACTTCCTATCGCGGCAGACGGTCGTGCCCAGCAACAAGCCGGGCATGGCGATGTGGCGCGAGCGGCTGTTCGGCTGGATGGTCCGCAATTCGGCGACGGCGATGGATTTCTTCAAGCTGCCCCCGAACCGGGTGGTCGAACTGGGCAGCCAGGTCACCATCTAGTTCACTTGACGAGCGGTTGGCCTGCTGTATTGTCGTAGCAATACAGCTGGAGGAAGCTCATGCGCCTTTCACTTCTGATCCCTGGTCTGTCGCTGGTGATGGTGGCGGGCTGTCATGCCCAGACCAAGAACCCCGCGGATGGGGACGAGAAGGTCAACATCCAGGGCGACGGGAATGGTTCGGTCTCGTTCGACCTGCCGTTCGCCAAGGGCCAGGTGAAGCTGCCTTCGGGCATGATGCACAACGCCAATTTCGATATCGACGGCGTGAAGCTGATGCCGGGCAGCAAGGTCACTGGCTTCAACGTCGACGCAGGCGGCGACAAGGACGCGACCGTCAACATGAAGTTCACGGCGCCCGGCAACCCCGGCGAGGTTCAGAAATACTTCCTCGATCAGTTCGCGGCCAAGGGCGTGACCGCCCGTGCGGACGGAAGCGGCCTGGCCGGCACCGGCAAAGATGGAGAGCAGTTCACCATCGGCCTGGCGCCGGGTGACGGTGGCACCGCCGGCACCATCGTCATCCACGACAAGAACAAGGGCTGAGCCGGCCCCGCCGGTGCGCTGGACTCAGCGCTTCCGGTAGCGATCGAACCAGGCGAGGATGGCGCTGGCCTTGGCTGCGGACTGGCTGGGCCGCGCGGTCAGGCCACCGTGGCTGGCGCCCGGAACCTTGACCAGCGTGGTCGGCACGCCGGCCAGCTTCAGCGCGGCATAGTATTGCTCGGCCTCGCTGACGGGGGTGCGGTAATCCTCGCTGCCGACCACCACCAGCGTCGGTGTCTTGACGTTGCCGACAAGGCTCAGCGGCGATCGCGCCCAATAGCCCTGCGGATCCTGCCACGGCAGCTTGCCCATCCAGTATTTGGCAAAGAAGGGCACGCCATCGGCAGTCAGCGCCATGCTGGTCCAGTTGATCACCGGCTTCTGCGCCGCCGCCGCGCGAAAGCGATTGGTCTTCCCGACCAGCCACGCGGTCAGCACGCCCCCACCCGAGCCGCCGGTGACGAAAAGGTTTTCCGGATCGGCGACGCCCTGCGCGATGGCTGCATCCACCGCCGCCATCAGGTCATCAGAGTCGGTCCCGGGATAGGTCTTCTCGATGCCGTCGGCGAAACGCTGGCCATAGCCGGTGGAGCCGCGCGGGTTGGTGTAGAGCACCGCGTAACCGGCGGCGGCGTAAAGCTGGTCGTCGGTGGAGAAGGTCGGGCCATAGCTGCTGTACGGTCCGCCGTGAATCTCCAGGATCATCGGCACGCGCGTGCCGGGCTGATAGGTCGGCGGAAGGACCAGCCAACTCGGCACCTGGCCGCCGTCGGGCGCCTTGGCCGTGAAGGCGCGCACTTCGCCGAGGCGCTTGGCGCCCAGCCACAGGTCGTTGAGGCGGGTCAGCCGGCGGGCGGAGCCACCGCGAGTCACGGAAACATCGGCCGGACTTTGCGTGTTGCCGCTGGTGAAGGCGACGCTGCCGTCGCGGGCGACCGACCAGCTGCCGCCTGCGTAGGGGCGGTCCAGCCCCGAACCGACCACCGATGAGGCGAGGGAGCTCACCCGCCCGTCCAAGCCGACGCGGGACACGCGATAGCTGCCGCCTTCCTCATAGCCGACCACCAGACTGTTGCCCGCCCAGTCGAGGCGATCGACGCTACGGTCGAGCCCGGGCGCGAGTTCGCGCACCCCGCTGCCGTCGCGGTTCATGACGTAGAGATGGTTCTGCTCGTACCCTTTGCCGCGATCATCATAGCCGATGAAGGCGATCAGCCGCCCATCGGGCGAAACGCGCGGGCTCTGGTCGGGGCCATTGCGGCGGGTCAGCGCGACCGGTGCGCCACCGTCGACGGGAAGGGAGTAGACCTCGCTGTCGACAGCGTTGATCTCCCAGTCCGGCTTCAAATTGGCGCTGAACAAGATGGTGCGGCCGTCCGGCGTCCAGCTGAGCGGCCCTTCATGGTCGAAGCTGCCGCTGGTCAGGCGGCGCGGCGCACCGCCGTCCGCGTCGACCAGGAAGATGTGGTCGAAGCCGGCTTGAAGGTATCCCGCGCCGTCAGCCCGGTACGTCACCTTGTCGATGACCTGCAGCGGGTTGGCCCATTGGGCGCCTTCCGGCTTGGGCGGGGCGGAGCCAAGCTTGGGCTCGTCTCCTGGAACCCGCATGACGTACGCGATGCGGCGGCCGTCGGGTGACCAGGCGATGTCGGACGGGCTGTCTGGCAGGCCGGTGACGCGAACGCTGTCTCCGCGATCCATCCAGCGGACGAACAGCTGCGGTGACCCTCCCTCGACCGCCGAGACATAGGCCAGGCGTTTGCCGTCTGGCGACCAGCGCGGGCTGCTCGGTCCGCCCGGACCGGTCACCAGCGGCCGCTGCTGCCCGGTTGCGACGTCGATCAGCCAGATAGACGGAGCCATGCGGTCCTTGAGCGGATCGGCCGTCATCCGGACGTAAGCGATCTGCCGCCCGTCGGGGCTGATCTGCGGGTCGGACGCCACCGAGAAGTTGAACAGGTCAGCGCCGGTGAGCACCGTGCTCGGCGCATCCTCGCCGCTCTGCGCCATGACGGGCGATAGCGGCGCGGTCGAGACCAGCAGTGCGCCAACGAACAGCTTCCAGTGATTCATGTGCTTCGCCTCCCCGAAGAGATGCGGAAAGAAGCACAGCAGGCGGCGGCTTGGCTAGAGCAGCGCTAGGTCTTTGGTCCGGGGAAGGAACGAATGGCTTCCACCCTTCGCTAAGGCGGGCAATGCCTGTCTTCTCCGCACCGCCGACGCCCGTCGGCTCAAGCCCGTTTCGAATTCAACTCACTTACTGGTGGCGCCATCGGCGGTTCGCACGGCTGGAGCGGCCGTTGCTGTTCACCGAGTGGGTGCAGCACCGCAAGCTGAACGACCGCGATCCGCGGCTGCCGCTGCTGGCGAACAAGGTCGCGGTGAAGCAGTGGGTGGCCGAGCGGCTCGGGGATGGCTGGGTGACCCCGACCCTGTGGCGCGGCACCGAGCTTCCTTCGGAGCCAGCGTGGGAATTCCCGTATGTCGTGAAAGCGCGGCACGGGTGCCAGCAGTCCTTGGTCATCCGGAATACCGCGGATCATGCTGGAGCCGTCCGACGGTCGCGCAAGTGGATGCGTGGGCACTATGGCGCGTGGCTCGACGAGTGGCTCTATGGCGAGATCGAGCCGGGGTTGCTGGTAGAGCCGTTCATCGGTGAAGGCGCCGAACTCCCCGTCGATTACAAGATCTTCGTATTCGGCGGCGAAGCTCACTTCGTGCAGGTCCACCTCGGCCGGGGGCAGGATCACCGCTGGATCGTCCTCGATCGGAATTGGCGTCGGGTATCGCGCGCCACCCAAGACCCTGACCCTCGTCGCCCGGCGTCGCTTGCGGCCATGCTTCGTGGGGCCGAAGCTCTGGGGGCCGGCTTTCCATTCGTTCGTGCCGACTTCTACGAGATTGCTGGTCGAGCGCGGTTCGGCGAAATGACCTTCTATCCCGGCAGCGGGCTTGAGCAGGTGCAGCCGCCGCGGCTTGACCTGCTGATGGGTCTGCTCTGGCGCGACGCGCTAGCCAGCGCTTCAGCCGTACCTTCGCTGGCGGAGGCCGACGCAGCGTAGCGTTGCTCAACCAAATGGTTGACTGTTAGCGCCAAGGCCCCTATCGCTCAACTATATGGTTGAACGACTCGATCTTACCTTCGCGGCATTGGGCGATCCGACGCGGCGGGGCATGCTGGCCCAACTCGCCACAGGCGAATGCTCGATAAGTGAATTGGCGGAGCCGCTGGCGATGAGCTTTGCCGGCGCTTCCAAGCATGTGAAGGTGCTGGAGGAGGCAGGTCTTGTGACGCGCCGCCGGGCCGGCCGCGCGCACGTCATCACCATCCAGGCCGAACCGCTAGCGGAGGCGGAACGCTGGTTGCGCCAATGGGAGCGCTTCTGGACGGACCGCCTCGACGCACTCGAGACCGCACTGAAACAGGACCGAAGCAAGGAGAAGCACTGTGGCTGAGACACTGATCGCACCGCGTATTTCGCGGATGGGTCCGGACACCATTCGTCTTGAACGGCTGCTCGACGCGTCGATCGAAACAGTGTGGCGCTACCTTACCGAGGCGGATCTGCGACGGACCTGGTTCATGGGCGGGACCGACGCTTCAGACCAAGGCGAGTTCGACCTGGTAATCGACCACGACAACCTGTCCGACGAGGTTGTGCCCTATCCGGAGAGCTATGCCGCGTCGAAGGGCAAGACGATGCGCGAAAAGGTCCTTCGGTTTGAGCCGCCTAACCTGCTCGAAACCACCTTTGGCGGCGGTGAGCAGGGGATCGTGACCTATGCGCTCCAAGCCAGGGGCGGTCAGACGCTGCTGACGCTGACGCACCGCGGAATTACCAGTCCGACCGGGCCTCAGAACTTTGGAAGTGGCTGGACTTCACACCTGGAGATGCTGGCGCATCGCGTGGCGGGAACTGGAGTTGCGAACTTCTGGACGTTGCATGCGCAATCGCAGGAAGAGGTAAGGGCCGCGCTCGCCAGCTAAACGCCGGAACGGCTAATCGTTTCATCATAACACAACGGCTCCGCACCCTTGGGTACGGAGCCGCATGTTTGGGGCCTGATTCCGCCGCTTACTCGGCGGACGGGGCGTCCGGAGTGGCCGGCGTTTGCGGCTCATCCGACTGGTCGGGCGCATCCGGCTGCGGATCGGGAACGGCCTGCGCGCGCGCGGTCCGGCCCTTGCCCTTGGTCGGCTTGCCCTTTGCCGCCTTGGGCGCGGCAGGCGTGATCTCGAACGTCGGGGCATTGTCCTTGATCCGGATCTTCACCTCGCCACCGTTGACCAGCTTGCCGAACAACAGCTCCTCCGCCAGCGGCTGCTTGATCTTCTCTTGGACCAGGCGACCCATTGGCCGAGCGCCATAAAGCTTGTCGTAGCCGCGGGCTGTCAGCCATTCCCGCGCCTGCTCGTCGAGGTCGATATGCACGTTGCGGTCCGCCAGCTGCAGCTCCAGCTGGAGGATGAACTTGTCGACCACCCGCGCGACCACTGCCGGGGGCAGGTAGCCGAACGGCACCACCGCATCGAGGCGGTTGCGGAACTCGGGCGTGAACATCTTGCGGATCGCGTCTTCCTGCACGTCCTCGCGGCTCATGGCGCCAAAGCCGATGCTCTCGCGCGCCATGTCGGAAGCGCCGGCGTTGGTCGTCATGATCAGGATGGTGTTGCGGAAATCGACCGTCTTGCCGTGGTGATCGGTCAGCTTTCCGTTGTCCATGACCTGCAGCAGGATGTTGAACAGGTCGGGGTGCGCCTTCTCGATCTCGTCGAGCAACAGGACGCTGTGCGGCTGCTGGTCGACGGCGTCGGTCAGGAGGCCACCCTGGTCATAGCCGACATAGCCCGGAGGGGCGCCGATCAGCCGGCTGACCGAGTGCCGCTCCATATATTCCGACATATCGAACCGCTGCAGCGGAATGCCCATGATGGAGGCAAGCTGGCGTGCCACCTCCGTCTTGCCGACGCCGGTTGGCCCCGAGAAGAGGTAGTTGCCGATCGGCTTGTCGGGATCGCGCAGGCCCGCCCGGCTGAGCTTGATGGCGCTGGCCAGCTTCTCGATCGCCAGGTCCTGCCCAAACACGACGCGCTTCAAATCGCTCTCGAGGTTCTCGAGCGTCTTCTTGTCGTCGGTCGACACGCTCTTCGGAGGGATGCGGGCCATGGTCGCGACGACCTGCTCGATCTCCTTGGGCGTGATGACCTTCTTGCGCTTGCCAGGCGGCACCAGCATCTGCATCGCGCCGACCTCGTCGATCACGTCGATCGCCTTGTCCGGCAGCTTGCGGTCATGGATGTAGCGCGCCGACAGCTCCACCGCCGACTTGATCGCGTCGGGAGTGTAGCGGACGCCGTGGTGCCCCTCGAACGAAGAGCGCAGGCCCGCGATGATCTTGATCGTGTCCTCGACCGAAGGCTCGTTCACGTCGATCTTCTGGAAGCGCCGGAGCAGCGCCCGATCTTTCTCGAAGTGGTTGCGGAACTCCTTGTAGGTGGTCGAGCCAATGCAGCGGATCGCGCCGCTCGACAGCGCGGGCTTAAGGAGGTTGGATGCGTCCATCGCGCCGCCGCTGGTCGCGCCAGCGCCGATGACCGTGTGAATCTCGTCGATGAAGAGGACCGCGTGTGGCAGCTTCTCCAGCTCCGAGACAACGCTCTTCAGCCGCTCTTCGAAGTCGCCGCGGTACCGGGTACCCGCCAGCAGCGCGCCCATGTCGAGCGAGTAGATCACCGCTTCCTTGAGCACCTCGGGCACGTCGCCCTCGACGATCTTGCGGGCGAGGCCTTCCGCGATGGCGGTCTTGCCGACGCCGGGATCGCCCACATAGAGCGGGTTGTTCTTGGACCGGCGGCAGAGGATCTGGATGGTCCGGTCGACCTCGGCCATGCGGCCGATGAGCGGATCGACCTTGCCGAGCTTGGCCTTCTCGTTGAGGTCGACGGTGAACTGCTTGAGCGCGCTTTCCTTCTTGTCGCCCGCGCTCTTGGTTTCGGTCGGCTGCTCGCCGCCGCCGCCATTGCCGCCGGACGCCTGCGGCCCGTCGCTGGTCTCACCCTTGCCGACGCCATGGCTGATGTACGTGACCGCATCGAGGCGGCTCATGTCCTGCTGCTGCAGGAAATAGACGGCGTAGCTCTCCCGCTCGGAGAAGAGGGCGACCAGCACGTTGGCACCGGTGACCTCGTCCCGGCCGGACGACTGGACGTGAAGGATGGCGCGCTGGACCACCCGCTGAAAGCCGCTGGTCGGCGTCGGGTCGGTGCCGCTGTCGGCGACGAGGGCGCCAAGCTCTCCGTCGAGATACTGCTTCACGGTGGCTTTCAGCTCATCGCGGTTGACGCCGCACGCGGTCATCACCTTGGACGCGTGGGCGTCGTCGATCAGCGCCATCAGCAAGTGCTCGAGCGTCGCATATTCATGCCGCCGCCGGCTCGCCTCTCCCAAGGCGTTATGCAGGGTCTGTTCAAGCTCCCGGGCGAAACTGGGCATTGATTACTCCTTGCCAAAGGGCAGGAGGCCCCCCGGACTTATATTGTATGTCGTAAGGCGTGCAGCCCTCATCAAGGGCTTGAAAAGCGGTTCGGGTGTGGACCCTATCGCTTGAACAGCGCATCGGCTGCCGACCGGTGCTGGTCGACCCGGCTCATATGTGTTTCAACCCGCGCGATCTCCGCCCGAAGGGCTTCGATCCGCTCCGCCAGCTCATGCTGGCTAAACGGGTCGAGGTCCTGCCTGGCGAGGAGCAGCAGCGGATCGTCCGGCTTGGACGAGAAGAAATCGTCATCCATGACGGCAAGCGTTGACCCGGCCCGCCGCCCTGTCAATGAGTCGATCATGAGCAACGATCTTCCGGCCACGATGGTGGCGATCGAGATACAGCAGCCGGGTGGACCCGAGGCGCTGGTCCCCGCGATCCGGCCGCTGCCCCGTCCCGGCCCGGGCGAGGTGCTGGTCAAGGTGGCAGCGGCCGGAGTGAACCGGCCTGATGTGCTCCAGCGCCGAGGGGTCTATCCGCCGCCGCCGGGCGCGAGCGACCTGCCGGGGCTAGAGGTCGCGGGTGAAGTGGTCGCGGCTGGGGAGGGGGCGACCCACCTGATCGGCCAGCCGGTCTGCGCATTGGTCGCCGGCGGCGGCTATGCCGAATACGCGATCGCGCCGGCCGGGACCTGCCTGCCAGTTCCTCAAGGCCTCAGCATGGCCGAGGCGGCGGCGATCCCCGAGACACTATTCACCGTCTGGCATAATCTGTTCGAGCGCGGGGCTGCGGTCGAGGGCGAGTGGGCGCTGATCCATGGCGGTACCAGTGGCATCGGCACCATGGCGATCGCGCTCTGCCGGCTGTTCGGGGTCAAGGCGATCGTCACCTGCGGCAGCGATGACAAGTGTGCGCGGGCGCTCGAATTCGGCGCGGCGGCGGCGGTCAATTACAAGACGCAGGACTTCGTCGAGGAGGTGAAGCGCCTGACCGCCGGCAAGGGCGTCAGCGTCGTGCTCGACATGGTCGGCGGCGATTATCTGCCCCGCAACCTCCAGGCACTTGCCGAGGAAGGCCGCCATGTCTCCATTGCCACCCAGCGGGGAATGACGGCGGAGCTCAACATCGTGACGGTGATGCAGCGCCGCCTGCAGCTCACCGGCTCGACGCTGCGTCCGCGCACCCTGGCGTTCAAGAGTGGTCTCGCCGAGGAAATCCGCCGGGAGGTTTGGACGTTCGTCGAGACAGGGCAACTCCGCCCGGTCATGGACCGCACCTTCCCCCTGACCGAAGCGGCCGCTGCCCATGCGCGGATGGAGGCGGGGGAGCATGTCGGCAAGATCGTGCTGACGGTCGAGGGCTGAGTCGGATCAGCGGCACCCTGTTGTCGGCTTGTCGCGCAGGATAGCCGTTCGTCGAACGTGACCGCCCGCTGCCGAACGAACGTCGTCTTCGGTCGGCATCCGCTCGCTGCGCTCTCCCCTGACTGCCAAGGCCGGGCGGTCAGGGGAGTAGTTCAACATGCGGCTAGTGACCGTCTTCATTGCTGTCGCAGAGCTAGCCGCCGCGGCCGCTTCTTCCGGGGCGCAGGCACAGCAGCCGCCCGCGCGATCGAACAGGGTGATCGCCTATGAGCCGGCCTTCTTCGCACCCTATGCTCCTCGCACCGCGCTGGACGTGGTTTCCCGGGTGCCAGGCTTCACTCTTGAGACCGGCAATGCCGACGTGCGAGGATTTGCCGGGGCCGCCGGCAATGTCGTGATCAACGGATCAAGGCCGAGTTCGAAAGCAGAGGGTCTTCAGACAGTCCTGTCCCGGATTCCGGCGAGCAGCGTTGTCCGCGTGGAGGTTGGACCTGGCGACCTTTATGGCTCGGATTACTCCGCCAAGAGCCAGGTCCTCAACCTGATCCTGTCCGCGACCGGGGGGACGGAAGCAAACCTGACCCTCGGCGCCAAACGGCTCTACAGCGGCTATATCAACACCGATGCCAGCGGCTCTGTTCAGTGGAAGCGCGGGCCAAGCACGATCAACCTTTCAGCCGGAACCGGTCGCGACCGCCAGATTGAAGAAGGCCATGACTACATTGACGCGTTGCCATCCGGATCGCGGCTGGAGACTCGCCGCAAGGTCAACACCTACTTCACCAAGGACCCTTATCTGAGCGGCAGCTGGGCAATCGAGCGAGCACAGGATCGCGCATTTCGCCTCAACGTGCGCTGGCAACCAAGCACCTTCGACCTTGAGCAGAGAAACCGGGTGACGCCTGCCTTGGGCGCTCCGCACGATGACAGCCTCTACCAGCGATACCGTACTCCGGTCTTCGAGATCGGGGGAGACGTCACGCGGCCCCTGGCTGGCGGAGCAATCAAGCTGGTTGCGCTGGCGACCCGCCGCAAGCGGGACAATTTCGATGCCTACGTCGCCCGCAATGACGTGCTGGCAAACACTCCGAGTGTGGTGGGCGGCTTCGAGCAGCTTCAGAAGGCCAGCCTCGCCGAGACGCTGGCGAAGGTCAGCTGGACCCGCTCCAACCTCGCCGGCTTCTCGGTTGAACTTGGCGGCGAGGCGGCGCTCAACAAGCTCGATAACAGCACGCGCTTTGCGATCGTCGACGAGAACGGCCTCCGGGTGCCCATTCCGCTGCCTATTTCCGATGCACAAGTGGAGGAGAAGCGTGGTGAGTTGACCCTCAACGTCGGCAGGTATCTCGCACCGGCACTGCGGATCGACGGTGGTGTGGCGTATGAGTTCTCCCGGCTTCAGGTAATGGGAGATGCGGAAGCGCGGCGTTCGTTGCAGTTCCTCAAGCCGACGCTGAGTCTGGACTGGCGTCCGAAGGGTGGCTGGCACGCACGGGTGTCGGCTCGCAGGACCGTCGCGCAGCTCAATTTCTACGACTTCATCAGCGTGGCGGAGTTGAGCACCGATCGCGTGAACGCTGGCAATGCGAACCTGCTGCCGCAAAGGACGTGGGAGTTCAGGGGCACGCTTGAGAAGACCGTGCTAGGGGAAGGGCTGGTCAAGTTCGACGCCGGATACGACCGCGTCTCGAAGCTGCAGGACCTTATCCTCACCGCCGAAGGCTTCTCCGCGCCGGGTAACCTCGGCACTGGTACACGCAGCTTCATCGCCTTCGAGGTCGATGCGCCGCTGGGCAAGTTGGGACTGAAGGGGGTGCGCGTCCGCCTCAACGGGCAACTGCAACGCACCCGAGTGCTGGACCCCATCTCGGGCCAGGAGCGCCGATGGAGTGACTTTTTTCCGGCGTGGCAGTGGGGTGTCGAAGTCCGACGGGATGCCGGCCCATGGTCCTACGGAATGACGATCAATGACCGAGACCGGTTCACATTTTTCCGCGCGAACGAGGCCGACACGAACTTCAACAGTGGTGTCTATGGCACGGCGTTCGTTGAATGGCGGCCCGCGAAACGCACCTCCATCACGTTCGATGTCGATAACCTGTTCGACACCCGCGCCCAGCGTGAACGCCTGTTCTTCTTTCCCAATCGCAGCGCCGCGATGCCGTTCGTCCGCGAATTGAGGGTTCGCAATCGGCACGTCACGCTGGGGCTGACCATCAAGCAGACCTTTGGCCGGTCGACCTCTGCGCCAAAGAGCTGATGCCGCTGCTTTAGCCTTGGCGTGGAGTTGGAGGAGGACAGACTTCCGGCAGCGTCAGGGCAGCAGCCGATTGTCCCACTGCCATTGCTCGGCGCTGAGCAGCGTCAGCGCTGCGGCAGCGGGATGTGCCGGATTGATCAGCCAGTTACGGCTATGCGGGGCGACTGCGGCGGGGACGTTGGCAAGCGGGCTGGCCTGGGCGGTGAGCCAGCGATCACCCCAGGCGCGGCTCTCCTCGAGCGGCGGGAGCGGGTCGTCCCAGCGGGTCACGGGTAGCTGACCAGCCTCGATTTGCAGCAGTTGGTAGCCCAGTGGGAGTTCGACCCGGTCCTCGACCTGCGCGAGCACCTCTAGCAGTGCCAGTGCCACGGACTCGGAAGCATAGACGATCGGCTTGCCCTTGTTGTGCCAGCGGCCGCTTACATGAAGGCCCCCCGCGCCGCTAAGGTCAGCGAAGGCGGACACGCGCCACAGGATCAAGAATAAACACCATACTTCAGCTGAAGCAGGCGCTCCTCGACCCAGCGGCCGCCGGCCTCGGTGCGGAGCAGCGACAATGGGCTGCGGCCGTCGAACGAGGCCTTGGCGCCGGTGAGCCACTCACGGACGCGGGCGCGGTCGCCGAAGACCTCCATCGCCAGCTCCAGCGTGCGGATCAGCCGGGCGAGCCGTTCGCTTTCTTCCACGTTGAAGCGCTCGCCAATGTCGAGCCGGCGCTCGAGCGTGCGGCGCACCGCGATAACACCAGCGAGGCTGGCAAGGGTGAAGCCGTAATCCCGCATCACCACCCGCAGCATCTTGACGGGAAGCCCTGCCTCAACCGCGGCGAGGTGGCCCGATGGTTGGGCGCGGACGATGTCGTTCAACATGGTGGCTTCCGTCATATGGCGCATATGCACCCGCCACTTGTCATATTCAAGGGCAGCCTTGTCTCGCGCGGGCAACAGGCGTAAGCGCTCCACCATGGTGTGGCCGCTCCGTGAGGGGCGGCCCTTTTCATGTCTGGAGACTATTCGCGATGGCACAAGCGCCGACGCCGACGCCGACCCCGCTCATGCCGCACGCGACCGCCGCCTGGCTGGTCGACAACAGCGCGCTGACCTTCGAGCAGATCGCAGCCTTCTGCGGGCTCCACATCCTGGAGGTCCAGGCCATCGCCGACGACACGGCGGCGACCAAGTTGACCGGCCGCGACCCGATCCGCTCGGGCGAGCTGACCCATGAGGAGATCGAGAAGGGTCAGGCCGACCCCGACTATCGCCTTAGGATGCACAAGGCGCCGGACCCCGTCACCCGCACCAAGGGCCCGCGCTACACGCCGGTGTCCAAGCGCCAGGACAAGCCGGACGGGATCGCCTGGATCATCCGCAATCATCCGGAAGTGACCGACGGCGCGATTGGCAAGCTCATTGGCACGACGCGCACGACCATCGCCGCGATCCGCGATCGGAGCCACTGGAACATCGCCAATATCCAGCCGAAGGACCCGGTGACGCTCGGCCTGACCAGCCAGCGCGAGCTGGATGCAGCTGTTGCCAAGGCGCAGAAGGCCGCGGGCACCGAGCGGATCGACGACGGCCGGCTCGATACCGACCGCGCCGCGCTGATCGAGGAGCTGCGCGCCGAGCGCGAGCGCCACGCCCGCGAGGCGGACGCAGCCCTGATCGACGCCCAGCGTGACGAGCATGGGCTGGCCCCGGGCGAGATCATGCCGGGGATCGCCGACCCGTTCCGCAAGGCGGAGTAAGGTCGTCTGGCGCTTCGCTCCGGACGAGCGGACGCTTGATTCCTCTCGTCACCTAGGCCACGCCTCACGTTATGAACGCTGCCCCTGACACCCTGAGTTTCGAGGCCGCGCTGCAGCGGCTGGAGGAGATCGTCCGGGTGCTCGAACGCGGCGAGGCGCCGCTCGACCAGTCGATCGACCTCTACCAGGAAGGCGACCGGCTGAAGCGGCTGTGCGAGGAGCGGCTGAAGTCCGCCCAGGCGCGGATCGAGGCGATTGCCTTCGGTCCCGATGGGCAGCCCAGCGGGACGGTGCCGTTTGACGGGAGCTAAGGTGGCGCTGGCGGCCGACGCGGACCTGCTGAGCGAGGCGCAGCGCGTCTCGGGTGAAGTCGACCGCATCTTCGAGGCGGCGCTGGCCGACCGTTGCGATGGTCGTGACCGACTGTGCGGAGCAATGCGCCATGCGGCCATCGGCGGCGGCAAGCGGCTCCGTCCCCTGCTGACCGTCGCTGCTTCCCAGCTGTTCGCGATCGATGAGGCGCGGGCGCTGCGGGCGGGCGCTGCAGTTGAGGCGATCCACGTCTACAGCCTGATCCACGATGACCTCCCATGCATGGACGACGACGACCTGCGCCGGGGCAAGCCGACTGTTCACAAAGCCTATGACGAAGCGACGGCGGTGCTGGCCGGTGACTGCTTGCACGCCTTGGCGTTCGAGCTGCTGGCCGAACCGGCGACGCATGAGGATCCGTTCGTGCGCGCGGAACTGGTGCTGGAGCTGAGCCGCGCGTCGGGCCTGGACGGCATGGCCGGCGGGCAGATGATGGACCTGGCCGCTGAAGGGCAGGACCTCGACCTGGGCGCCATCACCCGGCTGCAGAGCCTGAAGACCGGCGCTCTGATCGAATATGCGGTTGAAGCAGCCGCGATCATGGCCCGCCTGACCCATGAGGCGCGGGTGCCGCTCAAGGGATATGCCCGAAATGTGGGGCTGGCCTTCCAGATTGCCGACGACCTGCTCGACCACGCCGGCGACGAGGCGGCCGCGGGTAAGCGGCTGCAGAAGGATGCGGATGCCGGCAAGGCGACGTTCGTTTCCCTGCTCGGCGAGGAACGGGCGCGGGCCCAGGCCAATCTGCTGGTGGAGCAGGCGATCGAGCACCTCCACGATCATGGCGAGCAAGCCGAACTGCTGCGCGCCATCGCCCGCTATGCTGTCGAGCGGGACCGCTAGGTGATGACCCAACGCGCTGCCGTTTATCCGGGGACCTTCGATCCGGTCACGCTGGGCCACCTCGACATCATCCAGCGCGGCAGCCGGCTGGTTGACCGGCTGGTGATCGGGGTGACGACCAATCCTTCCAAGGAACCCATGTTCACGCTGCCGGAGCGGATGGACATGGTCCGTCGGGAGACCGCCGATTTCCCCAACGTCAGCGTTGTCGAGTTCGACAGCCTGCTGATGAACTTCGCGGAAGAGCAGGGCGCGAGCATGATCCTGCGTGGTCTGCGCGCGGTCGCCGATTTCGAATATGAGTATCAGATGGCGGGGATGAACCAGCAGCTGAACGACCGAATTGAGACCGTCTTTCTGATGGCTGACGTGTCGCTGCAGCCGATCGCGTCAAGGCTGGTGAAAGAAATCGCCCGCTACGGGGGCGCCATCGACAAGTTTGTCACGCCCGCCGTTGCCGCCGATGTCGCGGCGCGGCTGGGTCACAAGGATTTGATTCGGGGAAAATGACGTTGCGCCCAATTCTGCTTGCCGCCGCCTGCGCGGCGATGATCGCCGGTTCAACTGTTGCTGCTCAGGAGGCGCCTGCGCCTGTGCCGGAAGCTTCGTCGCAGACCGCTCCGGCCCCGGCAACGGCCCCCGCCCAGGAGGCGCCTGCACCAGCGCCGGCGCCAGTGGCTCATGCGGTTGCAGCACCGGCGCCGCTGCCACCGGTCCGGGTCGTTTCCATCAATGCGCCGGCCGAGGTCACCGCGGACCCTTCCAACCTTCTGAACCTTGAACTGTCCAATGGCGGTCGGGTGGTCATTCAGATGCGTCCGGACGCCGCACCGCAGATGGTGGCGCGGGTCAAGACGCTGGTGAACCAGGGCTTCTACAACGGCCTGCTATTCCACCGGGTAATCCCCGGTTTCATGGCGCAGGGCGGCGATCCCAAGGGCGATGGCACCGGCGGATCGAACCTTCCCGACGTGCCCGCCGAGTTCAATTCCATCCCGCACCTGCGCGGCACCGTCGCCGCGGCCCGGGCCGAAGATCCGAACAGTGCCAACAGCCAGTTCTACATCATGTTCGGACCCAAGGGTTCGCTGAACAACAAGTATACGGTGTTCGGCCGGGTCGTTCAGGGCATGAGCTTCGTCGACCAGATCGCGCCGGGCGAGCCGCCGGCCGATCCGACGCGCATCGTTCGTGCGACCCTGGGCTCAACGGTGGCGGCCGAGGTGCCTGCGCCAGGTCGGCCCGGAACCACGGACCAGTTGGCGCCGAACCCGCCGGCACCGCCTAAGAAGTAACGTCTCGGCGAGGCGACCCGTGAAGGTCGACCTGTTCGATTTCGATCTGCCGGAAGAGCGGATCGCGCTTCGGCCAGCGCGTCCGCGCGACAGTGCGCGCCTGCTCGAGGTAACGCCTGCGGGTCTGGCCGATCACGTCGTTCGCGACCTGCCGAGCCTGCTGCGCGCGGGCGACCTACTGGTGTTCAACGATACCCGTGTCATTCCGGCGCAGTTGGAAGGTCGACGCGGCGAAGCGAGCATTGGCGCGACGTTGCACAAGCGCGAGGACCTGCGCGCCTGGTGGGCCTTCGTCCGCAACGCCAAGCGGGTGCGGGAAGGGGATACGGTGACTTTTGGCGGCGGCGTCGAGGCAGTCGCCGAGGCCAAGGGCGATGACGGTGCGATTCTCTTCCGGTTCAGCGGTGACGAACCCGTCGAGGTGCTGCTGCACCGCGCCGGGACCATGCCGCTGCCGCCCTACATCGCCTCCAAGCGGCCGATCGATAATGCCGACGCGGCCGATTACCAGACCATGTTCGCGGCGAAGGATGGCGCGGTGGCCGCGCCGACCGCGTCGCTGCACTTTACCCCTGAACTGATTGCGGCGCTCGATGCAGCGGGAGTGAAGCGCGAGACTCTGACCCTGCATGTGGGCGCCGGCACTTTCCTGCCGGTGAAGGTTGAAGACACCGCCGACCACAAGATGCACGCCGAATGGGGGCGGATCGACGTGGAGACTGCCGAGCACCTGAATGCCGCGAAGCAAGCCGGTGGACGGCTGATCGCGGTCGGCACGACGCCACTGCGGCTGTTGGAGAGCGCAACGGGCGAGGACGGAGTTGTTCGCCCGTTCGCCGGAGACACTGCCATATTCATCACGCCAGGCTATCGCTTTCGCGCAGTCGACGGCCTGATGACCAATTTCCATTTGCCTAAGTCGACTCTGTTCATGCTGGTTTCGGCGCTGATGGGCCTGGAGCGGATGCAGGCCGCCTATGCTCATGCGATCGCGGAAGGCTACCGCTTCTACAGCTACGGCGACTCAAGCCTGCTACTGCCGAACGGCTAGCCCAAGCGCTGTTTCGATGATGTCGGCGGCGCGACTGGTTCCACCCGCAGCCGCGATCTGCTGCGCGATGCCGTGGCATCGTACTCGCGTGTGATCGTCGGCAAGCAGACGACGGATCTGCGCGGAAAGGTCGCGGGTAGCGAGGCGCTCACCCAGACCATGATGCAGGACGCGGGCGAGATTGCCCTTCTGGTCGAAGGCGAAGGGCTGCACCAGCAAAGGCACTCCGCAGGCGAGGGCGTCCAGAATCGTGTTGCTGCCACCGTGCGTGATGCACAGGGCAGAGTGGCGGAGGACCGCACGGTAGGGAAGAAAGGCGTGGACGTGGTCCGCGCCGGTTTTCCTCTCCTGCGCCGGAGTGAGCAGGCCGCCATGCGCAATTGCGAGCTTTGCGCCAGCAGCGTGGACCGAGTCGGACAGCCTGCGCCAAAGCCTGACCCGGCCACCCTGCAAGGTACCGAAGGTGGCGAAGACCAGTGGACGGCTTGCATCCGGGTGGAAGGGCAGCACGCCGTGCTCGTCGACCGGGCGGCGGAGTGGACCGACGGCGTGGAAAGGCAAGGGGTCCGGCCGGGGAAAGTCGAAACCGCGCACCACTTGAGCAATCTGGATCGGGGCGAGGCAATCATGCGGTGTGCGCAGGGTCTGGCGGAAGCCTAGCCGCTTCGACCAGCGGATCAGCATCGCGCGTTGGCGCCAACTGAGCACCTCGCCGGTCTTTTCGGCGAATTGCGCGCGCTGCAGCCCGCGCGGGGAGGGGTCGAATGGCCAATCGAGAAAGGGAAGGGGTACCCCCGGCGCATGGTTGATCGGGAGGGCGCAGGCGATGCTGACCTGCGGCAATTGTGCGGCGCGGGCGAGCAGGCCGGCGGCGGGTTCCAGCTGATCGCCGATGATGACGTCGATCCCAAGCTCCCGCAGGAGCGCCGGTCCGCCCGCGCAGAGCTGACCGGTGAGCGCCGCGCTTTCGGATATGGTACGAAGAGTTCCGGTGAGCCCCGTCGGGCTTGTCGCGTGACGGAGCACCTCGGCGACCGACGGATCGTTCGGGCGAGCGGGCACGTGGGCCACAGGCAGCTCGGTGCCGGCCACCATGGCTCCGGCATTGAGGATGAAGGTCGCCCGGTGCTCCCGTCGCACCAGCTCTTCGCCGAGGGCGGCGAAGCTGTTCAGGTGGGCGGTGAAGGGCGGGCAGATCAGCCCGAAATGCGCCATGCCGTCAGACGTTCGGGACCGACAGGCGTCGCTGCCGCCTAACCTCCGGCAAGCGCCACCAGGGCGTGCCGGGGCTCAGATGATGCTCATGGTGGTAGCCAAAATGGAAGCAGGTCAGCAGCGAGGCGAGCCAGCGGTAATCGTTGGTTCGGCTGCGATGTTGATCGGCGAACGGCTGATCCTGGTGGCGGTGGGGAAGCCAGGTGCCGAAGGTGAACAGCTGCAATGAGGAGAGGATCGCGGGCAGCGCCCAGTAGAGCAGCACGTTGCGCACATCGGCGCCGAGCAGAAGCACGTACGTCCAGACCACGGCCGTGATCACAAGCGCCTCACGCCAGCCGAAATAGCGGCGCATGAAGCTCAGATACCAGGGCCAGAAACGGGTCGGATGCGGAGCGTGGAAGTCGGGATCCCGCTCGGTCCCGACATGCCGGTGATGGTCGAAATGCTTGGGGCTCAGCCGGTCCATCCAGAACCCTGCATAGAGCAGCAGGGTCAGCCGCCCGAAGGCGCGGTTCAGTGCCGGGTGGCCGGGCGCCAGACTGCCGTGCATCGCGTCATGGGCGACGATGAACAGCCCAACGCTTAGCCAGGTCAGCACGGGCACCAGCAAGGGCGCCCAGAGCAAACCGGCCGCACTCCACGGGTGGAAAAAGACCGCATACACATGGAGCGAGACGAAGGCGGCGATGATCAGCATGGCCAGGCCAAGGCCCACCCTCATCTGCCACTGCTGATCCGCCTTGCTTTGCATGCCGCTTATGTAGGCCCGTCCGCCCCGGTGGCCAAGCAGACCTTAGGAACGGGTGAGCGCGGCTGTGCTTGGGGTCGATTAAGCTCGACCGCCGTTCAAGCGAACCAGCCCAACAGCAAGCGCGCGGTCAGTCCGACGCTGGCGATGATCAGCAGCGGCCGGATGAGCCGAGCGCCGAACCGCATGGCCGTATGGCTGCCGAGCCAGCCGCCGCTCATCGCGCCAACGGCCATGCACAGGCCGAGCAGCCAGATGACTTTGCCGCCGAGCGCGAACAGCAGAACGGAGGCCAGATTGCTGGTCCAGTTGAAGAATTTGGTGAGGGCGGTCGCCTTGGTGAGGCCGTAACCTCTTAGCGCGACCAGCGAGCTGGAGAAGAAGCTGCCGGTGCCCGGTCCGAAAAAACCGTCGTAGAAGCCGATCGCGCCGCCGACGGGTGCATAGCCGCGGCTGCTCACACGGTGGTGCGCGTCTTCGTCCGTCATTCTTGGCGACACGAGGATGAAGAGGGCATTGCCGAGCAGCAGCAGCGGGATGATCAGGCTCAACCAGCGCGTGTTGACCTGCTGGACAACCAGCGCGCCGATGGCTGCGCCGACGAAGACCAGCACGGCGGCGGGGAGGTTGGGGCGCCAGTCGATCAGACCCTTGCAGCCGTAATTGCTCATGGCGACGGCGGTGCCGAACATGGATTGCAGCTTGTTGGTGCCGAGCGCGAACAGCGGCGGCACGCCGCTCATCAGAAGCGCGGGCATCATGATCAGTCCGCCGCCGCCAGCGATGGCGTCGATGAACCCCGTTATGAAAGCGACAGCGGTGAGGACGGGATAGAGCCAGACATGGATCATCGGCGCGGCTGTAGCGGCGAGACGCCGCACTCGCTAGGAGCGCGCCGGTGACTTCCCGCTTTGCCTTCAACATTGCCACCACGGATGGCCGCGCCCGTACCGGCACTATCGTCATGCGTCGGGGCATCATCCGCACGCCCGCCTTCATGCCGGTCGGCACTGCCGCCACGGTGAAGGCTATGCGGATGGAAGAGGTTCGCGCGGCCGGCGCCGACATCATCCTTGGCAATACCTATCACCTGATGCTCCGTCCCGGTGCCGAGCGCGTTGCCCGCCTGGGCGGATTGCACCGGTTCGGCGGCTGGGAGCGGCCGATCCTGACCGACAGCGGCGGTTATCAGGTGATGAGCTTGTCCGACCTGACCAAGGTCACGGAGGAGGGGGTCAGCTTCAAGAGCCACTTGGACGGGACTCGGCACATGCTGAGCCCGGAGCGGTCGATCGAGATTCAGCGGCTGCTCGGCTCCGACATCGTGATGCAGTTCGACCAGCTGGTGCCGACGACGTCATCGGCGGAAGACCAGCGCGCCGCGATGGAGCGGTCGATCCGATGGGGGAGAAGAAGCCGCGAGGAGTTCGATCGTGGTGAAGCCCATGCGGAGGGCGCGGCGTTGTTCGGGATCCAGCAGGGCGCTCTCGATCAGGATCTTCGCCGGACATCGGCCGACGGGCTGCGGGAGACTGGATTCGACGGATATGCGGTCGGCGGGCTGGCGGTCGGCGAGGGGCAGGAGGCGATGCTGGCCTGCCTGGACTTCGCGCCTGGCCAGCTGCCCGAGGACAAGCCTCGTTACCTGATGGGTGTCGGCAAGCCGGACGACATTGTTGAGGCAGTGCGGCGCGGGATCGACATGTTCGATTGCGTCCTGCCGACCCGCAGCGGACGGACCGGCCAGGCGTTCACGCTGGATGGCCCGATCAATTTGCGCAACGCGCGCTTTGCCGAAGACCAGGAGCCGCTCGAACCAGGCTGCCCGTGCCCCGCTTGCACCGGGTACAGCCGCGCCTATGTCCACCACCTCGTCCGTTCGGGGGAGATCCTCGGCGCGATGCTGATGACGCAGCACAACATCTGGTTTTACCAGCGGCTGATGAAGGATCTGCGCGGCGCCATCGCCCACCAGCGGCTCGATGCCCATGCCGCGACTTTCCTAGACCGCTACCGGCGACGGCAGGGCGCGTGAGCGTGCCCGCATTTCGGCACTTGCTGGCGGCGTTGCTGCTCTGCTGGGGCACGGGCGCGGTGGCGAGCGTGGGCGAGGTTGCGATCACCTTTGACGACCTGCCGGCACTGACCATCCTGCCCGACCAGTCCTATGTCGATTATCTCACCGAAACCCTGCTCCGCAAACTGCGCCGCAACCGCGTGCCGGCTATCGGCTTCGTCAACGAGGGCAAACTCGATGAGCTGGACCGACCCCGCCAGATCCTCGACCTCCGACGCTGGCTCGACGCCGGGATGGAGCTGGGCAATCACACATTCTCGCATGAGTCGCTGAACGACGTGGGCGTTCGCGCTTATGTCGCTGACATCGTCAAGGGCGAGGAAGTCACCCGCCCGATGCTGAGCGAGCGTCACCAGAGTCTGCGCTACTTCCGGCCACCCTACCTTGAGACCGGGCGCACACCGGTCATTCGCGAAGCGGTGGAAAATTGGCTGGCGCACCACGGCTACCAGCTCGTGCCGGTGACGATCGACGCCGACGATTGGGAATTCGCGGAGCCATATGACGACGCGATCGCCCGTCGCAATAAGCGGCTGCAACAGCATATCCGGGCGGAATATCTGGCCCACACCGCCCGCCACATCGCCTGGTCGCAGCGCAGCGCCCGAATCCTGTTCGGACGCGACATCGCGCAGATCATGCTGCTGCACGCGACGCGGCTGAATGCTGACACCTTCGACGACCTCGCCCGGCTGCTTCGCCGGGCCAGACTGCGGCCGGTGAGCGTCGAAGCGGCGATGCGCGATCCGGTCTACGACCAGCCGAGCACCTACGCCGGGACCGACGGCATCGACTGGCTGGAGCGTTGGGCGTCGACGCGAAAGATCGCCCTGCCGGACGAGGGCAACGACGATCCGCCAGCCGACATCGTTGCCGCCTACAAGCGCGTCGACAACGATCTGAACTGAGAAGCACTTGTAAGGAGCGCGGGTTTACTCGTCGCGGTAAGCGAGCTCGAAATTGCCCCAGCGGCGGCCGTTGACGAACAACGGCACGAACACGTTCTTCACCGCGATGTTCTTGTCGCCCAGTTCCATCCGGTAGGTCATCAGCATCGCCGGTTTCTCGCTGGCGATCGCAGCGCGGGTCTGCTCGTCCATGAAGATGCGCCGGTTGCGGCAGTGGGCGTCGTTCCATACGGGATCGCTGCCCGGCTGCTGGCAGCGCTCGCTTAGGTGCGTCGGCAGGAAGCCGTCGACGTTGGTGATGGCCGAGCCGATCACCCGCGCATCGCGGATTTTGAACTGGTCGAGGATCGGCCGGATGTGCGCGTCCGCGAAATCGCAGAAGCGGTTGTCATATTGCACCGGGTTGCGGCCGGGGATCGGCACGTAAGTGCGGTCGAACACATCGTCCATGCCGATCTCGCCCGCCGCGACGCCGCGCTCGGTGGCGGCCGCGATTGCCTTCATCGCGTCCTGCGCGAGCATGATCATCGGCGTATCGTCGATCTCGGCGCCCGAGTTGGCGAGTGTGTCGAGCATGGTGTTGCTCATCATCTCCAGCTGCGACAGGCGCTTCTGGGCGATCATCAGCGCGCCGCCATTCTCTCGAGCGTCGGCGGCGAAGTCGGTCAGCGACGCCTTCACCCGGTCGACGCTGGTCTGGATCATGCTGGTCGAGTGAGCGATGCCCTCGGTCTGGCGGTCGACCATGGAGACGATCTCGGTCACTTCGCGGACGGTGTCGCCGATTTGTCCGAAGCCCTTCTGCGCGGCGCGGCTGCGTTCCACGCCAGTCTTGATCTCGGTGGTAACGGCGCCGGCCTCGCGGGTCAGCTCACCGATGGTAAGACCGATCTGGCTGGTCGCGGCGCGAGTGTCGTGGGCGAGCTTCTTCACTTCGGCGGCAACCACCGCGAAGCTGCGCCCGGCGTCGCCAGCGCGGGCAGCCTCGATGGTCGCGTTAAGCGCGAGCATGTTCGTCTTGCGGGCGATCGCTTCGATGGTCGAACTGACGGTCTGGACCTGGTTCATCGCCGATGCGAAGCCGGCCATTCGCTCACCGAGCTGGACCACCAGTTCCGTCAGGCCCTTGAAGCCGGCGATGGTGTCCTCGATCGCGGCCCGTCCGGCGTCGAGCTTGCTCTTGGCCTGTTCCGACAGGAGGCGAGCCTCGTCGGTCGAGTCGGCCACGCGGGCCTGGTCACCGAGCAGGCGCGTGGTGACGTCCTCGAGCGCGTCGAGGGTCTTGAGGTGATCGGAGATGCGCTTGCCGACGTCCTCGACATAGCCCGCGACATCCGAGCATTCGATCGACAGTGACCCGCAATCGCGGGCGACCGTACGGATCGCATTCTCGGTAATCTGCTCGATTCCGGCCGTCGCCATTTGCCTTCGCCATCCCACTCGACACTGTTGGCGGTTGTTCTTGGCGCGAACCTCCTACCGTCAGGTTAACCCTGCGCGGCCGCTCGCCATCCGGACGGTCCGCCGCTACACCACGCCCCATGTTCATCACCTTCGTGGATGCGCTGCGGCGCGGGGGCATTTCCGCAAGCTTGAAGGAGCATCTCATGCTTCTGGAAGCGCTCGACGCAGCAGTGATCGAGCGTTCCCCGGAAGAGTTCTATTACCTTGCCCGCTCCGTTTTCGTACATGACGAAAGTCAGCTCGACCGCTTCGACCGGGTGTTCGGTGAAGTGTTCAAGGGGCTGATCCCGGCGGAAGGCGAGGACCTGACCGCGCAGATTCCGGAAGACTGGCTACGGGCGGTGGCCGAACGCTATCTCACTCCCGAGGAGATGGAGGCGGTGAAGTCGCTCGGCTCCTGGGACGAGATCATGGCGACGCTGAAGAGGCGGCTCGAGGAGCAGCAGGAACGCCATGAGGGCGGATCCAAGTGGATCGGCACCGGCGGTACCTCGCCCTTCGGCCACGGCGGCTACAATCCGGAAGGGGTCCGGATCGGTGGGCCCGGCAAGCAGGGTCGTGCGATCAAGGTGTGGGAGAAGCGCGAGTTCAAGGACCTAGACGACACGCGCGAACTCGGCACCCGCAACATCAAGGTCGCGCTGCGCCGGCTCCGCCGCTTCGCGCGCGAGGGACGGGCCGACGAGCTGGACCTAGACGCCACCATCGACGGCACCGCGCGACAGGGCTGGCTGGACGTCCACTTCCGGCCGGAGCGTCACAATGCCGTAAAGGTGCTGCTGTTCCTGGATATCGGGGGGTCGATGGACGGTCACGTGCGGGTGGCGGAGGAGCTGTTCTCCGCCTGCCGGACCGAGTTCAAGCATCTGGAGCACTTCTACTTTCACAACTGCATCTACGAAGGGGTCTGGAAGGAGAATCGCCGGCGCTGGACCGACCGGACGCCGACCTGGGACATCCTCCACAAGTTTGGCCACGACCATAAGCTGGTCATCGTCGGCGACGCCGCCATGAGCCCCTACGAGGTGAGCCATCCCGGCGGCTCGATCGAGCATATGAACGAGGAGAGCGGGGCGGTCTGGCTCAAGCGGCTGACCGACACCTACCCGGCGGCGGCGTGGATCAACCCGACGCCTGAGGCCTATTGGGGCCACAGCGCGTCAACCGGGCTGATCCGGCAGCTGATGAACGAGCGGATGTATTCGCTGACGCTCAGCGGGCTCGACGAGGCAATGCGCGAGCTCAGCCGAAAGAAGTAAACGGGCCTCGATAGGTTCAGGCGAACGGCTGATCGATGCTCGGCGGAGGCACGCTGAACCAGGCGGGGCCGGTCGCGGTCATGTGGAAGCAGTCCTCCAGCCGCACGCCGAACTTTCCGGGAATGTAGATCCCCGGCTCATTCGAGAAGCACATGCCGGGAGCCAGCGCGGTGGTCTCGCCGTGGACTAGGTTGACCGGTTCGTGGCCTTCCATACCGATGCCGTGCCCGGTGCGATGGCTGAGTCCTGGGAGGGCGTAGCCCGGGCCATAGCCCCACGCTTCATATTGGCGCCGCACCGCGTCATCGACGGTGCCGGCCGGAGCGCCCACCCGGGCGGCAGCGAAGGCGATGGCCTGACCTTGGCGGACCTGGCCCCAAACCTTGCGTTGCTCGGGCGTGGGATCCGCGCTGAAGACGAAGGTGCGGCTGATATCCGACTGGTAGCCGTGCACCGCGCACCCGCAGTCCATCAATACGATGCTGCCGCGCTTGACCTCCTGCGGGCGTCCACTGCCGTGTGGCAGTGCGGCAGCTTCGTCGATCAGCACCAGCGCCCAAGTGTCGGAGCCGCCGAGTTCGCCGACGATCCGCTCGAAACGCGCGGCGATGTCGTGGTTGGATTCGCCAAGCTTCACCTGGGCGTGGGTCTGCTTGAGAGCCTTGATGGTAATGTCCGAGGCGTGCTGCATCAGCGCGAGCTCAGCCGCCGACTTGCGCATGCGAATGGGGCGGACCAGAGCGGCGCCGTCCGCAAGCCGTGCGGTCGGCAGCAGACGCCGAACACCATCGACGATGAATGCTCGGGTGGTTTCCTCGAAGGCAATGGGAAGCGCCCCCACGCCCCGGCTCTTGAGATAGTCGGCGACGGGAACGTAGGGGCTTTGATCCTCCTGCCACGGCCTGATCTCAAGCGGAAGCTGCAGGCTTTCGGAGACGGAAGGGCGCTCGAAGAAAGGCGTGATGATGATCGCCGCGCCCGACGCCGGCACCACGGCCATCGTGGGGCGCTCGCTGCGGTGCCATTGAATGCCGGTGAAATAGTCGAG
This sequence comes from Sphingomonas sp. KRR8, assembly GCF_023559245.1. Lineage (NCBI taxonomy): Bacteria > Pseudomonadati > Pseudomonadota > Alphaproteobacteria > Sphingomonadales > Sphingomonadaceae > Sphingomonas > Sphingomonas sp. KRR8. The sequence continues at coordinate 380,156 of NZ_CP097462.1, forward strand.
AGCCGGACCGGATTCGATCACCAGTGCGCCGATGCCCAGGCTCTGCATGCGCTGCTGGACATCCGACAGGCGCCGCTTCCGTTCGGCCGCGCCGATCGGGGGCGGCGAGCCGGAGCGCGACCGGGTCTGGGCACCCGCGGAAATCGGGGAAGCGGCCAACGTCGCCAGGCCGCCGACCAGCGCGTTGCGGCGAGTGAGCTCAAGCATATGCATAGGGACCACCGGCCTTTAGCGCCCGCTGGTAGGCCGGCCTCTCATGGATACGCTGGAGCCAGGCCCAGACATGCCGGCGTGAGGCATCGAGCCCGGCGCGCTTGGCGGCTGCTTCAAGCGGGAAGCTCATCATGATGTCGGCCCCGGTCAGTTCATCGCCCGCGAAATAAGGTCGGCCCGACAGCTCTTGGTCGCAATAGTCGAGGTGGCGGTCCAGCATCCGCAGGATCGGTTTTCGCGCGGGGAGGCCAAACAGCCCCAGCCGCTTGATCACCAGCAGGACCAGCAGCGGCGGCATCAGCGACCCTTCCGCATAGTGTAGGAACTGGCGGTAGCGAAGCTTGCCGCATTGATCATCAAGCGGTCCCAGGCGCCCGCCCGCCTTCTCGATCAGATATTCGACGATCGCCCCACTTTCGGCGATCACCATGTTGCCGTCCTCGATCACCGGAGACTTGCCCAGCGGGTGCAGCCGGCGCAGTTCCGGTGGCGCGAGCATCGTCTTGGGATCACGTTGGTAGCGCTTGATCGTATAAGGCAGGCCAAGCTCCTCCAGCAGCCAGAGAATGCGCTGCGAGCGGCTGTTTTCAAGATGATGGACGACGATCATCGGGCAAGTCTGGCATGGCTTGGCTAGTCACGCCAGTAGGCGACGATCTTGCGAAATCGTCACGCTGGCTGGAACTTGGCGGTGTGGCGGTCCATTGGGCCTGACTTCCATGCCTTTCACCCTTCACCACCTGCCCGGCAGCGGGCCGCGACCGGGCGCGCGCGAGATGGTTGCCCTGCTGGCCGCGCTAATGGCCCTCAACGCGATCGCCATCGATTCCATGATCCCGGCGTTGCCTGACATTGGCGCGCACCTCCATGTCACCGAAGAGAATCGGCGACAGCTGATCATTGTTATCTACATGCTGGGGTTCGGCTTCGGGCAGTTGCTATGGGGACCACTGGCCGACCGCTTCGGCCGCAAGCCGATCCTCACCGCCGGGATCACCGCCTACGCCGTTTTCGCGAGCCTCTGCTCCATTGCTCCCAGCTTCGAGGTCCTGATTGCTGGCCGATTGCTGCAGGGGGCGTCCGCCGCGGTAACTCGCGTGCTGGTGGTGGCGATGGTTCGCGACCTGTTCGAAGGCGAGGCGATGGCGCGCGTGATGAGCCTCACCTTCATGGTGTTCATGCTGGTGCCGGTACTGGCGCCAAGCTTCGGCCAGGCCATCCTCGCCATTGGACCGTGGCAGGCGATCTTCTGGGCTCTGGCAGGCTATGGCGTGCTTCTGGGCGTGTGGAGCTATCTCCGCCTGCCGGAGACGCTGCACGCCGAATATCGCCGCAGCCTCAAACTTGGTGAACTGTGGGAGGCCGCGCGAAAGGTGCTGAGCGAGCGCCAATCGCTGGGCTATACGCTGGCGCAGACGGCGTTCTTTTCGGGGCTGGTCGCCTATATTTCGTCCATTCAGCAGATCGTCTTCGATACCTTCGATGCCGCGAGCCGGATTGGCGTCGTGTTTGGCGCGGTGGCCGCTCCGATGGCGCTGGCCGCCTTCATCAACAGCCGCTTCGTCGGACGGCTTGGGCTCCGGCGCGTGGGACACCTGGGGGTCGTCGCATTTGTCGTGATTACCAGCCTCCATGCGCTGGCCGCGATGCTCTGGAGCGAGGGGTTGGGGGAGTTCGTTGTGCTGCAGGGGCTGACGATGGCGAGCTTCGCCTTCACCTCCTCCAACCTCAACACGCTCGCGATGGAGAAGATGGCGCCCATCGCCGGAATGGCGAGTTCGATCCAGGGACTGGCCAGTACGGTGCTGGCCTCGGCAGCCGGTTTCGCTATTGGGCAGAGCTTTGACGGAACCCAGCGGCCCTTCCTGATCGGGCTGGCGGTGTGCGGCTGGGTCGGCGCTCTGCTAGTGGTGTTAACTGATCGTAAGCGCCTATTCGAGCGACTGCCCAAAAGGGCGGGCGGCGCCAGGGTGGTTGCGGCGGAGTAGGGAATTGGCGCCTAAAGACCGTCATGGGCAAATCCACCACGGCCTTTCCGGAACGGCAAGCCGGCGTTCGGATGGCTGACTTCGACCAGGCCGAACTCGCTTGCGCAAGCCCGGCCTAGTCACGGCAACTCAGGCGTCGTCCTCCGGACCGGCGCCAACCATTAGTGCCTCGCCAACTTCATCCTTCCGGCCGCGAACCGCATTCTCGATGCGGTCGGCAATGTCGGGGTGCTCGCGAAGGTATACCTTGGCATTCTCGCGGCCCTGGCCGATCCTGATCGAGTCGAAGCTGAACCAGGCGCCCGATTTCTCTACCAGCCCGGCCTTGACGCCGAGGTCGAGGATTTCGCCCACCTTGCTGACACCTTCGCCATACATGATGTCAAATTCGACCTGCTTGAACGGCGGCGCGACCTTGTTCTTCACCACCTTCACGCGAGTAGTGTTGCCGACGATATCGTCCTTGTCCTTGATCTGCCCGGTGCGGCGAATGTCGAGGCGCACGGAAGCGTAGAACTTCAGCGCGTTGCCGCCGGTGGTCGTCTCCGGATTGCCGTACATGACGCCGATTTTCATGCGGACCTGGTTGATGAAGATGACCGTGCAGCGCGAGCGGCTGATCGAGCCGGTCAGCTTTCGCAGCGCCTGGCTCATCAGACGCGCCTGAAGGCCGACGTGGCTGTCGCCCATCTCGCCCTCGATCTCGGCCCGCGGCACCAGCGCCGCGACGGAGTCGACCACCAACACGTCAACCGCATTCGAGCGGACCAAGGTGTCGACAATCTCCAGCGCCTGCTCGCCCGTGTCGGGTTGCGAGACGATCAACTCGTCGATGTTGACGCCAAGCTTCTTGGCATAGACCGGGTCGAGCGCATGCTCAGCGTCGACGAAAGCCGCCGTTCCGCCGATCTTCTGCGACTCTGCAATCGAATGCAGTGCAAGCGTGGTCTTGCCCGAGCTTTCCGGACCGTAGATCTCGATAATCCGTCCGCGCGGCAGGCCACCGACGCCAAGCGCGATGTCGAGCCCAAGCGAGCCCGTCGACACCGTTTCGATTTCCATCTTCTCGCGGCTGCCCAGCTTCATCGCCGAGCCCTTGCCGAACGCGCGGTCAATCTGCGCCAGCGCCGCGTCCAATGCCTTCTGCCGATCCGTGCTCACCACATCCCCGCTCATTCCGACGACCTTCAACTGCGTTGCCATCGCCCTCATCCTCTCGTCAGCACCCGCGGAATTAATTCCGCAATGGAGCCGATGTACTCTATTCGTTCCTTAAGAACAAGCAGAGAACAAAAGATGGGGGTCACAGCATATTTGGGCCGAGCAACCTCTTGATACCGCACCAGTCGCCCCCCGCAAGGTCAAAGTGAACCGACGGCTGCTAAGCTTAGAAAAGAGAACCATATAGGCGAGAAAAGTTGACATGTAGGAGTTCGTCTGACCTTCTCGCCGCATGAACCATCAAGGCGCGGATCGTTCGAATTCGGAGGTGGAGAGCGCCGGCACAGCCGATCCGCTCGAGCATCATTACCAACGGCTCGAGCTTGCGCTGGTCATGGCCGCGACATCAGCCCTGACCGGGAGCAGCCTTCCCGACGGAGCACCGGTGGTCAGTGCGGAAACGGCGGTCAAGCTGCTGACCCTGCGCGGAGCAAGCGCCGCGCGCTCCTCTGCTGGCGGTCGGTTGCCGCAGGTCGATCCCGCCCAACTGCGTCGAACCCTCGCAGCGCGGATCATGGCGGTGCGCCACGTGACGGCTCATCCTTCGACGCCGAACGATGACCCAGAGTGAAACAAGGTGAGCTTGAGGCGCTTATTGCCGACCTGAGCCATGAGCAGCTTCGCCACTTCATGGAAAAGCTGGACCCTCCGCTGATGCAGGCGACCCTTGCCGACTGGCGATTGTGGGCGCGGCCCGAGCAACTCGCCCCGGCGGGCAATTGGTCAACCTGGGTCCTGATGGCGGGGCGCGGGTTCGGTAAGACCAGGGCTGGCGCGGAGTGGGTCGCAGAGCAGGTCCGCCGGGGAGAGAAGCTGCGCATCGCACTGGTTGGCGCGACGTTCGAGGAAGCGCGCGATGTGATGGTCGAGGGGCGCAGCGGTCTGCGGGAGGTGGCTGGTGACCTGATTGCCAGCTGGGTGCCAAGCCGCCGCCGAATATTGTTCCGTAATGGGTCGGAAGCGAGCCTCTTCTCCGGCGCTTCGCCCGAGTCCTTCAGGGGGCCTGAGCATCACATCGCCTGGTGTGACGAGCTCGCCAAATGGAAGAAGGCGGAGCAAAGCTGGCAGATGCTGCAGATGGGGCTGCGCCTCGGCTCACATCCGCGCGCGCTGATCACCACTACGCCGCGGGGCGGCGGCCTGCTTCAGTCGATCCTGGACAATGGGGGCACGGTCCGCACGGGCGGCTCGACCAACGCCAATCCGCACCTGTCGCCCGCATTCCGGCAGGCGATGGAGCGCCTGTTCGGCGGCACGCGCCTTGGGCGACAAGAGCTGGACGGTGAGCTTATCGCCGACACGCCCGGGGCGCTGTGGACCGCCGCCATGATCGAGGCCAGCCGCTGGCCGGATGCCACGCCCGCCCCGCCCTTCACCCGAGTGGTGATCGGGGTTGATCCGCCGAGCGGCGAGGGCACGTGCGGGATCGTCGCCTGCGCGATCGACCCCGAGGGCCGGGGCCATGTCCTGGCCGACCACAGCGTCAGTGCGAGCCGTCCGGAACGGTGGGCAGCGGCGGTTGGCGACGCGGCGGCGCTGCATGGCGAGCGGGCCAGCGACCGCCGCGCGCTGGTTGTGGCGGAGCGCAACCAAGGGGGCGAGATGGTGCGCAGCGTCCTGCATGCGGCCGCGCCCGACCTTCACGTCCGCATGGTCACCGCCACCCAAGGCAAGAGCCGCCGCGCCGAGCCGGTCGCGCTGCGGTTCGAGGCCGGGCGTGCGTTCCTTCACGGCGCCTTTCCTTCGCTCGAGGCGCAGCTGATGGGACTGATCGCCGGCGGCGGCTATGAGGGGCCCGGCCACAGCCCTGACCGCGCCGATGCGATGGTCTGGGCGCTGACGGAGCTGTTGCTGGGCGCCAGGACCCTGCCGCCGGCGGTCCGGGGACTCTAGCTCAGGCGTCGTGCTTGAGCGGCGCCTCGACCCCGACCATCGCCATCTGCGCCGGGGCGTAGCGGTCGCCGGCGACCTCCAGCTCACTCGCGCTGACCTCGATGCGGTCAAGCTCCTCGTCGTTGAGGGTGAGATCGGCCGCGGCGATATTTTCCTCCAATCGGCGGAGCTTGGTCGTGCCGGGGATGGGGACGATATGCGGGCGCTGGGCGAGCAGCCAGGCGAGCGCGACCTGCGCGGGGGTGGCGCCCTTCTCGGTGGCGATCTCCTGCAGCAGGGTGACGAAGTCCTGGTTGCGGGCGAGGGCGTCTGCCTGGAAGCGGGGCAGCTTGGCGCGCATGTCGTCCGGCGCCAGCGCCTGCCCGGGCTTCAGCGCGCCGGTGAGGAAACCGCGGCCGAGCGGGGAGTAGGGGACGAAGCCGATCCCGAGTTCGTCGCAGGCGTCGAAGATGCCGTTGGTTTCTGGCGCGCGCCACCAGAGCGAATATTCGTTCTGCACCGCGGCGACCGGCTGGACGGCGTGGGCGCGGCGGAGCGTCTGGGGGCCGGGCTCGGACAGGCCGAAGTGGCGGACCTTGCCGGCGGCGATGAGGTCGCGGACGGTGCCCGCCACATCCTCGATCGGGAGCGCGGGGTCGACCCGGTGCTGGTAGAGGAGGTCGATGGTCTCGATGCCGAGACGCTTCAAGGAGCCGTCTACCGCGGCGCGGATGGTTTCGGGGCGGCTGTCGGTGCCGGGGAGTTGCTTGCCGTCGGCGTCGAAGCGGAAGCCGAACTTGGTGGCGATGACCACTTGGTCGCGGACGGGCTTCAACGCCTCGCCGACTACGCGTTCGTTCTCGAACGGGCCATAGACTTCGGCGGTGTCGAACAGGGTCACCCCGCGCTCCACCGCCGCCCGGATCAGCGCCACGCCCTCGGCGCGGGGAAGCGGGTCGCCATAAGCGTGGGAAATGCCCATGCAGCCAAGGCCGAGAGCGGAGACGAGGGGGCCGGACCGGCCGAGCTGACGGGTGTGCATGGAATGCGCAACGAGCGGCCGAGGGTAAGGTGGCAAGCGCGCAGCGATTGTCACCTGAGGCGAAGAGAGAGCGATGCGCAGGCCAGCCTGCGTGCTTGCCTTTTAAGCGGCGAGTACGACAGGACTTCGGACGTGCCGATAAGGGCGGCTAGCTGACAGCCGCGCCTTCTGCGCGCCACTCCGGCGCTCCTCAACTTCGCTCGGGATGGGCGGCGTTATTGGTCGAGGAAGCTCCGCATCTTCCGCGACCGGCTCGGATGCTTCAGCTTCCGCAGCGCCTTGGCCTCGATCTGCCGGATACGCTCGCGGGTCACGCTGAACTGCTGGCCGACCTCTTCGAGCGTGTGATCGGTGTTCATTCCGATCCCGAAGCGCATGCGCAGCACGCGCTCCTCGCGCGGGGTGAGTGACGCCAGTACCCGTGTCACCGTCTCCTTGAGGTTCGCCTGGATGGCGGCGTCGACCGGGATGACGGCGTTCTTGTCCTCGATGAAGTCGCCGAGGTGGCTGTCTTCCTCGTCGCCGATCGGCGTTTCGAGGCTGATCGGCTCCTTGGCGATCTTGAGGACCTTGCGCACCTTCTCGAGCGGCATGGAGAGTCGCTCGGCGAGCTCTTCCGGGGTCGCTTCGCGGCCCGTCTCGTGGAGGAACTGGCGGCTGGTGCGGACGAGCTTATTGATCGTCTCGATCATGTGGACCGGGATGCGGATGGTCCGCGCCTGGTCGGCGATCGAGCGGGTGATCGCCTGCCGGATCCACCAGGTGGCGTAGGTCGAGAACTTGTAGCCGCGGCGATACTCGAACTTGTCCACCGCCTTCATCAGGCCGATGTTGCCTTCCTGGATGAGGTCCAGGAACTGCAGGCCGCGGTTGGTGTACTTCTTGGCAATGGAGATGACGAGGCGCAGGTTGGCCTCGACCATTTCCTTCTTGGCGATGCGGGCCTCGCGCTCGCCCTTCTGGACCATGTTCACGATCTTGCGGAATTCGGCCAGGTTCATGCCGGTGGCCTGGCTGATCTCACCGATCTCGACCCGGATGCAGTCGACGCTGTCGCCTTCGGCGGCAGTGAAGGCGGCCCACTTCTTGTCGAGCTTGGCGACGCGCGGCAGCCACGCCTCGTCGAGCTCATTGCCCATATATTCGTCGAGGAACTGCTTGCGCGGCACGCGGTGGCGCTCGGCCAGGCGCAGCATCTGCCCGCCCAATGCGGTCAGGCGACGGTTGTAGCTGTAGAGCTGCTCAACGAGATACTCGATCTTGGAGCCGTGGAACTGCATCGCCTCGACTTCGGCGGTGAGCTGTTCACGCAGCTTCTGATACTTCTTCTCTTCGGCCGGGGGGTAGGCCTGGCCGGCCGACATGGCGTTCAGCCGCGCGTCCTGCAGCTTGGCGAACTTCTTGTAGTGGCCGGTGATGAGGGCGAACTTCTCGAGCGCCTGCGGCTTGAGGGTTTCCTCCATCTGCGCGAGGCTGAGGGTGTTGTCGTCCTCTTCCTCCTCGGCGGCGCCTTCCGGACGCGCGCGACGTTCGGTGAACTCGTCTTCCTCGTCGTCGGCGGCGGGAGCTTCCTCCGGCTCCGCGTCTTCCTTGATGGTCGGCCCGGCGACCGCGGCGCTGATCTCACCCGCGCCCTCGCCATCCTCGCTCTCGGCGGCGTTGATCTGCTCGGCGGTGGGACCCTTGGACAGCATGGCTTCGAGATCGAGGATCTCGCGCAGCTGCATGCGGCCTTCGTTGAGGGCGTTCGACCATTCGATGATGGAGGTGAAGGTGATCGGGCTGTCGCACAAACCCCAGATCATCGTGTCGCGGCCAGCCTCGATGCGCTTGGCGATGGCGATCTCGCCCTCGCGGCTGAGCAGCTCAACGGCGCCCATCTCGCGCAGGTACATGCGCACCGGGTCGTCGGTGCGGTCGGTCGGCTCCTTCTTGACCGCGGCGGCCGGACGCGCGCCGCCGTCGTCGAGCGGGTCGACCTCTTCGGCCTCGTTGGAGGAGTCCGAATCCTGCTCGTCCTCATCGTCGTCGGAGCCTTCGTTCCGCTCGACGATCTGGACGCCCATGTCGTTGAGTTCCGACATCAGGTCTTCGATCTGCTCGTTCTGGTCGGCCGGCAGCGCTGCGTTGATCTCATCAATGGTGATGGTGCCACGCTTCTTGGCGCGCGCCTTCAACCGCTTGATCGCAGCGTCGTTGAGGTCGATCAGGGGCGCATCGTCGCCGTCCTGGGGTTCGGTTTCCTGAATCTCTGCTTTCGCCATCGTGCCGCCACTTAGTCGCCCGCGGCCAGTTCCGCCAGCCGCTTGGTTGTTTCGTCCTTGGCGAGGTGCAGCCGCTGCTGTTCCCCGACCAATTCTTCGCTCCAGTCCGCGCCCAGACGATCGGTCGCTTCCCGCAGCGCGGCGGCGATTTCCGCCTGAGCGCAGAGGGTCTCGATGGCGATGCCGAGGTCGCGCGTGGCGCGCTCGGGATCGCTGTCCGGACGGGTGAAGGTGAAGCTCATGCCTGCTCCGCGCCGCCCCTCGGAAAGGAAGGACGCAGCTCCTGCACTTCGCAATATGGTGGCAATGCCTTGCCGATCAAGCGCTTGGCCGGAAAGCGCCGCGTCCAGCAGGCGATCCCGGGCCTCCGTGGCAGCCCGGTCACGGAAGGACAGGCGCTGCAGCGCCGAGAAGTGCTCGGCGATGGAATCGGGGTAGAGCGACAGGCCGGTCAGTACCGCACGGGCGGTGGCACGGTCGATTCCCTCCGACCCGATGCTCCGCGCGGCCGGGCTGGCGGGAGGCTCGGGCGGAACAAAGCCCTTGCCTTTGACCCAGTTGCCGCGGCGCTGGGGAGTGAAGCCGCCGCCCCGGTGAGGACGCTCGCGCTGGGTCAGCGCGTCGAAGCGGCCGAGCCATTCCTCGCGGTAGAGCTGCGACAGGCTGCGATCGCCGATCGCCGTGGCGTGGGCGAGCAGGCGTTGCTTCAGCCCGGCGCGCTCTTCGGGGGTGGAGAGCGGCGTGGCGTCGAATTCGTGCCGCCACAGCCGGTCGACCAGCGGCTCGGGCTCGGCCAGCACAGCGTCGATGGCTGCGCGGCCACCGGCCTTGATCAGGTCATCGGGATCTTGCCCGGCGGGCAGCGCGACGAAACGCAGGGTCCGTTCCGGCGCCAGGTGGGGAAGGGCGCGCAGGGCGGCGCGGATGGCGGCCATCTGTCCCGCCGCATCCCCGTCGAAACAGAGGATCGGCGCCGGGTCGAGTCGCCACAGGATCGCCAGCTGCGCCTCGGTCAGCGCGGTACCATTGGGCGCCACGCTCTCGGCAATGCCCGCCTGGTCGAGCGCGATCACGTCCATATAGCCTTCGACCACAATGATGCGGTTGGCCTGGCGGCTGGCGGGCGATGCGCGGTCGATGTTGTAGAGGGTGCGGCCCTTGTCGAAGAGGACGGTCTCGGGGCTGTTCAAGTACTTCGGCTCGCCCGTGCCGATGATCCGACCGCCAAAGCCGATCACCCGGCCGCGTGCGTCGCGGATTGGGATCATCAGCCGCCCGCGGAAGCGGTCGTAGGCCTCCTTGTTCGGCTTCTCGGGCCGGATCAGCAGGCCGCAGTCGACCAGCTTGTCCTCGCCCTGCTCCTTCAAAGCCGCCTTGAGCCGGGTCCGGCCGTCCGGCGCGAAGCCGATCCCGAAGCGCTGCACCGTGAGCGAAGAGAAGCCACGCTTCTTCACATAGGCCCGCGCCTCGCCGGCTTCGTCTTTCTGAAGCTGCTCGGCGAACCAGAGCTGCGCCGCCGCCATGACGTCGTGCAGCGTAGCCGCGCGGCTGGCCTTCTCCTGCGCTCGGGGGTCCGGCGCCGGCACCTGCATCCCGACCTTGTCAGCAAGCTCCTTCACCGCATCCATGAACGGCAGTCCACGCTGCTCGGTCAGGAAGCGGATGGCGTCGCCATGCGCGCCGCAGCCGAAGCAATGATAGAAGGCCTTCTCGTCATTGACGTAGAAGCTTGGCGTCTTCTCGTCGTGGAACGGGCAGCAGCCTTTGTATTCACGGCCGGCGCGGGTGAGCTTCACTTGGCTGGCAATGATGGCCGACAGCAGCGTGCGGGCGCGCAATTCGTCGAGAAAGGCAGGGGAGAGGGTCACCGGATCACTGATTCGGAGCAGGTCACGCCCGACCTTAACTTCCCACCATCGCTTTCGGGAGAGAGGTTGTTCAGGCCAGCGCCGCCCGCACCTGCGCACTGGCGCGCGCCGGCTCGATGCTGGTGGGGTAGCGTTCTTTCACGGCGGCCATGACCCGGCCCATGTCCTTCATGCTCGACGCGCCAAGCTCGGTGATCAGCGCCTGCACCGCGGCGGTCGCCTCCGCTTCGTCCAACTGCTTGGGCAGGAAACGCTCAATGACGGCGATCTCGGCTTCTTCGGTCGCTGCCAGCTCTTCGCGGTTGCCCTTGCGATAGAGGTCGACCGATTCGCGGCGCTGCTTGATCATCTTTTGCAGCACTTCGGTGACGACCTGGTCATCGTCGGCCGGCGCGCTGCTCGTGCGAAGTTCGATATCGCGATTCTTGATGGCGCTCTGGATCAGCCGGATCGTGCCCGTGGCGCTCTTGTCGCCGCCCTTCATGGCCGCAACCAGCGCGGCCTTGATGTCATCTCGGATCATCGTCTCGTCTCGTTCGGGAAAGCGGCCAGCCGTAGCGGCGGTTTTCCGGCCTGACCAGCCGTTGACCGGACCGCCGCAAGCGCTTAGCGACCGCCGCTTAGCGACATCGTTGTCCATTCCCGAAGGAGCCTCCACCCGATGGCCAGCCCTGTGCCCGCGCCTGCGCCTCAACCCAGCGGCGCGACCGGAGTCCTGGTGTTCGCCGATGGCCGGGTCGCCTGGGGCCAGGGGTTCGGCGCGGAAGGAGAGGCGGTTGGAGAGTTGTGCTTCAACACCGCCATGACCGGTTATCAGGAGGTGATGACCGATCCCTCCTACGCCCGGCAGGTGGTCGCCTTCACTTTCCCGCACATCGGCAATGTCGGCGCCAATGACGAGGACGTCGAGGCCGACGATCCCCATGCGCTCGGCTGTATCGTGCGCGAGGCGGTCACGGGACCGAGCAACTTTCGCAGCACGATCGACTTTCCAGAGTGGATGAAGCGCCACGATCGCATCGGCCTGGCCGGGCTCGACACGAGGGCGCTGACCCGGCTGGTGCGCAAGGAAGGCCCGCCGACCATCGTCATCGCGCATCGGGCTGACGGCAAGTTCGACCTGCCGGCGCTGCAGCGGATGGCGGCCGAGTGGCCCGGCCTCGAGGGCATGGACCTCGCGAAGGAGGTCAGCCGAGAGCAGCTGGAGCATTGGTCAGGCGGCCACTGGAACCTGGACATCGGCTATGGCGATGCTCCGCTGCCGCACGCTGGCGGAGAGCCGAAGCGCGCTCATGTGGTCGCGATCGATTATGGCGCCAAGCGCAACATCTTCCGCTCGCTGGTCGAGGCAGGTGCGGAGGTCACCATCCTGCCCGCGACCGCGACGTTTGACGAGATCATGGGGCACAATCCCGACGGCTTCTTCCTCTCGAACGGCCCGGGCGATCCGGCGGCGACGGGGGAGTATGCCATTCCGGTGATCCGCCAGATGCTGGACACCGGCAAGCCTTTGTTCGGCATCTGCCTCGGTCACCAGCTTCTGGCTCTCGCCGTCGGGGGCCGGACGTCCAAGATGTTCCAGGGTCACCGCGGCGCTAACCACCCCGTCAAGCGACTGGCCGACGGCGCAGTCGAGATCACCAGCATGAACCACGGCTTTGCAGTCGAGCGCGAGGGGCTTCCGGCCGGCGTCAAGGAGACGCACGTCTCGCTGTTCGACGGCTCCAATTGCGGGCTCGAACTGGAAGGCCGCCCGGTGTTCAGCGTGCAGTACCACCCCGAAGCCAGCCCGGGCCCGCAGGACAGCTTCTACCTGTTCGAGCGGTTCGTGGGGATGATGCGGTGAGAAGCATGCTTGCGGTTCTTGCCGTGACGCCGCTTCTCAGCGGCTGCCACCGCGAAGCACCCGGGATACGCGGGCACGTCGAGACCATGCAGCAACGCATGAAGCGGCAGGAGGCCGAGTTCAACGCGTCTCCCGACGTCAAGGGACCGGGCCTTCACGCGGCACTGAATTCGCTCGGCATCAATGACGCATGGATGCGGAAGGTCAACGACGAGGGCGTCGAAATCATTCAGTTGCGAGTACCTCAAGCTGAGTTCGCGAAGCTTGATCACCGCGCACTCGCAAAGCTGATGTTCGACAGCCGATATCGGTTCGAATTCGCGGACAAGGATCAGGCTCACGAGGCCGCGCTCTATCATGGCGCCGAGCGCAACGAGCGCGACAAGCGCAAGGCGCTAGACGAGCTGCGCCGGCGTGGCCAACTCGACAGCTATCCCCGTTACCGTGCCGGCATGGCGGTCAGTGCTTTTGCCCCGCAGCTCGAGGCATGGTGCGGGTATCAGCCCGGACAGGCGTTCAAGATCATCGCAGGCAATTGGGTGGACTACGCCCATCCCATGGTCGATCTGGCCGCGGCCGACATGCAGGGGCGCGCATCGGCGTCCTTCGACTGCGTCAAGCGGGTGGTGGATGCGACGCCAGACCTGCGGCATCGCTTTATCGGCAATCGGGGACGCGAAGGAGCGATCGACTACTAATGCCCAAGCGCACCGACATCTCGTCCATCCTCATCATCGGCGCCGGCCCGATCGTCATTGGCCAGGCGGCGGAGTTCGATTATTCGGGCAGCCAGGCGGTCAAGGCACTGAAAGCCGAGGGTTACCGCGTGATCGTGGTCAACTCGAACCCGGCGACGATCATGACCGATCCGGAGGGGGCCGACGCGACCTATATCGAGCCGGTCACGCCCGAGATCGTCGCCAAGATCATCGAGGCCGAGCGGCCGGACGCGTTACTTCCGACCATGGGCGGGCAGACCGCGCTCAACACCGCGCTGGCGCTGTTCAAGGATGGCACGCTCGACCGGCTTGGCGTCGAGCTGATCGGCGCCAATGCCGAGGCGATCGAGAAGGCCGAGGACCGCCAGAAATTCCGCGACGCGATGGACCGGATCGGGCTCGAAAGCCCCAGGTCGGCGATCATCCATTCGGTCGAGGAAGCCATGGCCGCGCTCGACAGCGTCGGACTGCCGGCCGTCATCCGCCCCAGCTTCACGCTGGGCGGCACGGGTGGCGGGATCGCCTACAACCGCGACGAGTATCTCCACTTCGTCCGAACCGGGCTGGAAGCTTCGCCGACGACCGAGGTGCTGATCGACGAAAGCGTCGTTGGTTGGAAGGAATATGAGATGGAGGTGGTCCGCGACCGTGCGGACAACGCCATCATCATCTGCTCGATCGAGAATGTGGACCCGATGGGCGTCCACACCGGCGACAGCATCACCGTCGCCCCCGCGCTGACTCTGACCGACAAGGAATATCAGCGCATGCGTTCGGCGAGCATCGCCGTGCTGCGCGAGATCGGGGTCGAGACCGGCGGATCGAACGTCCAGTTCGCGGTCGATCCCAAGACCGGCCGGATGCTGGTAATCGAGATGAACCCGCGCGTGTCGCGCTCATCGGCGCTAGCGTCCAAGGCGACCGGCTTTCCGATCGCGAAGGTCGCGGCGCGGCTGGCGGTCGGCTACACGCTGGACGAGATCGCGAACGACATCACCGGCGGCGCGACCCCGGCCAGCTTCGAGCCGACGATCGACTATGTCGTCACCAAGATCCCGCGCTTCACCTTCGAGAAGTTCAAGGGCGCATCGAACAACCTGTCCACCGCGATGAAATCGGTGGGCGAGGTGATGGCAATCGGCCGTTCCTTCGCCGAGAGCCTGCAGAAGGCACTGCGCGGACTGGAAATCGGGCTGAACGGTCTCGACCGGGTGCGGCATCTGGAAGACGCCTCCACGGACGAGATCGCCGCCGCGCTTGCCACGCCGACGCCCGACAGGCTGCTGGTCGCCGCCGAGGCGCTGCGTCATGGTTTCACCGTCGACCGCATCAACGACATCGCCGGCTTCGACCCCTGGTTCCTGGAGCGGCTGGCCGAGATCGTCCGTGCCGAGGGTCAGGTCCGCGCCTTCGGTCTGCCCAACAACGCTGCGGAGATGCGGCGCCTGAAGGGGATGGGCTTCAGCGACGCCCGGCTGGCGCAGCTGTCGCTGCGCTCGACCGGCATGAACCGGGAGATGGGCGAGCTTCAGGCGCGGGGCCGTGGGATCGTTCATGCGGCGATGCGGGCGATGACGGGCGGGGTGACGGCAGACGAGGTGCGGTGGCACCGCCAGCACCTTGGCGTGCACCCGGTCTACAAGCGGATCGACAGCTGCGCGGCCGAGTTCGATGCGTCCACGCCTTACCTCTACTCGACGTACGAAGCCCCGCTGTTCGGCGAGCCCGAGGACGAGGCCGAGGTTTCCGACCGCAAGAAGGTCGTCATCCTGGGCGGCGGGCCGAACCGAATCGGGCAGGGGATCGAGTTCGATTATTGCTGCTGCCACGCCGCGTTCGCGCTTCGCGATGCGGGCTATGAGACGGTGATGATCAACTGCAATCCGGAGACGGTCTCGACCGATCCGGATACGTCGGACCGGCTCTATTTCGAGCCGCTGACGCAGGAAGACGTGCTGGAGATCGTCAAGCGCGAGCAAGCGCGCGGTGAACTGGCGGGCGTGATCGTGCAGCTGGGCGGGCAGACGCCGCTTAAGCTCGCCGCCGGGCTGCAGGCGGCAGGCATCCCGATCCTTGGCACGTCGCCCGACAGCATCGACCTCGCCGAGGACCGCGAGCGCTTCGCCGCGCTGGTCGCCCGGCTGAAGCTCCGCCAGCCCGAGAATGGCATCGCGCGCAGCCGGGACGAGGCGATGCAGGTGGCCGAGAAGATCGGCTATCCCGTGCTGCTTCGCCCCAGTTACGTGCTCGGCGGCCGGGCGATGGAGGTGGTCGACGGACCCGCCCAGCTCGACAATTACATCGCCACCGCCGTGGAGGTGTCGGGCAACTCGCCGGTGTTGATCGACCGCTACTTGCGCGACGCCGTGGAGGTCGATGTCGACGCCATCTGCGACGGCAAGGACGTGAAGGTCGCCGGCGTGCTCGAGCATATCGAGGAGGCCGGTGTTCACTCCGGCGACAGCGCCTGCTCGATCCCGCCATACAGCCTGTCGCCCGACATCGTGGCCGAGATCGAGCGGCAGACGCGTGAGCTTGCCCTCGCGCTCAAGGTCAAGGGCCTCATGAACGTCCAATTCGCCGTGAAGGATGGGCTGGTGTACCTGATCGAGGTCAACCCGCGCGCCAGCCGGACCGTGCCGTTCACCGCCAAGGCGATCGGGGTCCCGGTGGCGAAGATCGCGGCACGGGTGATGGCCGGCGAGGCGCTGGACGGCCTCCCATCCTTGCGCAAGCCCCAGGGCTATGTCGCGGTGAAGGAGAGCGTCTTCCCGTTCGCCCGCTTCCCGGGCACCGATCCCGTCCTCGGCCCGGAGATGAAGTCGACCGGCGAGGTCATGGGCATCGACAAGGACTTCGACATCGCCTTTGCCAAAAGCCAGCTTGGCGCGGGCACCAGGCTGCCGGACGGCGGCACGCTGTTCGTGTCGGTGAAAGACAGCGACAAGGACCAAATCCTGCCAGCTGTGCAGCTAATGATCGAATTGGGGTTCGACGTCATCGCGACCACGGGCACTGCCGGCTTCCTGGCGGGGAAGGGCTTGCCGGTGACGCTGGTCAACAAGGTGGCGCAAGGCCGGCCGCACGTCGTCGACAAGATGGTCGACGGCGAGGTGAGCCTGGTCTTTAACACGACCGAAGGGTGGCAGTCATTCAAGGACAGCCAGTCGATCCGTGCGACCGCGCTGAACCGCAAGGTGCCCTACGTCACGACGGTCTCCGCCAGCCTCGCCGTGGCCCGCGCCATCCGGGCCGTGCGCGGCCATTCGCTTGAAGTTCGCTCCCTTCAGTCCTATTATTCCGGCCTCGAAAGCTAAACCTCCCATGAACCAGCCCGCCAATCACGCGGCCCTCGGGTCAGCGCGGCGGGCGGGTTTTGTTGAGTGGATATGAAGGACTGGATGCGCCCATGGCGAGCGACAAGGTGCCGATGCTGGCCGAAGGCTATCGTCAGCTCGAAGACGAACTGAAGCGCCTCAAGATCGAGCGTCCGCAGGTCGTCGATGCGATCGAGGAAGCACGCGCACACGGCGATCTCAGTGAGAATGCCGAATATCACGCTGCCAAGGAGCGGCAGGGTCAGATCGAGGCGTACATCGCCGACATCGAGGATCGGCTGGCCCGTGCGCTGGTGATCGATCCGACCACGCTATCCGGCGACAAGGTCGTGTTCGGCGCGACCGTCAGCCTGATCGATGAGGACGACAAGCCGGTGAAATACCAGCTCGTCGGCCAGACGGAGGCGGACGCGAAGATCGGCCGGATCAGCTACAACAGTCCGCTTGGGCGCGCCCTGATCGGCCGGCAAGTCGGCGATGAGGTGGAGGTTACCACGCCTTCGGGTGACCGCTATTACGAGATAGCTCAGATCGAGTTCGTGTGAGCCCCGCGCTGGCTAGCGACCTTCTCGCATGACCATCAACTGGCGTTCGCCCACCATCGCCATCGCGGCGGTGACGAGCATCATCTCCCTGTTGATCCTGCTTCCGGGCTATCAAGGACTTGCGGCAGGCGCGATGGGGTTCATTCCGGCGCGCGCGTCGGGGATTCTCGACCTGTCCTCCGCAGTTCCCGTCCTGCTGACGCCGTTCAGCTGCACGTTGGTGCACGGCGGGCTGCTGCACCTGCTCTTCAACATGATGATGCTGTTGCTGTGCGGGATCGCGGTTGAACGGGTGCTTGGGGCGCAGGGGCTGGTCGTGATCTATCTGGTGAGCGCCGTCACTTCTGCGCTGGCGCAATGGGCGGTGCTGCCGCTCGGCGTCATTCCGGTGATCGGCGCGAGCGGCGCGATCAGCGGCGTGATCGGCGCCTATGCGCTGAGCTTCGGCAGGCCAAAGCAGGTCAGCCGCAACCCTTCGATTAATCGCCTGATCCACATCGTCTGGCTGGCAGTCGCCTGGACCGTGCTCCAGATCGGGGTTGGCTATGCGGCCGGGACCGAGGGCATGATGCTGGCGACACCGGCTCATATCGCCGGCTTCATCACCGGCCTGCTTCTGCAACGGCCGCTTCTGCTCTGGCGCTATCGCTCGGCCTGACGGTCAGACCTTGGCTTCGACATCCGGCTCGAGCAGGCGGTGCAGGTGCACCACCACATACTTCATTTCCGCGTCATCAACCGTGCGCTGGGCATTGGCGCGCCAGGCTTCCTCGGCGTCAGCGTAATTGTCGAAGAGGCCGACCAGATCGACCTTCTTGAGATCGACGAAGTCCAGGCCCTGCGGATCCTTGACCCGGCCGCCGAATACGAGGTGGAGCTTGCTCATGGGCCGGGGCCGATAGCACCCAAGTGACGTGGGTGAAAGGTTGGCTGAATTCTTCTTTCGTCCAGAGCGAAGGGGCCATAGCCGAAGGGCGTTGATGAAGACGCCCTTCGGCTATGCGTTGCTGCGCTCAGGACCCGCACATCCTCGGATTGCGGCGTCGAGGCTCAGGCGTTCGAGGAACCGCCAGAGGTCGTCCCGGCACCGAAGAACTCACGAACCTTGTCGCCCGCCATTTCGTCAAACCGCTGCTTGGCCATATCACGGCCGCGCTCGATTGCGCCGGTACCTGCGGTATTGAGCTTGGCACCAAGCGGCTGGAGCAACTCGCGCTCCTTGCGGCTGGCGGGAAGCACGGCGCCCAATACCGCGCCAAGGGCGACGCCCGCACCGAGTGCGATCAGCGGCGAATTGTCGATCTGGTCGGATGCGCTCTGCGACAGGTTGCTGAAGCGACCATCGTCCGCCTGGCTGGTGTTCGAATAGTCGGTGCTGCTACGCTTGGTCATTACTTATCCTCCTTGGCACGGACGCGTTCGCGCCGGCCATGATTGTCATTTTCGATGTCGTCCGCTTCGCCGCGCCACCAGCGCCCGATGGCCGCGATCAACGGCTTGCGGGCGATCAGCAGGGCGGTGGCGCCGGCAATGCCGGCAGCCATCATCGGCTTTTCCTTGACGGCCGTGACGGTGTCGTCAGCAACCACGATGCTCTTGTCCTTGGCGGCCTGCATGGCGTTTCCGGCAAGGGTCTTGGGGGCAAGGCGCGCCTTGACCTCCTCGACCGTCGCCATCAGCCGCGCCTTGGCGGCATCGGCCTGGCCTCTGGCCTGGGCGATCCGGACCTGATGGGCGTCGGTCATTTGGCCGCTCCCGTCATCTTCCGGACGCCGCCGTAGGCCAGGTAGCCAAGCACGCCCGCGACGGCGCCAAGGATGATCACAGTCAACAATCCCGCAAGCGCGGCGTTCATCAGCTGAGCAAGGCCCACCCAGATGAGCGCACAAACCGCCAAGAAAGCGGCATGGGCGAAGAGCAGTGCCGCGACCCCGTAGATGACCGGCTGCTTGGCCTGAGCGGCCTTTTCGGAGCCGAGCGTCTTCACATAGGCGACTTCGGCCTGGGCATAGGCCTTGCCGTCGTTCACCAGCCGGTGAAGCAGATCACCAACGCTGTCGTCACCGCTGATCGGCGGGCTTGCGGGCTTGAGCATGGCCGTCAGTCCGACTGACGGTTGTTCCGGCCGCCGCTGCGGGCGCCCGTCGTGTCGCTGCCGCCTTCCATGCCGGCCTTCAGCAGGCGAACCAGGCCGAAACCGACGATCGCCGCACCCGCGAGCGCGATGCCGGGGCTCTTCCGGACCAGCTCACGTGCGTCGTCGACCAGCTCATCAGGGTCCTTGTTCTGGAGGGTGGTCGCATAGCGATTGACCGTCTGGCTCGCGGTGCGGGCGTAGTCGGCATATTGTGGGCCAAGGCGCTCCCCGATCTGCTCAACCGTGTCCTCGATGATCGAGGCCACATTGCCGAGCGCGGCCGAGCTACTGGTCAGCCCCTGCTCGACAAAGCCGCGGGCACGGCTGGCCGCTTCGTCGCGCGCCTTGGTACCCGCGGTGGAGATCATCCCGCGAATGCCGCCGGAGCCATCGCTGCTCCCGCCGCTGGTGTTTCCGCCGGTGCTTCGGCCCTGGTCCGAGGTGGAGCCGGTGATCAGGCTATCGGTGCCGCTGTCGCTGGCCGTCATGGCGGTTCGTCCTCCGGTTGAGTTGCTGGCCGTGGATGGGCTTCCGCCGCCGCTGGTTGAGCCGCTACGGCCGGTGCCGCCGCTGCTTCCGCCCGCTCCGCCGCCTTCGATAATCGTGTCGGTGCCTTCCGGCAGGCCATTGTTCGTATCGGCCATATGGCTCTCCTTCGGTACGAGTTACTCTCGCCCCAAGAACCCGGGAGCGGCACGCACGTTCCGGTGCAGCGCGGCGAATGTTGCCGCCACGGCGGTGCACCGATAGAGGCCGGACCTTATCCCATCGTCGCGCCGGAGACTATCGTTCCATGACCGCAATCATCGACGTCCATGCCCGCCAGATCCTCGACAGCCGCGGCAACCCCACCGTGGAAGTGGACGTCACGCTGGAGGACGGCAGCCTCGGCCGGGCCGCGGTGCCCTCGGGCGCCTCGACCGGCGCGCATGAAGCGGTTGAGCTTCGTGATGGGGACAAGAGCCGCTGGGGCGGAAAGGGTGTCTCCAAGGCGGTCGACGCGGTGAACGGACCGCTGGCCGACGCGGTCCTCGGTTTCGAGGCGGAGGACCAGCAGGACGTGGACGCCGCGCTGATCAACGCTGACGGCAGCGACAACAAGGGAAAGCTGGGCGCCAACGCCATTCTCGGCGTCAGCCTGGCTGTCGCGAAGGCGGCAGCCGACGCTCGCGGACTTCCGCTCTACCGTTATGTCGGCGGAGTTTCGGCGCACCTGTTGCCGGTTCCGATGATGAACATCCTGAACGGCGGTGCGCACGCCGACAATCCGATCGACTTTCAGGAATTCATGGTGATGCCGGTTGGCGCCGACAGCTTCGCCGAAGCACTTCGCTGCGGGGCCGAGATCTTTCATGCGCTCAAGAGCAAGCTGCACGGTGCCGGCCTGTCGACCGCGGTTGGTGACGAGGGCGGCTTCGCTCCTGCGATCGAAAGCCCGCGTCAGGCCCTCGACTACATCGGCGAGGCGACCCATGCCGCCGGCTACACGCTTGGCAGCGACGTGCTGATCGCGCTCGACTGCGCGGCCACCGAGTTCTTCAAGGATGGGCAGTATAAGCTGGGTCAAAAGGAGGGCCGCTCCGGCGGCGATTCGCGGGACCTGTCGCCGGAGCAGATGGTCGACTTCCTTGCCGAACTTGCTCGCGATTATCCGATCGCATCCATCGAAGACGGAATGGCCGAGGATGACATGGCCGGCTGGAAAGCCCTGACCGACAAGCTTGGCGACCGGGTACAGCTGGTTGGAGACGACCTGTTCGTGACCAACGTGTCGCGCCTCGGTCAGGGGATCAAGGACGGGATCGCCAACTCGATCCTGATCAAGGTCAACCAGATCGGCTCGCTGTCGGAGACGATCGCCGCGGTGCGGATGGCGCAGTCGAGCGGCTATACCGCCGTCATGAGCCACCGCTCGGGCGAGACGGAGGACAGCACCATCGCCGACCTCGCCGTCGCGCTGGACTGCGGGCAGATCAAGACCGGCAGCCTGGCTCGGTCGGACCGCACCGCCAAGTACAATCAGCTCCTCCGAATCGAGGAAGAGCTTGGTGACGCCGCACGTTACGCCGGCCGCGCGGCGCTCAAGGCATACCGGGCGGGCTGAACCTCAGCCGAGCACGAACATGCCGATGGCGGCGGCCGCCATGACCAAGGTCGCCGCCCAACCGAGCCAGCGCTGCCACCGGTTGGCGACATAGCGGCCCATCTGCGCGTGGCGGCCGCTGATCCACATGGTCGCGGCCATGATGGGGACGGCGATGACGCCGTTCAGCACCGCGCTCCAGAACAGCGCCTTGATCGGATCGAGGCTGGACAGCGGTACGGCGAGTGCCACCACCATCAGCGTGCCGATGATGCCATAGAAGGTACGAGCTTGGCCGAATGACTTCTCAAGCCCCGCGGGCCGCCCCAGCACCTCGCACAAGGCGTAAGCGGCGGAGCCGGCGAGTACCGGCATGGCCAAGAGCCCAGTGCCGACGATGCCGATGCTGAACAGCCAGAAGGCGAGGCGTCCCGCAATCGGCCGCAGCGCCTCCGCCGCCTGAGCAGAGGTCTGGATGTCCGTCATTCCACTCTGGTGAAGGGTCACTGCGGTGGTCAGGATGATGAAGTAGGCAATGAGGTTGGAGATACCCATGCCGGCGAAGGTGTCCTGCGTCATGCGCCGGATCTCGCGCCGGGCACTGGCTCGCGAGGCGTCGCGCAAGGCGACGCGGTGTCTCAGCTGCATGTCCTCCACTTCTTCGGCGGACTGCCAGAAGAACAGGTAGGGGCTGATCGTGGTGCCGAACACCGCGACCACCATGGTCATGGTTTCGGGCGTCCAGCTCACGCTCGGCATGAAGGTGCTCTCCAACACCTGGCTCCAATCGATCGCCACACTGAACACGACCCCGACGTAGGCGAACAGGACCAGGGTCAGCCACTTCAGCAGCTTCACATAAAAGTGATAGGGCACCAGCACCTGCAGCAGCAGGGACACAACCGCGGCGCCAAGGGTGAACCACGTGTCATCGCGCGCTCCGGTAACCAGCTGCGCGGCAGCGCCCATGGCGCCGACGTCGGCGCCGATGTTGACCGTGTTCGCGATCATCAGGCCAAGCACCAGCAGTGCCACGGCCCAGCGCGGAAATACCTCCGTCAGATTGGCCGCGAGGCCGCGTCCGCTGACCCGGCCCACCCGGGCGCAGATCACCTGCACCGCGACCATCAATGGATAGGTGAAGCACACCGTCCAGAGCATGTTCAGTCCGAACTGCGCGCCCGCCTGCGAGTAGGTGGCGATGCCACTCGGGTCGTCGTCCGCCGCTCCCGTAATGAGCCCGGGTCCCAGTCGCCCGAACGTTCCAGCGATGATCAGCCGATACCAGCGGCGATCGTGCGGGTGACCTGCCGCATGTCCTTCCTGGATCGTCACCATGGTTGGTCTCTTCAATGGACTGGCGGTGGTCGGTGGGCTGCTAGGTGAGCCGTCGTCTGAAGGCCAATGAACCTTTATTCAACTGGGTAGGCAGTGGTGTGCTTCACCCGCTCCATGGCGAAATGGCTCGTGACGTTCTTGAGTGGGACGGCGGCAATCAGCCGGCGATAGAAATCGTCGAACTGCGCCATGTCGCGAACGCTGATGCGGAGCAGGTAGTCGAGTTCGCCAGCCATCCGGTAGATTTCCATCACCTCGGGCATGGGCGATACGGTTGCCGTGAACTGCTCCAGCCAGTCAGGCGTGTGGTCGCGCGCTTCGATTCCGACGAAGACGTTGAGGCCGCGGCCGATCGCCTGTGGATCGACGATCGCCACCGTTCGGCGGATGACCCCGCTGGCCTTGAGCTTCTGGATGCGGCGCCAGCAGGGGGTCGGCGAGAGGCCGACGGCCGAGGCGATCTCTGCCACTGGCCGGTCTGCATCCTCCTGAAGGAGCTTGAGGATACGGGTGTCGGTCCGGTCCATGCTGCCACTTTCGTGAGTTTTGGAAGATTGTTGCACGCAGCGCCTTTGGCCGCGACTGATCCATGCTTTTTGCCTTGCGGCTCTTTGCTAGGTCAAAGAGGCAAAGTAGGAAAGAGGGGTCATCGGCGGCGCGAGATCCTGGCGGAGCACGCAAGAATTTTTCAATTCTCGCCGGTGACACCCTTTGGAACTGGCCCCGGAGACACGCATCTCCGGGGTCTTTTTTTATTGTTGACGTTACGGTGCCGTCCCAAACGCCTTGCCAAGACTCCCCAACTCTGATTCTGTGCCTTTATGGGAGGCGCGGCACAACGAGCGACGGGATTGATCAGGCGGGCAGTGTTGCCGGCCCTGGCTCTGCTCATCATCGGCACGTTTGCCGGCCATGCCGTGGCCGGTCCAAACGGCCTGCTGGCGCTCGGCGGCTATGCCCATGATCTCAAGGCCCGCAAATCGGAGTTGGCGCAGCTGGAAGCGCAGCGCGATCAGCTTCGCCACCGTTCGGCGCTGCTCGACCCGCGCAAGGCTGACCCGGACATGGCGGACGAGATGGTTCGCGGCCGCCTCGGCCTGGTTCGTCCCGACGAAGTGATCGTCCCGCTCGAAGACTGAGTGCTTGGGCGCTCAATCGGCATTTGCCGGGCGGCAGCGGCCCTCCTATAGACCCGGCCGTTCCAGATCAGTTTGAGGATATGCCGTGGCGCGTTCCGCCAAGCCCAAGGCCGCAGCGCCGGCCGAACCCATCTCCAACCGCGAGCGCCCGGCGCAGCCTGAACGTTATCAGGCCAGCAAGGACGAGCTGCTGGGATTCTACAAGCAGATGCTGCTCATCCGCCGCTTCGAGGAGCGGGCCGGACAATTATATGGCCTGGGCCTGATCGGCGGCTTCTGCCACCTTTACATCGGCCAGGAAGCCGTGGCCGTAGGCCTCCAGAGCGCAATGACGGTCGGCAAGGACAGCGTCATCACCGGCTATCGCGACCATGGCCACATGCTCGCCTACGGGATCGACCCCAAGGTCATCATGGCCGAGCTGACCGGCCGCGCGGCCGGCATCAGCAAGGGCAAGGGCGGCTCCATGCACATGTTCAGCGTCGAGCATGGCTTCTACGGCGGCCACGGCATCGTTGGCGCGCAGGTCAGCCTCGGCACCGGCCTTGCGTTCAAGCATCAGTATTCGGGCGATGGAGGGGTTTGCCTGACCTACTTCGGCGACGGCGCGGCCAACCAGGGGCAGGTTTACGAAAGCTTCAACATGGCCGAGCTGTGGAAGCTGCCGGTCGTCTACGCGATCGAGAACAATCATTATGCGATGGGCACCAGCGTCGATCGCTCATCCTCCGAGCCCGACTTCTACAAGCGCGGCGAAAGCTTCCGCATTCCGGGCATCCAGGTCGACGGCATGGACGTGCTGGCGGTGCGCGGCGCGGCCGAGGAAGCGCTCGAATGGACCCGTTCGGGCAAGGGCCCGATCATCCTTGAGCTCAAGACCTATCGCTACCGCGGCCACTCGATGAGCGATCCGGCCAAATACCGGACGCGTGAGGAAGTGCAGGGCTACCGCGAGCACCACGACCCGATCGACCGCGCCGGCAAGGAGCTGGAGGCGCTCGGGGTGGCCGAGGAAGAGCTCAAGGCGATCGACAAGGAGATCAAGGACATCGTGGTCAACGCTGCGAAGTTTGCCGAAGAGGCGCCGGAGCCCGATGCGGCCGAGCTGGCGACCGACGTGCTGGTGGAGCGCTACTGATGGGCGTTGAACTGAAGATGCCGGCGCTTTCTCCAACCATGGAGGAGGGCACGCTGGCCAAGTGGCTGGTCAAGGAAGGCGACCAGGTGAAGTCGGGCGATATCCTGGCGGAAATCGAGACCGACAAGGCCACAATGGAATTCGAAGCGGTCGATGAGGGGACCATCTCCAAGATCCTCGTGCCGGAAGGTACGGACGGGGTGAAGGTTGGTACGGCCATTGCACTCATGGGCGGCGAGGGCGAGGAGGCCGCGCCCGCGAGCCCGGCTGCGGCTGCACCCTCGCCAGAGGCTCCACCAACGCCATCGGATCAGAAGACCGAAAGTGCCGCGCCGACGCCCAAGCACGCTGAAACCGGCGCACGTCAGCTGTTCGATGCGGCCAACCAGCAGCCCGTGGCGCCCGACAGCGAGATTCCGGCCGGCGCGACCATGCAGAGCGTGACGGTGCGGGAAGCGCTGCGTGACGCGATGGCGGAGGAAATGCGCCGCGACGAGCGCGTCTTCGTGCTGGGCGAGGAAGTCGCGCAATATCAGGGTGCCTACAAGGTCACCCAGGGCCTGCTCGAGGAGTTTGGCCCCAAGCGCGTGATCGACACGCCGATCACCGAATATGGCTTTGCCGGCCTGGGGTCGGGCGCGGCAATGGGCGGATTGAAGCCGATCGTCGAGTTCATGACCTTCAACTTCGCCATGCAGGCGATCGACCACATCATCAACTCGGCGGCCAAGACCAACTACATGTCGGGCGGCCAGATGCGCTGCCCGATTGTGTTCCGCGGTCCCAACGGCGCCGCCAGCCGGGTCGGCGCGCAGCACAGCCAGAACTACGGCCCCTGGTACGCCAGCGTACCGGGACTGGTGGTGATTGCGCCTTATGACGCGGCCGACGCGAAGGGTTTGCTCAAGGCTGCGATCCGCTCGGACGACCCCGTGGTCTTCCTTGAGAATGAGCTGCTCTACGGGCACAATTTCGACGTGCCGCAGGTCGACGATTGGGTGCTTCCGATCGGCAAGGCCCGGATCATGCGCGAGGGCAAGGACGTGACGCTGGTCAGCTACTCCATCGGCGTTGGCGTGGCTCTCGAAGCGGCCGATAAGCTCGCCGGCGAAGGTGTGGACGCGGAGGTCATCGACCTCCGCACCCTGCGGCCGCTCGACAAGCAGACGGTATTGACGTCCCTCGCAAAGACCAACCGAATGGTGGTGGTCGAGGAAGGCTGGCCGACCTGTTCCATCGCGTCGGAGATCATGGCGATCTGCATGGAGGAAGGCTTCGATGACCTCGACGCCCCCGTCCTGCGGGTGACTGACGCGGATGTGCCACTGCCTTACGCCGCCAACCTCGAGAAGATGGCGCTGATCAAGGCGGACGATGTGGTCAAGGCGGTGAAGGCGGTTTGTTACCGGTAAGCGCCGTTTTCGCTCGTCTTGAGCGGAGGCGGGCGAGTTGAGCGGGCCAGCTCAATGACCAACGATCGCGACCTTGTTCGCCTGCACTGGCCGCCCGAGCTTCGCGCTGCGTTCGATGCCCTGTTCGCCATTGATGATGCCATGGCGGAGGTGGTCGGCACGGCGCGTGAGCCGATGCTCGCGGCGATCAAGCTCGCCTGGTGGCGCGAGAATCTCGAGAGACTCGATCATGAGCCAGCACCGGCCGAGCCGCGACTACATTCGGCCGCGCGTGAACTGCTGCCCAGAGGGGTGAGCGGTGGAGCTCTGGCAGGGCTGGAGGACGGCTGGTCGGCGCTGCTGGAGGAAGTCCCTGAGGAGGGGCGGCTGAGGTCGCGCGGAGTAATGCTGTTCCAGCTGGCGGCCCGATTGCTTGGACAAAGCGGCGAGGGGCTGCGCGACGCTGCCGGCCTGTGGGCCGCCGCCGATCTCGCCCGGCGTTTCGGGCGGCCAGTCCCGCCGCCGGTCAAGGTATCGCCTGCGCCGCGTCCGCTCCGCCCGCTCACCTCTTTGGCGGCGCTTGCGCAGCGCGATGCGCGCAGGGGGAAGCTTGAGCCAGAGGCCACGCCGGCACGCGCCTGGACCTTGCTTCGTCATCGTTGGACAGGTCGTTGACACGGCATCCTTGCTGACGCATTCGTTCGGGCGCCGAATCCGTTGATGTAAAGGGGTCCGAATGGGACGCTTTTTCGCCGGAGTGGCAGCCTGTTTTCTGATGGTTACTGGTGCGTTCTTGCTTTGGCAGGGTCGTGCCGCCGAGCTTGGCGGTTTCTCCGCCACGCCGACAAAGTTCGCCAGCGCGCGAATCTCCCCGACGCCGCTTCTCGCAATGTCCGAAACCCTCCGCCCACCCGAAGCCACGCCAAAGTCGCGCGAGGAGAAGCGTTTCTCGCGCGCCGACAAGAACAAGGATGGTCGGGTCGACATCCAGGAGTTGCTTGCTCCACGGCACAAGGCCTTCGCCAAGCTGGATACCAATGGCGACGGCAAGCTGAGTTTCGAGGAATGGGCGACCAAGACCATCACCAAAGTCCAGGATGCGGATGCCGACCATAGTGGTTGGCTAAGCCCCACCGAATACGCTTCTACCGCACCGCCTAAACCCAAGCGCCGCGCCACCTGCAGCTGCTAAGCCTTTCCGAACACCGGAAGAAATGGTAGGCCGGGGTATGGAAGTGTATTCGCTTACTTACTCCAGCAAGGCGGCGGGGCCGCTCGAAGACGGTGCCATTGAGCGAATGCTGTACGGGGCCCAGGTCAACAACGCGCTGGACGGGATTACCGGCTTCCTGATGTATGACGGGCGTTCGTTCGTGCAGGTGCTCGAGGGAACTCAGCCGGCAATCGAGGACGTGATGGAGCGGATCACTGGTGATCCGCGCCATTGCGACGTGGTCGTAACCGATCAGAGAACGATCAAGCAACGTGCCTTTCCGGACTGGACGATGGGCTTTCTTCGGCTGGACGGCACGACCGGCAATGCGGAGGCGGTCGAACGCGCCCTGCGCCGTGACACACCCGCCCCCGTACGTGATTTGCTGATGACCATGTCGGCCATGATGAAGCAGCCGTCCTAGGCGGGGATGGTCTCGCGCTGATCGGCAAGCCACACGTCGAACGCGCCGCGCGCCCGGTCGGTGAAGGCCTTCTTGCGGTCGGCCTTTCGGAACCGGCTTGGTAGCGGTGGCATGAGGCCGAAATTGACGTTCATCGGCTGGTAGCTCTGTGCCGTCGCTCCGCCGGTGATGTGGTTGAGCAGGGCGCCGATCGCGGTTTCCACTGGCAATGCCGCCAGCGTCTCACCACGCTGCTCGGCGATGGCGAAGCGGGCCGCCAGCAGGCCCACCGCGGCGCTTTCCACGTATCCCTCGCAGCCGGTGATCTGTCCGGCAAAGCGGATGTTGGGACGGCTCTTCAGACGCAGTTCGCTGTCGAGCAGTTCCGGTGACCGAATGAAGCTGTTGCGGTGAATGCCGCCGAGCCGTGCGAATTCGGCATTCTGCAGACCAGGTATGGTGCGGAAGATGCGCACCTGCTCGGCATGGCGGAGCTTGGTCTGGAATCCGACCATGTTCCACAACGTGCCCAATGCATTGTCCTGCCTCAGTTGGACGCAGGCGTACGGCCATCGCCCGGTCCGCGGATCGTCGAGGCCGACCCCCTTCATCGGCCCGAAGCGAAGCGTCTCGACGCCCCGTTCCGCCATGACCTCGATCGGCATGCAGCCCTCGAAATAGGGCGTGTCCTTTTCCCACTCCTTGAACTCGGTCTTCTCGCCTTGGCGCAGAGCCTCGACGAAGGCGTGGTACTCGTCCCTGGTGAGCGGGCAATTGATGTAGTCGTCGCCGCCCTTGTCCCAGCGAGCAGCTTTCCAGCAGACGCTCATGTCGATGCTGTCGAGGTGAACGATGGGCGCGATCGCGTCGAAGAAGGCGAGGGCGTCGCTGCCGGTCTCGGCCGCGATTGCCGCGGCGAGGCCCGAGCACGTCAGTGGACCCGTCGCGATGATGGTCGGGTGAGCGGGCAGGGCATCGATCCGCTCACGCACTACGGCGATATTGGGGTGCGCCTCGATGGCGGAAGTCACCCCCGCCGCAAACGCCTCGCGGTCGACAGCCAGCGCGGATCCAGCCGGCACCCGGTGGCGGTCGGCTTCGCGCAGGATCAGTGAGTCCAGGCGCCGCATCTCTTGGTGGAGGAGGCCGACGCAATTATTCTCCGCATCGTCGGAGCGGAAACTGTTCGAGCACACCATCTCCGCCAGCCGATCGCTCTCATGCGCCGGCGTATTGTCCCCGCCGCCGCGCATTTCGGACAGGCGAACCCGCAGCCCGGCTTCGGCCAGCTGCCACGCCGCTTCGGACCCGGCGAGACCGCCGCCAATGATGTGAATGTCGTGCATGAGCGCGCCCTTACCCCCGATCAGCCGGCAGGCGAAGTGGCACTTTGTACCGGTGAAAAGATGGAGGGCGGGTGGGAGCCCTCGGTGCGGCCAAGCGATCGTCGCAACGTTCTGCCACCGTTGTGGCGGAGCCGCCTATCGCGCGCCGAACCCGGATAGCATCGTCTTCAGCGTCTTGAACACGATCAGAAGGTCGAGCCAGGGCGAGAAATATTTGATGTAGTAGAAGTCGTAGTGCAGCTTCTCATGCACTTCGGCCACTTCAGCGACATGGCCCTGGTTAACCTGTGCCCAACCCGAGATGCCCGGCTTCACGACGTGTCGGTAACGATAGAACGGCAGCTCTCCGACATACCATTGGGACAGCACCGCGGCTTCGGGGCGCGGGCCGATCCAGCTCATCTCATTGGCCAGAATGTTGAAGATCTGCGGGAGCTCGTCGATCCGTGACTTGCGCAGGAAGGCGCCAACGCGCGTAATCCGCGGATCGAGGGTGCCCGTCATGGCGGCCCGGCGGGCATCGGTCGCAAGGTTGTCGGACACGCGCATGGTGCGAAACTTCGTGACCTTGAAAGACTTACCCCGATGACCAATCCGTGCCTGGCGGAAGAAGATCGGGCCCCCATCGTCGATGAGAATCGCAAGCGCCGCGAAGACCATCACCGGCAGCAGCACGGGGAGAGTGACCAGCGCCGCAATCCAGTCGAGCGCTGACTTGAGGTGAAAGTAGCCGCGCGCCGGGAGCAGGCTTCCGAAGCTGTTTTCCGACAGGTGATCAATCCGCACGCGGCCAGTCAGCGATTCCTCGAGCGGCTTGGCCTGGTAGACGATGATGCCGGCCAGCGCCGCATCTGCCAGAAACGCTTCCCATCCCGGCGGCAGGTCGGCGCCGAAGTCCGCGACGATGGCGTCGAATCCGCGAAGCTGGTCGGCCCGCGGTTGCTCAAGCTCCACCCAGTTGACCGCCTCGATGGCAAGCAGCTTGCCGAGTTCTCCGATCGGCACGACGCCGATGCGCAAGCGAACCCGGCGCTGAACCAGGAAATAGATGAGGTAGAACCACAGAACGTGAAGCAGGAACCCCGCGAGGAAGGCGAAGCGATCGTAAGGCAGGCGCGTGAAGAAGAAGAACGCGAGCACCATCCCGTGTGCCGCCGCCGCCGTCGGCAGGATGACATAGCTTGATCGGATACCGGGGTAGGGCTCGAT
This sequence comes from Sphingomonas sp. KRR8, assembly GCF_023559245.1. Lineage (NCBI taxonomy): Bacteria > Pseudomonadati > Pseudomonadota > Alphaproteobacteria > Sphingomonadales > Sphingomonadaceae > Sphingomonas > Sphingomonas sp. KRR8. Next base: position 410,469 of record NZ_CP097462.1, read on the forward strand.
CGAGAGGCGCATCCAGAACGCCAGCACCACCGCAATGACGTTTGCCGCAAGCGCATTGGTGGTGGCCGCGTCGACCAGTTCGGGAGTGAGCAGAAGCCGCCCGAAGAAGGGCACCATCGCGGCGATGGTGAGCGCGCCGAGCAGTTGCACCCGTCGCCTGGTCAACCAGAAGCGACGGCCCAGCTGTTGCTTCTGGCGTGGACTAGGTTGCAGCATCTCGGACGTGTCGCCGTCAAAGCGTCCACAAGGGAAGACGCTCACCCAACTGTTGCCGATCCCACACGCGCTTGATGTCCGCCACCACGCCGCCGGGTTCGAGCAGGGCCGATAGCCGCTCGGCATCCCACTGCCGGTAGGCCGCATGCGGCACCGCGCCGACCACCATGGCATAGCGGCGCGCACCCGGATCAACCAGCGTCAGCCCATATTCCTTCGCGGCCTCGGCCGGGTCCGCCAGCGGATCGGCGACGTCGACACTGTGGCCAAGCCAATCAAGACGGCGAACAATGTCGATCACGCGGCTGTTGCGCAGGTCGGGGACATTCTCCTTGAAGGTCAGGCCCAGCACCAGCACCGACTTGCGCTCGGGCCCGATCCGCTCGTGCAGCCGGTCAGCGATCCAGGCACCCATGCCGTCATTGGTAGCCCGCCCGGCGAGCACGACCTGCGGGTGGTGGCCCAACTCCTGTGCGCGGTGGGATAGGTAGTAAGGGTCGACGCCGATGCAGTGGCCCCCCACGAGGCCGGGCTCGAACCGCAGGAAGTTCCATTTCGTCTGCGCCGCGTCGAGCACGTCCCAAATGCTCACATCCATCCTGGCGAAGATCTGCGCCAGTTCGTTCATGAAGGCGATGTTGATGTCGCGCTGGGCGTTCTCGATCACCTTGGCGGCTTCGGCGGCCTTGATTGACGCCGCGCGAAAAATCTTGCCGCCGTTCATCGCTCCATAGATGCGGGCGAGCAGGTCCAAGGTCTCGGCGTTTTCGGCGGCGACGACCTTGGTGATCTTGTCGACCGTGTGGACTTTGTCGCCCGGATTGATCCGCTCCGGACTGTAGCCGAGGCGGAAATCGCGTCCTTGCGCAAGACCGGACAGGCGGGCCAATTCGGGCCCGCACACGTCCTCGGTCACGCCGGGATAGACGGTGCTTTCGTACACGACGACCGGCTGGCGCTCCGCCTCGAGCGCGCTCGCCACGGTCCTTGTCGCTGCCAGCAGGGGGCGCAGATCCGGCCGATTTGCCTCGTCGACGGGAGTAGGCACAGTGACGATGTAAACGTCCGCGCCGCGGATCGCATCCGGGTCGCTGGTGAGCTGAAGCTTCGAAGCCTGCAACCGGTCAGCCGCGACTTCGCGCGTGCGATCGTGACCGTCGCGAAGCTCGGAGATGCGGGCCTCATCGATGTCGAAGCCGGTCACGTCGAAGGTCTGCGCGAGCGCCACGGCCAGCGGAAGCCCCACGTAACCAAGCCCGATAACGGCAATGCAGGGACCGTCTGACAATTCTTTTTATCCAGCCAATGCCGTTATTTGCTCGTCTCTAATCGCTCACTCGCCCGCGGCAAGCACCTTGTTCGCCCTTGCAACCATGGCTTCTCGAGGAGCGTTGAGAAGTGTTGATGTGCCTTGTACGTCAGCGTAGGGTCGTGGACGTATATTCGAACAGGGGAATATGGTGATGAAGCTTCCCAAGGTAACTGCCGCCATCGTGGCCTTGTCCCTCAGCGGCATGGCCGCGGCGCAGGGCTGGACTCCCGGCGCCGAGATCGTCGGCCAGTCGGTTCAGGTCGAGACGAACGGCGTGGTCAACACGGTCAGCTTCAACGCCGACGGCACCGCCAGCATCGCGACCCCGTCCGGCCGTCAGATCCCGGCAAACTGGACGGCCACGGGCGGCAAGCTTTGCCTTTCCAGCGGCGGCGCTTCGGAGTGCTTTCCCTACACCCAGGCCTTCCAGGCTGGTCAGCCGGTTACCGCTACCAGCAGCTGCGGTGCGACTTCTCGCTGGCTCGCGAGCGGCGTCAACCAGCCAGCCGCCCCGACCCAGCGTGCCGCTGGCGAGCGCGGCTAAGCCCCTCGCTTTTCTCCCGCTTTCGTGAAGGCCTCCCCAGCCGTGAGCCGGGGAGGCCTTTTTATTTATTGAGGCTGCGCGATGGGCGCGCCAAGCTTCGCGGCAATTCGTGCGACTTCCTCGTCGCTCGGCGGATCCGGGAGTTCCATGCCGGGAGTTACGGCCTCGTCGGGAATGCCCGATCCGGTCCCTGCAATGGTCTCGTTGATGGCTTCCTCGTTCGGCCCGGTGCTGATCTTGGCGCGATCCTTCATGCCAGTCCTCCTCCTGTCGGCGTGTGAGTCAGAAAGCATGGGCGGCAATGGTCGTTCCACTCTTCGCTTGGCCGATGCGGTGCCCGCCTCTTCTTCCGGTCGTCTTGCCGGGTTTGTTGCGCGCGACCGGGGCACCGCCCATATAAGTCACCTATGAGTCAACGTCTCCCCATTCTCCCGCTGCGCGACATCGTCGTTTTCCCGCACCGGATCGTTCCCCTGTTCGTTGGTCGCGCCAAGTCGGTCGCGGCGCTCGAGACCGCCATGGCTGCCGACAAGGAGATTTTCCTGGTCGCCCAGCTAGACCCGGCGGAGGACGAGCCGGACCGCGACGCAATGTATGACCTCGGCGTCGTGGCCACCGCCATGCAGCTGTTGAAGCTGCCGGACGGCACCGTGCGCGTGCTGGTTGAAGGTGTTCGCCGCGCCCGGCTGCTGTCGCTCGAACCGGCCGAGGGTCACCTCATGGCCGAGGTCGAGGACGTGCCCGAAGAAGAGGGCGATAACACTGAAACCCAGGCGCTGATGCGGTCAGTGGTCGACCAGTTCGACAGCTATGCGAAGCTGAACAAGCGGCTGCCGGCCGAGACCAGCATCCAGTTGGGCGAGATCGAGAGCGCTTCGGTGCTTGCCGACGCGGTTGCCTCCAACCTGTCGATCAAGGTTGCGGACAAGCAGGCCGTGCTGGCCGAGCTCAATCCCGCGCGGCGACTGGAAATGGTCTACGCCTTCATGGAAGGCGAGCTTGGAGTCCTCCAGGTCGAGAAGAAGATCCGCTCGCGCGTGAAGCGCCAGATGGAGAAGACCCAGCGCGAATATTACCTCAATGAGCAGTTGAAGGCGATCCAGCGCGAGCTTGGCAACGACGACGGGGAGGGCGGGGACGACCTCATCGAACTCGCCGCGAAGATCCGCAAGACGCGGCTCAGCAAGGAAGCCCGTAACCGCGCCAATGCCGAGTTGAAGAAGCTGAAGGGCATGGCGCCGATGAGCGCCGAGGCGACCGTCGCGCGCAATTATCTGGACGTGCTGCTCGGCCTGCCGTGGGGCAAGAAGAGCAAGCTCAAGCGTGACATTGGGGAGGCCCAGCGGATCCTCGACGAGGATCATTATGGCTTGGAGAAGGTCAAGGAACGGATCGTCGAATATCTCGCTGTCCAGGCCCGCACCAACAGGCTTAAGGGCCCGATCCTTTGCCTCGTCGGACCTCCCGGCGTCGGCAAGACGTCGCTTGGACGCTCCATCGCCAAGGCCACCGGGCGGGAGTTCGTTCGCCAGAGCCTCGGCGGCGTGCGCGATGAAGCCGAGATCCGCGGCCATCGCCGGACCTACATCGGTTCGCTGCCGGGCAAGATCGTCTCGAACCTGAAGAAGGCGGGAACCAGCAATCCGCTGTTCCTGCTGGATGAGATCGACAAGCTTGGGCAGGACTTCCGAGGCGATCCCGCTTCGGCGCTGCTGGAGGTGCTCGATCCGGAGCAGAACTCCAAGTTCCAGGACCATTATCTGGAGCTCGACTACGATCTGTCCGACATCATGTTCGTGACGACTGCCAACTCGCTCGACATGCCGCAGCCGCTGCTGGACCGGATGGAGATCATCCGGCTGGAGGGGTACACGGAGGATGAGAAGGTCGAGATCGCCGAACGTCACCTCATTCCGAAGCAGCTGGAGGCGCATGGCCTCAAGCGCGAGGAACTGAGCTTCGAGGATAGCGGCATTCGCGCGATCCTTCGCTACTACACGCGTGAGGCGGGTGTCCGGACCCTTGAGCGGGAGCTGGCCAAGGTTGCGCGCAAGGCACTGCGCAAAATCCTTGAGGGCGCTTATACCAGCGTCGCGGTAACCGAAGCTAACATCGGCGATTTCCTGGGCGTCACGCGGTATCGCTACGGCGTCGGCGAAGACGAGGACCAGATCGGCATGGTCACGGGCCTCGCCTGGACTGAGGTTGGCGGTGAACTGCTGACGATTGAGGCGGTGACCGTTCCCGGCAAGGGCCAGATCAAGACCACGGGCAAGCTCGGTGACGTCATGCAGGAGAGCGTGCAGGCGGCGTGGAGCTTCGTTCGCGCCCGTGCCCCCGCTTACGGGGTCAAGCCGTCAATCTTCGCGAGGAAGGACATTCACGTCCACCTGCCCGAAGGTGCGGTGCCCAAGGACGGGCCGAGCGCCGGCATCGGGATGGTCACGACCATCATTTCGACGCTGACTGGCGTTCCTGTCCGGCGGGATGTGGCCATGACCGGGGAGGTCACGCTGCGTGGCCGGGTGCTGCCTATCGGAGGCCTCAAGGAGAAGCTGCTGGCCGCGCTGCGCGGTGGCATAACCACGGTGATCATCCCCAAGGAGAATGAGAAGGACCTTGCGGAACTGCCCGCGAATGTGAAGGAGGGCCTGCGCATCGTGCCGGTCGCCCATGTCGACGAGTGTCTGGCCGAAGCGCTGAGCGCGAAGCTCGAACCGATCGAATGGAGCGAGGCTGACGAACATGCGGCCGAGCCGCCGCTGGTAAGTGGCAGCCACCCGGTCGTCCGCCATTAGTGGAGCGTAACGGCCGCTGGCTAGAGCGGTCGCAAGGAGAGTTTTTCAGGGATGAACAAGCAGGACCTTATCAGCCAGGTTGCGGATCGCGCCGGGCTCAACCGCAACGACGCGTCCCGCGCGGTCGAAACCATGCTGGAAGTGATCACGTCCGCGCTCAAGCGTGGGGACGAGGTGCGTCTGGTCGGATTCGGCGCTTTCTCGGTCACCCGCCGGAAAGCCTCGACGGGGCGAAATCCCCGGACCGGTGAGCCGCTCGACATTCCGTCGAGCGCAAATCCCAAGTTCCGCGCGGGCAAGGTCCTCAAGGACGCAGTGCAATAACGGATGCACACTAGCGGCTGGACAGGGCGGAGAAGCTAATCTATCCGCCCGGACCGCGCGGCGTGGGCGCGTAGCTCAGTGGTAGAGCACACCCTTCACACGGGTGGGGTCGTAGGTTCAATCCCTACCGCGCCCACCATGCCGATTTCGAAAAGCCTCGGAAAACCAGCCGGTTCTCCGAGGCTTTCTCTTGCTTACAGAGAGTGGCTCGGACCTCACGCGATATCGGGGCGTTGACCCGCCTTGCATCCCAAGAGGTCTGCCATGCTTCCATCGCTACTGCTCGCTGCCACCGCGGGCGCCCGGTCCATGACCCCGCTGGCGGCGGTCAGCGTGACCGCCGCACGAGGTGACCTCTCGCCACAGCCGGGCATCCTCGGCCTGCTCGCGAACAAGTGGGTGGTTGCGGGCACGCTGGCGCTCGCCGCTGGGGAGCTTGGGGGCGACAAGATGAAGAGTGCGCCCGATCGGATCGTGTTCGCAGGTCTTGCTGCCCGCACCCTCACGGGAGCGATCGCCGCCGCCGCGCTCGAGCCGAAGCGCAAGCGGCTGGCTGCGGTTCTCGGCGCCGGGGTGGCGATCGCGACTTCCTTCCCGACGTTCCGCGCCCGAATGCATGCCATGCGCAGTCATGGTCAGACCACGACGGGGCTGGTCGAGGATGCATTGGTCGTGGCTGCGGCTGGGGCGATCGTTCGCAGCGCCTGAAGCCATTCCGCCACTGCCTTGGGTCTGCCGCACTTCGCTGCTAGGGGCCCGCCATGCTCAACATCAATGGAATCACGGTTCGCCTCGGCGGGCGGACCATCCTCGACCGTGCGACAGCGGCCATTCGCCCGCGCAGCCGCGTCGGGCTGATCGGCCGCAATGGCGCCGGCAAGTCCACCCTGATGAAGGTGATGATCGGTCAGCTTGAGCCGGACGACGGCTCGGTCGAGATGCCGCGCAAGACCCGGCTTGGATATATCGCGCAGGAGGCGCCGAGCGGCACTGCCACTCCGTTCGAGACCGTGCTCGCTGCGGACACCGAGCGCGCCGCCCTCATGCTCGAGGCCGAAGACCATAGCGATATGGAACGGTTCGCCGACGTTCACGAGCGGCTGCTTGCGATCGACGCTTATGGTGCGCCTGCGCGCGCGTCGCGCATTCTGCTCGGCCTTGGTTTCGACGAGGAGATGCAGGGCCGTCCGCTCGACAGCTACTCGGGTGGGTGGAAGATGCGGGTGGCGCTGGCCGCCTTGCTGTTCTCGGAGCCCGACGTGCTGCTGCTCGACGAGCCGTCGAACCACCTCGACCTCGAGGCGACGCTGTGGCTCGAAAATTTCCTGCGTTCCTATGCTGGTACGCTGGTGGTGATCAGCCACGAGCGTGACCTGCTCAACAATGTCGTCGATACAATTCTTCACCTCGAGGGCGGCAAGATCACGCTTTACGCCGGCGGCTACGACGATTTTGAGCGGCAACGGGCGGAGCGCGCCGCCCAGCTCGCCGCCGCCAAGGCCGCGCAGGACGCTCAGCGCGCGCGTCTGCAGGACTACATTGCCCGCAACAGCGCCCGAGCATCGACCGCCAAACAGGCACAGTCACGGGCCAAGATGCTGGCCAAGATGCAGCCAATTGCCGCAATGGCCGAAGATCCGAGCCTGAGCTTCGCTTTCCCCAGTCCGTCCGAGCTGCGGCCGCCGCTGATCACGCTCGACATGGCCGCGGTGGGCTATTCCGAAACGCCGATCTTGCGCTCTCTGAACCTTAGGATCGACCCCGACGACCGGATCGCGATGCTCGGCCGCAACGGCAATGGGAAGACGACTCTGGCCCGCCTGCTCGCCGCGCAGCTGCCCGCGATGGAAGGGGCGATGAATGCGTCCGGCAAAATGAAGGTCGGCTATTTCACCCAGTATCAGGTCGAGGAACTGCACGGCGACGACACGCCGCTGCAGCACATGAGCCGTGCGATGGAGGGGCACACGCCGGGTGCTGTGCGTGCGCAACTTGGTCGTTTCGGCTTCTCGGGTGACAAGGCGACGACCCAGGCCAGCCGATTGTCAGGCGGTGAGCGGGCGCGGCTTGCGCTGGCGCTGATCACCCGCGACGCGCCGCACCTGCTGATCCTCGACGAGCCGACCAACCACCTCGACGTCGACGCTCGCGAAGCCCTGGTGCAGGCGCTGAACGACTATGACGGGGCCGTCATCCTGATCAGCCACGATCGTCATATGGTCGAGCTCACCGCCGACCGGCTGGTGCTGGTCGACGACGGCAAGGCGGTGGAGTTCAATGGCAGCATCGAGGATTATATCGACCTGGTGCTCGGCCGGAACCAGCCGGCGGAGCCGAAGATCAAGGCAGCCAAGGGTGATCGCAAGGCAGCGATCAAGGAGCGCGATGATCTGCGCCAATGGCGCAAGGCCGCAAGCGAGGCGGAGAAGGAGAGCCAGCGGCTCGCCGCCCTCTGCTCGGCCCTGGACCATGCGATGTTCGATCCCAAGGGCGCCGACCCGGCACTCGCATCACTGTCGATGGGCGAATTAACCCGCCGCCGTGCGCGCATTGCAGAGGAGCTGGCGAAAGCCGAAGCACGGTGGCTCGAAGCGAGCGAACAGTTGGAGCAGGAAGCCGCCTGACCCTAGTGAAGGTATTCCGGCTGGAAGCTCGCCAGCCGGCGCATCTCCGCCCAATCGGTGAAGATGATTTCGCGGCCTTCCCGCACGATCAAACCCTGTCGTTCCAAGTCCGCGAACACCCGATTGACGTTGACGCTGGTCTGTCCGGTGATGTCGGCGATCTGTTGCTGCGTGAACGGATTGCGCATCCGTCCGCCCTCGTTCGCGAGTCCGAAGCGCTCGGCCGTCTCGCAGAGCAGGTGGGCTACTCGCGCGGTGCTGTCGCGGCGCCCGCAGTTGACCAGCCACTCATAGCCGATCGCCGCATGCCGCTGAGTGAGTCCCCAGAAGAAGCGCGTCATTTCCGGATTGGCGTCGACGATGGCGTCGAAGTCCTTGCCGCTGCCGATCATCACGTCCGCCCGCGTGATCGCCTGGATGCCATAATCGGCCACCTTGTGCGTCGGCAGGATTCCGTCTCCGGCCATGCGCAGTGCGATGATCTGCCGACGCCCGGCACCGTCGGTCTTGAACTTCGACAATATGCCGGATCGGACAAACATGACTTCATCGCGCATGTGACCCGGTTCTCGGAAGGGGCGGCGCGGCTCCACGACGATCAGCCGGTGCGGCATGGCCTCGAGCTTCTCGGCCAATGGTGCGGACAAGCCTGCGCGGACGAGCGTCTCCGCAAGCGAAGCGCCCGACTTCTCGAAAGCGCGCGAGCGAGTGCCCATCGTCACCTCCTCCTCTCCCCGAAACAGTATCTGCTTAGCAACCTAGTTAGGCAAGCCACGATTACAGTCGCCTAAACGACATTTGAACACCTTGAAGTATCTGCGGGTTGAGTCTGCCGCAGTTGCTGGACGGAACACGGGTTTGGCCATGTCTGCTCGGCCGGATACCGGCGACTCGTCTTGCCATTCGGAGCCGGCGTCCGTAAGGGACCGGCGCGCCCGGACGACGGGCCATGGCGATCGTAGCTCAGTTGGTTAGAGCATCGGTTTGTGGTACCGAGGGTCGCGGGTTCAAGTCCCGTCGATCGCCCCACCATCCCTTTCAATATCCACGGGAAAATTGGCGATCATGACCGCTCTGTGGGCGTTGCCCGATTTCGATGCGCACGAGGAAGTGCACTTCATCACGGACGAGGGCAGCGGACTTCGTGCGATCATCGCCATGCATTCCACTCATCTTGGGCCGGCGGCCGGCGGCTGCCGCTTCTGGCACTATGCCGAGGATGAGGCCGCGCTGACCGACGCCCTGCGCTTGTCGCGAGGCATGAGCTACAAGAACGCGATGGCGGGATTGCCACTAGGCGGCGGCAAGGGGGTCATCCTGGCACCTTCGGACGGGCGCAAGACGCCGGGCATGATCGCCGCGTTCGGGCGCGCCATCAATGGACTCGGTGGGCGCTATGTCACCGCCGAGGACGTCGGGATCAACGAAGCGGACATGCTGGAGGTCAGCCGCCAGACCAAGTTCGTGGCGGGCCTCCCGGTCGCCGACGGTGCGGTTGGCGGTGATCCCGGTCCGCACACCTCGCTCGGCGTGTTCCTGGGCCTGAAGGCCGCGGTCCGCCGCGCGCTCGGCAAGGACTCGCTTGCCGGCTTGCACATCGCCATGCAGGGCGCGGGCAGTGTCGCCAGTGGCGTGGCCCGCCGCGCTGCGAATGAAGGCGCCCGCCTGTCCATCGCCGACGTCAATGCCGATCGGGTGGCAAAGCTTGCGGCCGAGACCGGCGCCAACATCGTCGATCCGTCGGACATCATGACGCTTGAAGCGGACGTACTGAGCCCCAACGCCCTCGGCGCGATCCTGACTGAGCAGTCGATCGCTTCGCTGAACGTGCCGGTCGTCGCCGGGGGCGCCAACAACCAGCTGGCGACTCCGGCGGACGGTGAGCGGCTGATGGCGCGCGGCATCCTCTACGCACCGGATTATGTCATCAACGCCGGTGGCATCATCAACGTCTCAACCGAATATCTGAAGGACGGGGACGCCAGTGTCGTTCGTCAGCGGATCGAGGCCATCCCTGAACGGCTTGAGCGGATCTGGGCCGAGAGCGCCGAAACGGGAACCAACCCCGCCGAAGTCGCCGACCGGATGGCACAGCGACTGATCGGACGTCGCTAAGGCATTGTCCCTAGTGGCAATCGGCGAGGTCAACCGCTAGATAGCCGCCGCGCTTATGCACCGGTTTGCCAACCCCGCCCGCTTCCTTCGCATCGCCCGCCCGGCAACCGTCTGGCTGCTAGCGATCGGGGCGGTGCTGACACTCGCGGGCGTGGCTGGTGCGCTGTTCGTCATTCCGCCTGATTATCTGCAAGGTGAGACCGCTCGCATTCTCCACATCCACGTGCCTGCCGCCTGGCTCGGCATGGCGGGTTGGACCGGCATCGCCGTAGCAAGCATCTCGACCATCGTCTGGCGGCATCCGCTCGCCGGAGTGGCCGGCCGGGCCATCGCTCCGGTTGGCGCCACCTTCACGTTCTTGTGCCTGGTCACCGGATCGATCTGGGGCCGTCCAACCTGGGGCACCTGGTGGGAATGGGACGGCCGCCTGACCTCCATGCTGATCCTCTTCTTCCTCTATCTCGGCTATATCGGCCTCGCATCCGCCGAGAAGGAACGTGGTCCCGAAGCGCGTGCGGCGGCGATTTTTGGGGTGGTGGGGCTGATCAACTTGCCAGTCATCCATTATTCCGTCCTGTGGTGGCGCACGCTTCACCAGGGGCAAAGCATCACCCTCAAGGGCTCGACCATCGCGCCAGAGTTGCTGTGGCCGCTTCCGTTCACGATGATCGGCTTCTCCGCCCTGTTCGGCGCCGCAGTGCTGATGCGGATGCGCGCCGAGCTTGCCGAAACGCGGGTCGAGGCCCGCCTTCGCCGCCTTGCGGCACCGGACAGGGCCGACCCCGAGCCGGTGCCCGCATGAACCAGTGGCCGTTCGTCATCGCCGCCTTTGCGGTCATGCTGCTTGGCACGGCAGCGCTGCTGGCGGTGAGCTGGATCCGCATGCGCGGGGCGGAAGCCAAGGTCGATGCATTGAGCCGCCGCAAGTGACCGCCAGCCCCAAGAACCAGCGGCTGCTACTCGTCGCGGCGGCCATCGTGGCACTGATCGGCGCGACCCTGCTCGCCATGTGGGGCCTGTCGGGCAAGGCCGCTTACTTCCGAACGCCGCAGGACATTGCGGCCGGTCGGGCCGATATCGGCCAGCCGCTTCGCCTGGGTGGAATGGTCAAGGCGGGCTCGGTCCAGAAGCAGCCCGATGGCGTATCCATCCGCTTCGTGGTGACCGATGGCCCGGCCGACGTTCCGGTCCTCTTCCGCGGGATCGTCCCCGACCTGTTCAAGGAGCGCGGCGGAGTTGTCGCGGAAGGCCGGTTGCAAAAGGGCGGCGTGTTCGTTGCCGACAATATCCTGGCCAAGCACGACGAGCGCTACATGCCGCCGCAGATGGGCAATCTCCAGGCTGAGCAGAAAACTCGGGAGACGGTGCAGAAGTGATCGCCGAAGCCGGCCTAGCAGCGCTGTGGCTCGCCGCCGCGCTTGCCTTGCTGCAGCTTGGCGTGGCGCTGGCTGGCCCGCGCGTCGGTGACGTCCGTTCCATCGCCGTGCCCGCCGCTGTCGCGCAGGGCTTCCTCACCCTGTTCGCCTTCGCAGCGCTGATCGCGCTGTTCGTTCGGACCGACCTGTCGGTGCAGCTGGTTGCCGCCAACAGCCACAGTCTCAAGCCCTTCATCTACCGCTTCTCGGGAGCGTGGGGGAACCATGAAGGGTCCATGCTGCTGTGGGTCACCGTACTCGCGGTGGCGGGTGCGGCGCTCGCCTTGCTCGAGCGGCGGCTGCCGGCCGAGACCATCCGCGCCACTCTCGGCGCCCAGGCGGCGCTCGCGCTCGGCTTCTTCGGCTTCCTGCTGATCGCCTCCAATCCCTTCGCCCGGCTCTATCCCGCGCCGGCGGAGGGGCAGGGGCTGAACCCGCTGCTGCAGGACCCCGGTTTGGCCTTCCACCCGCCGACGCTCTACCTCGGCTATGTCGGTCTTTCGGTGGCCTTCAGCCTCGCCGTCGGTGCACTGATCACCCGCGATGTCGGTCCGGCACTCGCCCGTGCCATGCGGCCGTGGGTGCTCGGCGCGTGGGTGCTGCTGACGCTTGGCATCACGGCCGGCAGCTATTGGGCTTATTATGAGCTCGGCTGGGGCGGCTGGTGGTTCTGGGACCCGGTCGAAAATGCCTCGCTGATGCCCTGGCTGGCCGCTACTGCCCTGCTGCACAGCGTCAACGTGCTCGCAGCGCGAGGCGGCCTTCGCGCCTGGACCATCATGCTGGCGGTGGTCGCCTTTTCCATGTCGATGGTCGGCACCTTCCTGGTCCGCTCGGGCATCCTCACCAGCGTACACAGCTTTGCCGTGGACCCGCGGCGGGGCACCTTCATCCTTGGCCTGCTCGTGCTCTACGTCGGCGGCGCACTCGCGCTGTTCGCCTGGCGTGTCGGGACGGTGCGGGAAGGTGCGCGTTTCAAGCTCGTCAGCCGCGAAGGCGCGCTGGTCGCCAACAATCTGTTGCTGAGCGTAATCCTCGGCACGGTGTTCGTCGGTACCCTCTACCCCATCTTCGTCGAAGCTGTCGCGGGAGAGAAGATCTCGGTCGGTCCGCCTTATTTCAACGCGGTGAGCGGGCCGATCGTGCTGCTGCTCGCGCTGCTGCTGTTCATTGGGCCACTGCTCAACTGGCGTGTCGACCGGCGCCCCAATCTGCGCCGTGTCGCGCTTCCCCTTGGCGTGGCGCTGCTGGCGTTGTTGGCCACCATCCTGTCTGGCGCGAGCATGAGCCTTCTCGCCCGCCTCGGGCTTGCCACGGCAGCTGGGCTTGCGGTCGCCTCCTTCCTTCCGCTGGTCGGTCGCAGCCTGCGCCGCGCGCCGCTCGCGACCTGGGGAATGGTGATCAGCCACCTGGGCGTTGCCGTGGCCATCGCTGGCGCAGCCTGCGACACCGCTTTTACCCGCGAGACGCTCACCGCCGTTCGTCCCGGGGAGACCGCAATCGTCGGGCCGTGGACCGTGCGCTTCGTCGGCGTCGACCCGGTCGCGGGCCCGAACTGGACCGCCGTCGAAGGCCATCTACGCGCCACGCGCGGGGACAGAAGCGAGCGCTTCGACCCGCAGAGCCGCGCCTTCTCCGACCCGCCGACCGAGACCAGCGAAGCGGCCATCCGCACCTTTGCCGACGGCCAACTCTATACCGTGCTCGGACGGCAGGAGAGCGATGGACGCTGGCAGTTGCGGCTTTGGTGGAAGCCCTTCGTCACCCTCATCTGGCTGGGTGGTTTCCTGATCGCGCTCGGTGGCGCGGTGGCCATGCTCGGCCGCTTGTGGCGCGAGTGGCGTCAGCGTGTCCGTGCGCGGGAGGCGTGGGCATGAGCGGCCGGCTTTGGCTCGCCCTGCCGCTACTCGTCTTCGCCCTGTTCGTGGGCGCGGCGCTATGGCGGCTGGCGGATCCGCCCAGCACGACGGTCGAGTCCAGGCTGGTCGGCCAGGCGCTCCCGCCTTTTGCCACAGCGGCCATCGTGCCCGGCAAGGCCCCGGTCTCCTCGACCGAGTTGCAGGCCGCCCGCCAGCCGAGGCTCGTCAACCTATTCGCCAGCTGGTGTGTACCCTGCATCGCCGAAGCACCCGTCCTTGCCGACCTGCGCCGTCAGGGTGTCCGGATCGACGGCATCGCGGTGCGTGACACCACCGCCGACCTGCAGCGCTTCCTGCGCGAGAATGGCGACGGCTATGAGCGGATCGGCGGAGACGCCAACGGACAGGCACAGATCTCGCTGGGCGCATCGGGGGTGCCGGAAAGCTTCCTGATCGATGATCATGGGGTCATCCGCTATCATCACATCGGCGCGATCATGCCGCAGGACCGGGACGCGGTGCTGGCCGAATGGGGGAAGCTGAAGTGAGGGCGGCGCCCATCGCCGCGGTGATCCTGGCGTTCGCCATGGTTTCAGCCGTGCCTGCGCTCGCCGATTCCTCGCAGCCCCCAGCGCCCTATGCGTATCGGCAATTGCCCGACCCTCGCCAAGAGGCGCAGGCCAAGGCGCTGATGCAGGAATTGCGTTGCCTGGTCTGTCAGGGTCAGTCGATCGCCGACAGCGATGCCGAGCTTGCCGGAGACATGCGCAGCCTGGTCCGCCAGCGCATCCAGGCGGGTGAGAAGCCGGAGGACGTCAAGGCGTGGCTGATCGCCCGTTACGGTAGCTGGGTCAGTTATGCGCCGGTGTTCGGACCGGACACGCTGCTTCTTTACGCCGCGCCCGTCCTGCTGCTGCTGGTCGGCGGACTCCTGGCCGCGCGCCGCCTGCGAAAGGGCCGCTGATGGGCTACGTGCTGCTTCTGGTACTCGGGCTGCTCACAACCTTGGGCCTGTGGCGTTTCGGACGCCTGCGGGGCGCGTCATTGCAACTGGCGCTCGCCGCGCTGATGGTGGGAGGGGCGGGCTATGCGTTGCAGGGCCGGCCCTCGCTGCCGGGCATGCCCAAGGCGGCGGGCTTGCGCCCCGCGCCGTTGTCCCTGGTCAAGCCGCGCCAGGCCATGTTCGGCCAGTTCAACTCCGCCGACCGCTGGCTGATCATTGCGGACAGCTACCAGAGCCGTGGTGAGACCGCCGAGGCCGTCGGAATCCTCCGTTCGGCGCTTCGCGCGCATCCGAATGACCCGGCGCTGTGGGTCGGGCTTGGCAATGCACTGGTCGATCATGCCGGAATGATCACACCCGCTGCCACCATCGCGTATGAGCGCGCCCGCGCCGCCGCGCCGAACCATCCCGCGCCGCTCTTCTTCCAAGGGCTCGCGCTGGCGCGCAGCGGCGAGCGGGACAAGGCCCTGACGATGTGGCAGAAGGCACTGAGGATCACGCCCGCAACCGCCAGCTACCGTCCGTTCATCGCCGAAGGAATCACCGCGCTCAGCGCCGCGCCGCCGCCGCCGGCGCGCTAGTCGCCGCGCCCCGTCTGTTCCTGCAGGGCGTCGATCTTCTTCGACGCGTCGGCCTTGGTCAGCTCGGGATCGAACTCCGCGCCGGCTTCCTCGGACAGCGTCTGCAGATAGCTTGCCTGGGCGCCCGTCATGGGTTGGTCGCCCGTGACCCAATGGTCCGGATCCTTGACGGCGTTGCCGGTAGGATGAGCCTTCGGGTCGGCGTCTGGCTTATCGGTCATTGTCCTGCCTTCTCAATCATTTGAGTTGGCAGGACAACGCCGATGTTCTTGATGTGTTCCGATCAGGCCGCCAGCGGTTCGAACGGCAGGTCGAGCGCTTCGGCCACTGCCTGGTGGCGGATCTTGCCCTTGGACACGTTGAGCCCATTGGCCAGATGCGGGTCCTGCCGCATGGCTTCGTCCGCGCCCAGCCCGGCGAGCTTCAGCGCGAAGGGCAGGGTGGCGTTGTTGAGCGCGAAGGCGCTGGTCCGCGACACCGCGCCCGGCATGTTGGCGACGCAATAATGGATCACGCCGTCGACTTCGAACACCGGATCGTCGTGGGTGGTTGCGTGGCTGGTCTCGAAGCAGCCGCCCTGGTCAATGGCGATGTCGACCAGCACGCTTCCACGCTTCATGGTCTTGAGCATCTCGCGAGTGACGAGCTTGGGCGCCGCGGCACCCGGCACCAGCACCGCGCCAATCACCAGTTCGGCCTCTTCGACGGCCTTGGCGATCGTCGCCTTCGTCGCATAAGCGGTCTTGATCTGGCTCGAGAAGAACATGTCGAGTTCGGCCAGACGCTCCATGTTGATGTCGTAGATGGTCACGTCCGCGCGCATGCCGACCGCCATCTGCGCCGCATTGACGCCGCTGACGCCGCCACCAAGGATCGCGACCTTGGCCGGGGCAACGCCCGGAACGCCGCCAAGCAGCACGCCGCGGCCGCCCTGTTCCTTCTCCAGGTAATGAGCGCCGACCTGGACGCTCATGCGACCGGCGACTTCGCTCATCGGCTTGAGTAGCGGCAGCGCTCCGGTGCGGCTGGTGACGGTTTCGTAGGCAATGCAGGTCGCGCCCGACTTCATCAGTCCCTCGGCCTGCGCCTTGTCGGCGGCGAGGTGGAGGTAGGTGAACAGCAGGTGGTGCGGCTTCAGCAGCGCGATCTCCGACGGCTGCGGTTCCTTCACCTTGACGATCATCTCGGCCGCCTCGAACACCTCGGCGGGCGAACCCAGGATCTTGGCACCGGCTTTCTCGTAGGCACTGTCGGGGCAATCGATGCCGCTGCCGGCCTTGGTTTCCACGAACAGTTCGTGGCCGTGCGCCACCAGCTCCTTGACCGAAGCCGGGGTCAGGCCGACCCGATATTCGTGGTTCTTGATCTCCTTGGGCACACCGATGCGCATGGAACTGTCGCTTTCTTGAAGCTGTTGAAAGAATGTGATCGCGCGCGCCTATAGACTGCCTCTGCCGCCATTTGCCAGCACCCCCGCGCACCGATTGCGAGTGCCGATGGCGCCTGCTAGGCCCCGCCGCCTAAATCCATGAATATCACCGCCCAAGGAGCCGCTGTCACAGCCCCGCACGAGGCGGCGCCAGAGGGCGAGCACGCGAACGGTCACGCGCCGCAAGGCTCGCTGGCCAAGCTGGCGCTTGGTGCCGTCGGAATCGTCTTCGGTGATATCGGCACCTCGCCGATCTACGCCTTCCGCGAGACCTTCGCGGGTCACCACAAGCTCGTTCCCGACGCGTTGCACATTTACGGCGTCCTCAGCCTGATCTTCTGGTCGATGATGATCATCGTGACGCTGAAGTACACGACGATCATCATGCGGGCCGACAACAAGGGGGAGGGCGGCAGCCTCGCCTTGCTGGCGCTGATCAACCGCACGGCGGGGGCGAAGCGGCGGTGGACGGCGGGGATCGTCATGCTCGGCGTGTTCGCGACCGCGCTCTTCTACGGCGACAGCATGATCACCCCGGCGATCTCGGTGCTGTCGGCGGTAGAGGGCCTGACGACGGTCAGCCCGGTGTTCGAGCCGCTCGTCATTCCCCTGGCGGTTGCCATTCTCATCGGCCTGTTCTGGATCCAGAGCCGCGGCACGGGGGCTGTCGGAACGCTCTTCGGTCCCGTCATGCTGGTCTACTTCGGCACGTTGGCCGTGCTGGGCGTGGTCCATGTGCTCGACTATCCGGCGGTGATCGTGCGGATGATCAACCCGCTCAACGCCGTTGCCTTCTTCGCCGCCGAGCCAACGCGCGCATTCCTTGCCATGGGCTCGGTCGTGCTGGCGGTCACCGGCGCCGAGGCGCTCTACGCCGACATGGGCCATTTCGGCCGCAAGCCGATCCGCGCCGCCTGGATGCTGGTGCTGGTCTGCCTATTGCTCAATTACTTGGGGCAGGGGGCGATGCTGTTGAGCCAGCCGGCGGCGCAGGCGCTCGAGACGGTCAAAAACCCGTTCTTCTTTCTTGCGCCCGAAGGCTTCCGCCTTCCGCTGGTGCTGCTCGCGACCTGCGCCACCATCATTGCCAGCCAGGCGGTGATCAGCGGCGCCTTCTCGGTCACGCAGCAGGCGATCCAGCTTGGCTTCATGCCTCGCCTGCGGATCACCCACACCAGCGAGACCGCGGCGGGTCAAATCTACATTCCCGTCATCAACTGGGCGCTGATGGTGATGGTGGTGCTGCTGGTCGTCACCTTCCGCAGCTCGTCCAACCTCGCCGCCGCTTACGGAATCGCGGTCACTGGTGCGATGGCGATCGACACCATCCTGCTGGCAGTGGTGTTCGGTGCGCTGTGGAAGTGGCCGGCCTGGAAGGCCTGGCCCCTGGTCGCGCTCTTCCTTCTGGTCGACACGACTTACTTCGGAGCCAATCTCCTGAAGGTCCCGGCCGGCGGCTGGTTCCCGCTGCTGGTCGGCGCCATCGCCTTTACCCTGCTCACCACCTGGGCCAAGGGCCGCAAGCTGATGATCGACCGCATGGCAGAGGCAAGCCTGCCCATGGAGGTGTTCATCAAGTCCGCCGCGGTCAGCGCGACCCGCGTGCCCGGTACGGCGGTCTTCATGACCAGCTCCGCCAAGGGCGTTCCGCACGCGCTGCTGCACAACCTCAAGCACAACAAGGTGCTGCACGAGCGGGTCATGCTGCTGACGGTGCGGATCGAGGACGTGCCGTTCGTCACTTCCGACAAGCGCTTGAGCCACGAGGATTACGGCGCCGGCTTTTTCCGCATCATGCTGCGTTACGGCTTCATGGAAGACATCGACGTGCCCGCCGACCTGCAGAAGCTTCAGGGCTGCGGTCCCAAGGCCAAGATGATGGACACCAGCTTCTTCCTTGCCCGCCAGACCCTGATCGCCTCATCCCGGCCGGGCATGGCAATCTGGCGCGAGAAGCTGTTCAGCTGGATGCTCCGCAACGCCGAAAGCGCGATGGAGTTCTTCAAGCTCCCCACCAATCGGGTGGTGGAGCTGGGCAGTCAGGTGGAGATCTGACGCAACCGGGCAGCCGCGCGAAGCATTGCGCCTGTCATGGATCAACTTGCCTCCTGGGTCGCGACCGGCACCACCATTCTCGCCGCCTGCCTCACCGCCTCCAATCTCGGCAGCCGGATCACCGGCTACGGCTTCATCATCTTCACGATTGGCTCGATCGCCTGGTTCACGACCGGCCTGCTCACGGGCCAGCCGGCCCTGATGTGGACCAACGTCGTCATGACCCTGCTCAATCTGTTCGGAGTCTACCGCTGGCTCGGCCGCCAGGCGAAGGTCGAGGACGGCGCTGCGGCGGCTGCAGAGAAGAGCGCCGACATGCCGGGCGAGACGCTCTTTCCGGCCTCATCGCTGGCATCGGCCAAGTTGAAAAGCAGCGGCGGTGAGCAACTCGGCAGCTGCGTCGATGCCATGATCGGCTGCGGTTCGGGCCGGCTCAATTATCTGGTGGTCGCACAAGGCGGGGTCGCCGGGCTGGGTGAGACCTTTCGACGGGTTGAGTGGAAGGACGCGCACATTCAGGATGGAGACGTGTCCGTCCCCTTCGACCAGCCCGCCTTCGACCGCCTGCCCGAGCTCACCAAGAATGACTGGCCGGGGAGGTGAGCGGCGCGTTGATCGTCACTGCTGAACTCGGCGCCGCCGATTTCGCGTGGCTGGACGGCGAGCGGAAGCGCTTCTTTCCACCGGAGCGCAACCAGCTGGCCGCCCACCTCACCATGTTTCACGCGCTCCCGCCCTCATGCGAAGAGGAGGCGCGGCGTGAGCTCAAGAAGCATGCCGTCGGGAAGGCGCCGCGCGCTACCGTGGCTGGGCTGATGAACCTTGGCCGCGGCGTTGCCTATCGCATCGTCTCGGACGAGCTCGAAGCCATCCGCCGCGACATCGCACAGCATTTCCACGGGCTGCTGACCGCGCAGGACGGGCAGGGGTGGCGGCCCCACGTGACGATCATGAACAAGGCTGAGCCCAAGGACGCCAAGCGCTTGCTGGAAGCGCTTGCCGCGAACTTTGAGCAGCGCCCGCTGCGCATCGCCGGGTTGGGCCTTCACCGCTACCTCGGCGGACCGTGGGAAAGACTGCTGGTGACCAACTTCAAGGGCTGACCCTAGCTCAGGTCACCAACCCCCTCGCAGGTCAGCTCAAACGCGGCCATCCCGCTTTCCAGCACGCTCGCCAGCATCGGCATTTCCATCAGCGATTCGATCGCCGACTTGGCTCGCACCTCGGTCAGTGCCTCATCATAGGCCTCGTCCCAGTCACCCGTATCGTAGGTGCCCTGGCCGACCCAGCAGAAGGCGAGCACCTCGGCCAGCTGGTCCTCGCCCAGGTCGTCGAACGCTGCCTGCAGTTCTTCCTCAATGCCATCGTTCATGTCGTCGTCGAGCACCGAGAGGGCGCCTTCTTCCTCATCGTCGACGTTGTCCGCGCCTTCACCCTCGTCATAATCGCTCGGAGTTTGCGCCTCATATTCGCGCGCCCGCAGAATGATGCGGCACAAGGTGTCCAAAGGCGTCAGCGGGTCCATTCAATGTTCCTCCTATTGCGGCCTGAACAATAATCAGGACGGCCCGGTTCCGCCGCCGTCACGAACCGACTAAACCCGGCGGTAACCATTCGCATGCGAGAGGAGGCAAATGACAGCAAAGACGGCGGAAGCGACCCCCATCGCCGGGCGCGGGCGCGGGCATCAGTTTCGGGTAGGGCTCGATATCGCCGAGCGGGTTTGCCTGATCCTGGCCGCCGCACCCTTCCTGATGCGCTTTTCCCACGCGCTGGAGCAGGATCCCTGGATCCTTGGGCTGATCCTGGGCGAGATGCTCACCGTCGGCCTGCTTTTGATCCGCCGCCCCGGACCGATGGCCGGCCACCCCTGGACGATCTTCGTGGCGCTCGTCGGCACCTTCATCCCGCTGTTCGTCCGGGCACCCGACATGCCTCCCTACATTGAAGCGGGCAAGGTGCTGATGTGGGTCGGCTTCGCGATGAGCCTTGGCGCCAAGCTCAGCCTCAATCGCAGCTTCGGCATGATTGCCGCCAACCGCGGGGTTCGCCGGGGCGGGGTGTACGCCTTCATCCGGCACCCGATGTACATGGGCTATGCCATCACCCACGTCGGTTTCATGCTGGTCTATCCCAACCTGATCAACGCCTTTATGTACCTGCTCACCTGGACCTTCCAGCTGCTCCGCATCCGCGAGGAAGAGAAGTGGCTGATGCAGGATCCGGCCTATGCCGAATACGCCGCCAAGGTCCGCTATCGCCTGATCCCGGGCGTCTATTGATTGCAGGGAAAGGCGCGTTGACCGGCTGGGGGTGCCCGCTTATATGCCCGCCCGCAGCGCCGTTCGGCGGCAGCCTCAGCGCACTGGGGCGGAGTAGCTCAGCTGGTTAGAGCAGCGGAATCATAATCCGCGTGTCGGGGGTTCAAGTCCCTCCTCCGCTACCAATCCTGGTGCCTGGCTCTTCGAAGAGCCTGGATCATGTGGCTTTCAGGAAAAAAACGCGTCGTGGGCTCTTAAGAACGAGCACAGCGCCTAATCCGCCGAACCGTTCGCAACGGCGACTCCTTCGTGATCGGAAGACTGACGCAGGATGAGAACATCTCGAACAGGCGCAAGATTCCGCTGCTCGGCGACATCCCGCTGCTCGGCCATGCGTTCCGCACCGATCGCACGAGCAGCACCAAGACGGAGCTGTATCTCCTCGTGACCCCGCACGTCGTGCACCATGTCGGTGCGCCCACGACGCCTTCCGGGAACGCGCCCGTCTACGCTCCGACGACCACGACCAGCGTTCCGGCGGGATCTCCGAGCGAGCGTTAGTTCGCCCTGATTGAATGGGTCCGGCGAACGACGCGCGCCGGGGAAGATCTTCAGCTCACGGCGTCATCGCAAGACCGCGTCAAGGCCGCTCGCGAAGGCGCTCGAATTCGCGGGCGAGGGTGCCTTCCTTCTCGACCGTGATCCGCTCCAGCACCTTGATCCTCTCCTTGAGGTCGGCGATCTGCGGATCGGGCTGCGGCTGCAGCGCAGAGACCGGGGACGCAAGCGGCGGCAGCGGTGGGGCAGGCGCGTGATTCGGTTGTTGGAGCTGTACCCGCTGCAACTTTCTGATCTTCCGCTTCAGCAGCCAGGTACGAATAACCAGCAGGAAGGTGCAGGCGCCGAAGAACATGGCGCAGATCATCGCGGCGATGAATTCTTCTTGCGGAACCATCATTGGTATTTCCCCTGTTGATTAGCGGTCGCGCAGTTCGTCGATCTGGCGAGCCAGGCTGTTTTCCTTGTCGACCGTAATCCGCTCGAGCACCTGGATGCGCTCCTTCAGCTGACGGACTTCTTCAGTCAGGCGGGCGGCCTCCGCATTGGGCCGCTCCGACTGATCATCGACGAAGCCGTTACGCCGATCGCGCCAGCGAGAGTGCATCGTCTGCAAGCCCATTCGAGCGCGGATGATGCTGAAGATGCCGGTGATGACGATGATGGCGAGTATGAATTCGGGAGCGTTCATCGGACTCTTTCGGTGAGGGGACTGGAGGCGGGCACGTCACGCAGCGCCTCGATCTGCGCGGCGGTCTGGACCCCGCCGTCGGTCATGATCCGCTCGAGCACGCGTACGCGCTGCTCCAGCTCGTTCACCCGGCTCGCATATTGCGCCGCTTTCTCGGCTGCGAGGCTCGACTGACCATCAAGCTGCCGCTCCTTGACCCGCAGCCACATCTTGAACGGCGCGATGCCGATGGCGGCGAGAGGGATCAGCACCCAGATCCAGCTGGCAATATGATCATGCATTGAGCTTGCTTCCTTGTGTCAGGCTCGGCTTGCGCAGCGCTTCGATCTGCGCGGCAGTCTCGTAGCCGCCATCGGTGACAATCTGCTCGACGACCTTCAATCGCTCCTCAAGCGCAGTCATTCGGGCGGCATCCTGAGCTGCCTTTTGCGCGGCCAAGTCGCTGGTAATGCTGATCTTTTTTTCCTTGATGTGCATCCAGTACATGAGCGGCCCGAGCAGGATCGCCAGAATGGGCACTAACAGGCCGAGGTTCTGCATGGCGCTCAGTTCCGCGTGAGGTGAAGGCTGTCGATTTCCTTGGCGAGACGGCTGCTGTCGTCTGTGACGATCCGCTCCACCGTCACCAGCCGATCCTTGATCGCCCCGACTTCAGCGCGCAGCTGTGCGTTTTCCGAGGTCAGCAGGCGAATACGCTCGGCCGACTCCTCATCCTTCTTCGGATGCAGCGGAAGGCCCCAACTGCTGGTTAGCGGATAGCCGTTCTTCACCTTCAGCCAGGTGTGAAGAAGCGATCCCCCGACGCTGACCGCGACGATGACAACGACCATCGGCAGGACCTTCGTAAGAAAGCCGAACACCGCGATGACTTCCGGATCCATTGGACGAACTCCCCTGTTTGTCCGTGGTTAGCGCAGCTGCTCAATCTCGTTGGCCAGGCTGCGATTGTTGCTGAGCACGTAGCTCTCCACGTCCGCCAGGCGCCGGTCGATGGCGCGGAAGCTTGCGTGAATGTCGCGCGTCGTGCGGGCCGGCGACTGACGGACGCCCTGCCAGAAACGGCGTTCATCGGCGCTGTCGTAAGCCAGCTCCCGCGGCTTGTCGGACGCCAGCCAGCCGACGATGAAGTAGACCGGCAGCAGCCCGGCGCCCGGCCCCATGAAGATGGCCAGCACCAGCATGATGCGGATCAGCGTGACGTCGAACCCCGTATAGTCCGCAATCCCCGCGCAGACGCCAAGAACCTTGCCGTTGCGTTTGTCGCGGTAGAACTTCGTGCGGCTTGGTGGCTGCGTGGCCATCAGCGTACCTCCTTGGCGCGGCTGCGAGCCGAGAGGCGCGCGAGCTCCGCGTCGAGATCAAGCTCATCCGAGGTCGAGGTCAGGCGCGGCGCATCGGGCGCGCACTGCTGCTTCCAATCGGGATTGTCGGCGGCCATGATCCGCTCGATCGAGCACAGCCGATCATCCAGTCGACGCGCCGTTTCGTGGAGCTGGTCGAGCAACTGCTCGTCCGAGCCTGTCAGCGTTGCGGCGGTCTTCCACCTGGTGACATAGTGAAAGATGAGCCACGGCAGGCCCAGGAACAGGATCGCCACCACGATTGGTGCGATGATGATGCTTTCGTCCACGGCTTAATTCCCCTTACCCGCAAGCCGCGCCTTCAGTGCCTCGAGTTCCGCGTCGACCGCGTCCTCGGCCTTGAGGTCGGCAATTTCCTCTTCCAGGCTCTTCGGCCCGGTCATCCCCAGCGCCTCCGCGCGCCCCTCGGCGAAGTCGGCGCGGCGCTCGAGCAACTCGAAACGGCTGAACGCGTCCTCGGTCCGGCTGCCGTTCAGCAGCTCGCGCGCACGGGCGCGAGTGACCGCGCTCTCGATCCGGGTGGAGATGCTGTTCTGCCGGGCGCGCGCCTCGCGCAGCTTGCCCTGGAGCTTGGCGATGTCCGCCTCATAGCCCTTGAGCGTGTCTTCCACGACCGTGATCTCTTCCTCGAGGCCCTTGGACATGTCGGCGGCCTTCTGGCGCTCGACCAGGGCGGCCTTGGCCAGGTCCTCGCGGCCCTTGCTCAGCGCCAGTTCGGCCTTCTCCGTCCAGCCGTCGCGAAGCCCGTCCAGCCGAACCATCGCGCGGCGCATTTCCTTGGCGTCCGCGATACAACGAGCGGCCGTGGCGCGAACCTCGACCAGCGTTTCTTCCATTTCGAGAATGATCATGCGGATCATCCGCCCGGGGTCTTCAGCCCGGTCGAGCAGCTCGGCGAAATTGGCTGCCATGATGTCCCTGGTGCGGGAAAAGATGCTCATCGACTACCCTCGTGAAGCCAGCGTGGCCCTGTCATGCCCAATACTATGCAGAGTCCGTGCCAATTTCGACAAATCGGCAGAACCGCCAAACTCGTCTACCAACGGGAGGCTGGCGGAGTTGAAATGGCTTGCCAAGCTTGCGTGAAATACACCAACTGATGGGGTGCAGCGGACGCAAAATTTCATAGGCTCCAGCCTCGCCTTCCTCGACGCGGTCGAGCGGGCCAGCCGTGCCGCGCCGCTCAACCGTCCCGTCCTTGTGATAGGCGAACGCGGCACGGGCAAGGAGTTGATTGCCGAGCGTCTTCATCACCTGTCGTCGCGCTGGGCGGGGCCGCTGGTCACCATGAACTGCGCCGCGCTTCCAGAAAACCTCATCGAGGCCGAGCTGTTCGGCCACGAGGCGGGCAGCTTCACCGGGGCTGCAAAGACCCGCCACGGCCGCTTCGAGGAGGCTGACGGCGGAACCCTGTTCCTTGACGAACTCGCGACCCTGAGCTCGCCAGCGCAAGACCGGCTCCTTCGCGCCGTCGAATATGGCGAAATCACGCGCATCGGTGCGTCCAAGCCGGTCAAGGTCGATGTTCGCATCGTCGCCGCCACCAACGAGCACCTGCCGCGCCTGGTGGACGAAGGGCGCTTCCGTGCCGACCTGCTCGACCGCTTGAGTTTCGAGGTCATCACCCTGCCGCCGCTACGGCTGCGGCAAGGCGACGTGCCGCTGCTCGCCGAGCATTTCGGCCGGCGCATGGCGGTGGAACTCGACTGGCCGGGCTGGCCGGGCTTCGCGCCGGGCGCCCAGGCGGAACTCGAGCGTTATCCCTGGCCGGGTAACGTCCGCGAACTGCGCAACGTGGTGGAGCGTGCCGTCTACCGCTGGGAGGACCCCGAACGGCCGATCGCATCGGTTCAATTCGATCCCTTTGCCTCACCCTGGGCGCCAGGACAGGGGCCAATGGCACCGGTTGCGGCGGCGGCACCCGTCGCAGCGGCGCCGGCCAGCGCTGCGCCATCCTCGGACGCCCCACCCGAAGCACCGGTCGCGGCGGCCGCACCCTCCGCGGTCACCAACGATTTCCGCGGCGCGGTCATGAGCTATGAACGCGCTCTCCTCGAGGAAGCTCTTCGCACCAACCGCTACAACCAGCGCGCCACCGCCGCTGCCTTGTCGCTGAGCTATGACCAGCTTCGCCATGCGCTGAAGCGTCACAAGCTGCTGGAAGGCGAGGCGGCCTGACGTCACCGTCGCGTCGTTGACTTGCCCACCACAGCGAACCACATGGCCCGCATCACCAAACAGGAGATGAGCTCATGGCCTTCGAAGTCGCCCCGCTGCCCTACGCCTATGAAGCGCTGGAGCCGTACATCGACGCGCAGACCATGCGCCTGCATCACGACAAGCATCACCAGGCCTATGTCGACAATCTGAACAAGGCGGTCGACGCCGACCCGAACCTGCAGGGCAAGAGCCTCGACGAGATCGTCAAGAACGCCGGCTCGGCGCCGCCCGTCGTGCGCAACAACGGCGGCGGCCACTGGAACCACACCTTCTTCTGGGACATCATGGGCCCGGGCAACGGCAGTGGACCGCAGGGCGCGCTGGCGGACGCGATCAACTCCAAATTCGGCGGCATCGAGCAGCTGCAGGAGCAGTTCAACACGGCCGGTCTTGGTCGCTTCGGCTCAGGCTGGGTGTGGCTGATCGCGGTGCCGGGCGAGGGCGTCGACATCGTGTCCACCCCGAACCAGGACAACCCGCTGATGGACCTGGCCGAGCGCAAGGGCACGCCGATCCTTGGTAACGACGTGTGGGAACACGCTTATTACCTCACCTATCAGAACCGCCGCGCAGACTATCTGAAGGCGTGGTGGAATGTGGTGAACTGGGACAAGGTCCAGCAGCGCTTCGCCGAGATCTGAGCTTCAGCGTGGCCTCCTCTTCGGAGGAGGTCACGCTTTCAGGCGGTAACCCGTCCGGAAAATCCACCAGATCCCGCCCAGGCACACCGCCGCGAAGGCGGCGGTTGCGGCCAGCGCGGTCCCGAACGACACATCGGCCGTTCCGAAGAAGGTCCAGCGGAAGCCGTTGATCAGATACACCACTGGATTGAACAGGGTGATCTGCCGCCAGGCCGGCGGAAGCATGTCGATCGAGTAGAAGGCACCGCCCAGAAAGGTCAGCGGCGTCACGACCAGCAGCGGGATGACCTGCAGCTGCTCGAACCCCTTGGCCCAGATGCCGATGATGAAGCCGAACATGCAGAAGGTGAAGGCGACCAGCGCCAGAAACAGCAGCGCGTAGATCGGGTGAATGACGATCACGGGGACGAACAGGTGGGCGGTCAGGAAGATCACCAGCGCCACGCTCATCGCCTTGGTCGCGGCCGCGCCGACATAGCCCAGCACCGTCTCGAACGCCGACAATGGCGCCGAAAGGATCTCGTAGATGGTCCCGGTGAAGCGCGGCATGTGGATGCCGAAGCTCGCGTTGAAGATGCTTTCGGTGAACAGGCTGAGCATCATCAGGCCCGGCACGATGAAGGCACCGTAGGGAACCCCGCCAATCTCCGTCATGCGGCTGCCGATCGCCGAGCCGAAGACGATGAAATAAAGGCTGGTGGTGATCACCGGCACTGCAAGACCCGTCCACAGTGTTCGCCGGAAACGGTGCATCTCGAACTTGTAGATTGCCCAGGCGCCCCGAAGGTTCATGGCCGGCTATTCCCCTCATGGATCAACCCGACGAAGATATCCTCCAGGCTGCTGCTTTTGGTGTCGAGGTCCTTGAAGGGAACGCCAGCGTCTCGCATCGCCGATAGCAGCGAAGGGATTCCCGTCCGTTCTGCTTTCCCGTCGAACACATAGGTCAGCTGCTTGCCATCATCGCTCAGCTGCAATCCCCAGTCGGACAGCGCCGTCGGCACTGCCTCCAGCGGCTCTGGCAACTGCAGGTGCAGCTCCTTCCGGCCAAGCTTCTTCATCAACTCATTCTTGTCCTCGACCAGGATGAGCTCGCCACGATTGATCACGCCTACACGGTCGGCCATTTCCTCGGCCTCCTCGATGTAGTGGGTCGTCAGGATGATGGTGACGCCCCTCTCGCGAAGGGTGCGGACCATCGCCCACATCTCCTTGCGCAGCTCCACGTCCACACCGGCCGTCGGCTCGTCG
This sequence comes from Sphingomonas sp. KRR8, assembly GCF_023559245.1. NCBI lineage: Bacteria > Pseudomonadati > Pseudomonadota > Alphaproteobacteria > Sphingomonadales > Sphingomonadaceae > Sphingomonas > Sphingomonas sp. KRR8. Next base: position 437,727 of record NZ_CP097462.1, read on the forward strand.
AGAAACAGGATGTCGGGCTCGTGCGCCAGCGCCTTGGCAATCATCACGCGCCGCTTCATCCCTCCGGACAGCTCCCGCAGGATGGTCTTGCGCTTGTCCCAGAGGGTCAGTGCACGCAGGATCTCCTCGATCTTGGCGTCATTCTTGGGCTTGCCGAACAACTCGCGACTGAAGGCGACCGTGTTCCACACCGGCTCGAACTGGTCGGTATTGAGCTCCTGTGGCACCAGTCCGATCCGGGTCCGCGCATGGCGATAAGCGTCCTGCCAATGCTTGCCGTCGACCAGCACGGTTCCGCTGGTGGCGGTCACCAGTCCGCAGACGATGGAGATGAGCGTCGTCTTGCCCGCACCATTTGGCCCCAGCAGGGCGAAGATCTCGCCATGCTGGATGTCGAGGTTGACTGCTTTCAGCGCCTCGGTGCCGCTGGCATAAGCCTTGCGCAGCCCGCGAATGGATAGGGCGAACTCACTCATTCGACAGGTCCCGCTTCGATCGGCTCGGCCGCTTCATTGTTGAGCCCGTGCCGGAGGAGCATCGGGACATTCAGCGCCGCAAACAGGAAGGTGAGGGGGATGGCGCCCCACAGCTTGAAGCCGACCCAGAAATTCGTTGTGCTGTGCCGCCACACGGCCTCGTTCAGAACTGCCATGGCAAGGAAGAAGTACGCCCAGTTGCGGGTCAGCTTGCGCCAGCCCTCGGCATCCAGGCCCGGGTAAGCGCTGCCCAGAACCAGCTTCAGCAAAGGCCGTCCCGACCACAGGCCGAACCCGAGCAAGCCTGCTACCAGCAGGTAATAGAGCGTCGGCTTCATCTTGATGAAGGTTTCGTCGTGCAGCCAGATGGTCAGGCCGCCAAGGATCACCACCGTGACGCCCGAGAACCATAGCAATGGCGAGATGGAGCGGAAGCGAATGGCCGAATAGATCATCGCGGCCACCATCGCGACCATGAAGGCACCCGTCGCGACGAAGATCTTCACCAGCGGATCGACCGGCGCAAAGAAGTTGACCAGAAAGAAGACCAGCAGCGGCCCCAGGTCGATCAACAGCTTGGAAGCGCCCTGGGGTTCGGCCTTGGCAGCCTCGCTCATTCGTAAATTCCTGCAATGGCGCGAGCGACCGCGCGGGGATCAAACGGGCGGAGATCCTCGACCCCTTCGCCAACGCCAATGGCGTGGATCGGCAGTCCGAACTTCTCCGCCGCCCCGACCAGCACACCACCGCGAGCGGTTCCGTCCAGCTTTGTCATCACCAGGCCCGTCACTCCGGCCAGATCGCGGAACACCTCGATCTGATTGATCGCATTCTGCCCAGTGGTCGCATCGAGGACCAGCACCACGTCGTGTGGCGCTTCCGGGTTCAGCCGCCCAAGGACCCGGCGAACCTTGGAGAGCTCCTCCATCAGGTGGGTCTTGTTCTGCAGCCGCCCGGCGGTGTCGACGATCAGCGCGTCAATGCCTGTCCCGGTCGCCTGCTTGACCGCGTCATAGACGATCCCGGCAGCGTCGCCGCCTTCCTTGCCTGCGATCACCGGCGCACCGATGCGCTCGCCCCAGATGCGGAGCTGCTCGATCGCGGCCGCCCGGAAGGTGTCACCCGCCGCCAGCATCACGCCATAATCCTGCTCCTTGAGCAGGTGGCCGAGCTTGCCGATGGTCGTCGTCTTGCCGCTGCCGTTCACCCCGATCACCAGGATGACGTGCGGGCGCGGAAAGCCCCACACGTCCAGCGGCTTCGCGACGGGCTTGAGGATCGCTTCGATCTCCTCGGCCAGGATGGTGCGCAAGCCCCGCTCGTCCAACTGCTCGAACCGCCGAGCCGCAATGGCGTTACGGATGCGCTTGGAGGCTTCCGGCCCAAGGTCGGAGGCGATCAGCGCCTCCTCGATGTCGTCCAGCGTCGACGTGTCTAGCGCGGCCTTGCTGGTCAGGCCTGACAGATTGTCGCCCAGCCGGTCTGCCGTCTTCTTGAAACCGCCTGCGAGGCGTTCGACCCAACTCATTCAAAAGTCCCGAGTAAGTGATCAGCCGTGCGGCCGGTGATGCGAACTGTGCCCTGGTGACTGCGACCCGAGCCGGCGACAAACAGCGGCGCGAAATTATCCGTGTGGCCCTTCTCGCCATTTTCGATCAACGCAGGCTGGAGAGTGCCGACGAGACTGTTGAGCCACGCCCCGCGCCGCTCCGCCGCAGCCGCCCGAAGCCGTGCAGAGCGAGCCTTGATCACCTCGGGCGCAAGCTGCGGCATGCGTGCTGCGGGCGTGTTCGGGCGCGGAGAAAAAGGGAAAATGTGGGCGGCGACGATGTCGCATTCGTCCAGCAACGTGAGGCTGTTCCGGGCCGCTTCCTCACTCTCGGTGGGAAAGCCGGCGATCAGGTCTGCGCCAATGGTGAGGTCCGGACGGACCTTCTTCAAACGCTGAACCAGACGCACCGCATCAGCGCGCAGGTGCCGTCGCTTCATCCGCTTGAGAATCAGGTCGTCGCCATGCTGCAGCGACAGATGCACATGCGGCATCAGCCGCTGCTCGCCCGCGAATAAGGCAAGCAGCGCCTCGTCCACTTCCATGCTGTCGAGGCTCGACAGCCGCAACCGCTTGAGCTGGGGAAGGTCGGCCAGCAGCCGCTCGCAGAGCCGCCCAAGCCCACCCTCGACGGCGGTGATGTCGACGCCGGTCAGCACGATCTCCGCTGCGCCAAGGTCGAGCTCTCGAGCGACCGCGTCACGCACGGCCGGGTAGGGCAGGGTGACGCTCGGCCCGCGCGCCTGCCAGATGGTGCAGAAGGTACAGCGATGATCGCACCCGGTCTGCACCGCCACGAAGCTGCGCACCCGCTGGCGGAATCCCGCCGTGACCGCAGGCGCCGCGAAATCGCGCAGCCGGACTTCGTCGACCTCCGGCATGGCCCGGAATGCCTGCGGATCGAGCTGCACGGCACAGCCCGTTGCAATGATGCGCGCAGACGGACGATCGCGCCGGGCGCGTCGGATCGCCTGCCGTGTTTGGCGGACTGCCTCGTTCGTGACCGCGCAGCTGTTCACGATCACGGTGCCGGGCGCCGCACTCATCTTCAGCGTCTCGCTTTCGGCGAAGTTCAGCCGGCAGCCGAGCGTGATCGTCTCGACGCTCATGCTCCGAACCGCTCCAGCTCGATCTCGCCCTTGAAGACGTAGGTGGCGTCGCCGATCATCCTGACGGGCTCTCCCGGAGTCCACGACACCGTCAACGTGCCGCCCGGCATGGTCACCTTGACCGGCGAGGTCACTCGCTTCGACTTGATGGCCGCCACCGCCGTCGCGCAGGCGCCGGTGCCGCAGGCGAGCGTCAGGCCCGCGCCCCGTTCCCAGGTGCGCAGGGTGATCGCCCCGTCCTTCACCTCGGCGACGTTGACATTGATCCGCTCTGGAAAAGCGGGGTCATGCTCGATGCTCGGGCCGAGGCGGCCAAGGTCAATCGACGCCAGATCATCAACGAAGAAAATCAGATGCGGATTGCCGACGTTTACCGCCATCGGCTTTTCCAGCGGGCCCCAGCCCATCGGCACCGCCGCCGTGTCCATCGGGTAAGTGATGGGAATCTCGTCCCAGGCGAACCTCGGCTCAACCAGATCGACCTGCACCTGACCATCCAGAGACCCGCCGTGGATCACTCCGCCGGCGGTCTCGATGCTGCTCGCCCCGGTCAGTGCCACGACGCAGCGGCTGGCGTTGCCACAACTCTGGACTTCGCCGCCGTCATGATTCCAGATGCGCATCCGCACGTCGGCCTGGCTGCTCGCTTCCAGCACGATCAATTGGTCGCAGCCGATCCCGAACCGGCGGTCCGCAAGCGCCTTCGCCAGCGCCGGGCTCATCGTCAGCGGCTCGCTTCGGCCATCGAGAATGACGAAGTCGTTGCCGAGACCGTGCATCTTGTGGAAGGGGCGCGTCATTGCTCCGGGCGACTTAGGGACGCGCGGAACCTTAGTCCACCTGCCAGGAGTTTCAGGGCAATGCCCAGAGCCGCTAACGACGTGATGCAGTCCGTGATCTTTTCCGCGGTGCTCGACGCCATTGCGGCGCTCAAGGACGCCAGTGGCGGCCTTCCGAACAACCTGCTGCGGCAGGTGCAGGCGATCCACAACAACGTGACCTTCGCCGACCTGCCCAAGGAACTTCAGGACGCGATCGCCGCCAGCACGCGCACGGCCTTCACGCAGCTGCTGAAGGAAGGCTACTCGGTCGCGCCGCGCGATCTCACACCAGCACGGCCGGCGCCGCGGCACGGCGAACTGGTGGACCGGGGCGGCCGCAACCCCCGTGGTCCGCGCCCGGGTGGTCCGCGCCCCGGTGGCGCAGGCCGTCCTTCAGGTCCGGGCGGCCCTCCGCGAGGTGATCGCCCGCGCGGCGGAGCGCCGACCGGCAAGCCGCGCGGCCCCCGCAAGCCCTAACGGGCGAGCAGCAGCGACAACGGGCAATCACCAAGCAAGGTGCGGGTCACCCCGCCCATCCAGAACTCGCCGATCCGGTTGTGGTGGTAGGCACCGGCCACGACCAGCCGGGCGCCGACGTCATGAGCCGTGCCGACCAGCAGAAGGGCAGGATCGTCACCGCCGCGCCGGACTTCGCGCAATTCCGCATGGACCCCGTGCCGGGACAGATATTCCAGCACCGCCGTTGCAGGGAAGCTGCCGGGTTCGTGTGGTTCGTTGCTGACCGTGGCGACATGCACGGCGGAGGCCATGCGCAGCAGCGGCAGCGCCTGCTTGATCGCCGCGGCGGCTTCGAAACTGCGGTCCCAGGCGATGAGCGCTGGAGCGGTGGGGTCGATGACCTTGGAGTCCGCTGCCGGCACCAGCACGGGGGTGCGGGTCTTCTGGACGATATCGGGCAGGTTGCCGGAACTGATCGCATCGGGTGTGCCGCGGGGGACGCGCCCGGTGACCACCAGGTCGGCCAAGGCCGCGTAGCTGGCGATCGTATGCGCGATCGAGCCGGTGGCGCGCTTCACATCCCAGCTCACGTCCTCGCGAGCCATCTCGCGCTCCAGCCGGTCGGAGGTGGCCTCCTGCTGTTCTTCGACGGCCTTGATCAGGTCATTGAGGACGTAGATTCCGCCGAAGCCGTCGGCCGCGACGAATGCGTCGTACGGCATGATCTGCAGGAAGCGGACATGCCCTCCGAAACAGCGCGCGACGGCCAAGGCGCTTTGCACCCGCTGGTCGATCGAGGCTTCGTCGCTGATGTGGCACAGGATGGTCTTCACCGCAGGTCTCCTTCACGCACCTTCATCGCGCCCAGGTGAGCGCACCGCGTTGATCCGGGTCAATTCCTTGTCATTCTTGACCCTCCAGCCCACCTGCCGTAAGGGCGCCAAGTCGTTTCGACAGATATAGCACCAAGCGTCCTTCGGGACACGCTGGCCGGCGAGGTTTCGCCCGCCGGCGTTTTTGGCTTGGCGCTTGGGAGTTTGAGTGATGTTCGACACGCTGAGCGATCGGCTTTCCGGCGTTTTCGACCGGCTGAGGGGGCGCGGTGCGCTGACCGAGGCGGACGTGCGCGCGGCGATGCGCGAAGTTCGCGTGGCGCTGCTGGAGGCCGACGTCGCGCTGCCCGTGGCGCGGGAGTTCGTCGACAAGGCGACCGAAGCGGCGGTTGGCCAGGAAGTGCTTCGCTCGGTCACTCCGGGCCAGCAGGTCGTCAAGATCGTCCACGACGCGCTGGTCGATATGCTTGGGCCCGACACGGCCGAGCTGAACGTCAATGTCGCTCCGCCCGCCGTCATCATGATGGTCGGCCTGCAGGGCTCCGGTAAGACCACCACCACTGCCAAGCTCGCCAGGCGCCTGACCGACAAGGGCCGCAAGAAGGTCCTGATGGCGTCGCTCGACGTCGCTCGTCCGGCCGCGCAGGAGCAGCTGGCCGTGCTCGGTCGCCAGGCCAGCGTCGACACGCTGCCGATCGTTCCGGGCCAGACGCCGGTGCAGATCGCCGAACGCGCGCTCAATTCGGCCCGCCTGCAGGGCTACGATGTCCTGCTGCTGGACACGGCCGGCCGGCTTCACGTCGACGATGCCCTGATGGCCGAGATGAAGGCGGTCGCCTCCGCCTCGCGCCCGACCGAGACGCTGCTCGTGGTCGACAGCCTGACGGGCCAGGATGCGGTCAACGTCGCCCGCGGCTTCGCCGGCCAGGTTGAGCTCTCGGGCGTCATCCTGACCCGCATGGATGGCGATGCCCGCGGCGGTGCGGCGCTGTCGATGCGCGCGGTCACCGGCAAGCCGATCAAGTTCGCCGGTACCGGCGAGGGTCTCGACGCGATCGAGCCGTTCCACCCGCAGCGGGTCGCCGGCCGCATCCTTGGCATGGGCGATGTCGTCAGCCTGGTGGAGCGGGCCGCTGAGACCATCCAGGTCGAGGACGCCGAGAAGCTCGCGGCCAAGATGGCCAAGGGCAAGTTCGACCTCGACGACCTGCGCATGCAGCTCAAGCAAATGGAGCGCATGGGCGGCCTTGGCGCGCTCGCCGGCATGATGCCCGGTCTCAAGGGCATGAAGGGCGCGATGGAGAAGGCCAACGACGGCAAGGCGCTGGTTCACCTCGAAGCGCTGCTGTCGTCCATGACCCCGAAGGAGCGGGCCGTTCCCGGGCTGATCAACGCCAAGCGCAAGATCCGCATCGCCAAGGGCAGCGGCCGGACCGTGCAAGAGGTCAACAAGCTTCTGAAGATGCACCAGGAAATGGAAGGCATGATGAAGCGCCTGAAGAAGATGGGCGGCCTGGGCAAGCTTGCCGCCATGTTCGGCAAGGGCGGCATCGAGGGCGCGATGGGCGGCCTCATGGGCGGCGGAGCCGGTGGCCTCGGTGGTGCTGGCGGTGGCGGCCTGCCTGGCCTCCCCGGAATGCCCGGAGGCCTTCCGCCCGGCGCTCACAGATTTGGCAAGAAGTAACTCAAGAACTCACAGCAAGGAACTGACAAGATGGCACTTTCCATTCGTCTCGCCCGTGGCGGCGCCAAGAAGCGGCCCTATTACCGCATCGTCGTGGCCGACAGCCGCTCCCCGCGTGACGGCCGCTTCATCGAGAAGCTCGGCACCTACAACCCGCTGCTGGCGAAGGACTCGCCCGAGCGCGTGAAGCTCGACGCCGAGCGCGTCAGCCATTGGCTCAAGGTCGGCGCCCAGCCGTCGGACCGCGTTGCCCGCTTCCTCGACGCCGCCGGCGTTCGTGAGCGCGCCGCCCGCAACAACCCGAACAAGGGCAAGCCCGGCGAGAAGGCCACCGAGCGCGCCGAAGAGCGCGCGACCAAGCAGGCCGAAGCCGCCGAGGCAGCTGCCACCGCCGCCGCCGAAGCCGCTGCTGCTCCGGCTGAGCCGGAAGTGACCGAGGCTCCGGCCGCCGAAGCCGCGACCGCCGAAGCTCCGGCAGCCGCCGACGAGTCCGCTCCGACCCAGCCCGAGCCAGCCGAAGGTGCGGCCGAGGGTGAGGCTGAAGGTTCGGGTGCCCCGACCCAGCCGGAGCCGGCGGAAGGCAGCGACGACGCTGCTCCCGCGGAAGGCGCTGAAAAGGCTGAGTAATGACCAGAGTCGTCCTCGCCGCGATCGCCGGAGCTCATGGCGTCCGCGGCGAGGTTCGCCTCAAGCTCTTCACCGATGGTGTGGGGAGCCTTGCTGGGCACAAGGCGGTGTTCGTCGGTGATCGTGAGTACCGCCTCGAGCGGGCTGGCGGCACCGACAAGTCGCCAACTGCTCGCCTGTCCGGAGTGAGCAGCCGCGAAGCCGCCGAGGCCCTTCGTGGTCAGCTGCTCGAGGTCGATCGCGCCGCACTGCCGCCGCTCGAGGACGGCGAATATTACCACGCCGACCTAATCGGCCTGCCCTGCGTGGATGGTGAAGGGATAAGCCTCGGAGCCGTCTCGGCGGTCGAGAACTTCGGCGCCGGCGACCTGCTCGAGGTCGAGGACGCGGAAGGAAAGCGGGCGCTGGTCCCGTTTCGGCCCGGCATCGCCGACCTCACCGACGGCAAGGTCGTGATCGACCCGGTCTTCCTGGCCTAGTCTCCCTCTTCGATTTCCTCCCGTGCCGTCTCGCTCCCCTCTAGCATCACGGCCGGTTGGCGCAGCATCGGTCGCTTGGCCGCCAGGTCGTTGCGAATGGTGGTCGCCGCCTGGCCGCCTTCGCCCATAGCATGGCTGATCTGGTCCAGGCCGTGGACCACGTCGCCTGCCGCGTAGAATCCTTCCACCGTGCTGCGCATCTTCTCGTCACACAGCACGCACCCGTCCTGAGCCAATTCCGCCCCGAGCATTTCGGCCAGCTGGGTATGCGTGTCCGACCCGAGCGCCGGATAGATGCTGTCGAATGTCATCAGCCCTTCGGCCGAGTCCACGGTGATGCAAGCGCCGGTGACGCCAATCGCCTCCGCCGGTCCATCCACCAGGCGCACGCCGGCCTCCTCAAGCTTGCGCCGGTCCTCCTCGGCAAGGTCCATCGCCTTGTCAGGCGCGATCAGCGTAACGTCGGCGGTGTAGCTGCGCAGGAACAGCGCCTCGCCGACCCCATTCTTACCTGAACCAATCACTCCGACCTTCTTGTCGGTGACCTCATAGCCATCGCAGATCGGGCAGTATCGGATGAGCCCGCGCGCCATCGCGTCGTCGTGCAACTCCATATCCATCGGCGGCTTGCGGTTGGACAGGCCCGTGGCCAGCAGCACACTTCGCGCTTGCATCGGCCCGGCGCCCCAATCCGCGGTGAACAGGTCACCATCCTTGTCGATCCGGTGCACCCGCCCGCTTTCGATCCGGGTGCCATATTTCTGCGCCTGGGCGCGCATCAGCCCGAGCAGTTCGTTGCCATTGATGCCTTCGGGATAGCCGGCGTGGTTGTGGCTGCACGGAATCCAGCTCGCCCGGCTCTTGCCTTCGTCGACCACGATCACGTCGAGGTGAAAGCGGGACAGGTAAATGGCGGCGGTCAGCCCGGCAGGGCCGCCGCCGACGATGAGGCAATCGAGCGGTGCGTTGTTGTCCATGCGGCGGCAATGGCGGGCGGGGATGGTTGTTCCGCCGCATGGGGATTAGGACGATGCCCATGCTGGTCGAACTTGGCTTGTTAGCGTTGTGCGTGTTTCTGCCGGCGGTGATCGCGTGGTGGCTCGTCCATCGCCGTCCGCGCCGGTCCAATCAGCGGATCGCGCTGGTCGCTGCCTTGCCGCTGACGGTCCTGGTGTTCGCCGTCCTGCCGTTGGCGATCGTGTCCACCCTCCTCACTCCAGCTGAACGATGCGGCGTCGATGCCTGCGGGATGCTGGTAGCGGCATCGATGATGGTGGCGGCATTATCGCCCATTCCGTTCGTCATCGGGTTCGTCACCGCCTATGTCGTGATCTGGTTTCACGATCGCCGCAGCAACTGATGACCTTTCGCGCTTCCGTCCTGACGCTTTATCCCGAGATGTTCCCTGGCCCGCTTGGCATCAGCCTTGCCGGTCGCGCCCTTGGCGAAGGCATCTGGTCGCTCGACGCCCGCAACATCCGTGACTTCGCGACGGACAAGCATCGCAGTGTCGACGACACTCCGGCCGGGGGCGGGGCCGGGATGGTGCTTAAGCCGGATGTGCTCGCCGCGGCGCTCGACAGCGTGGCCGACGGCCGGCCGATGCTCGCCATGACGCCGCGCGGGGCGCCGCTCACGCAGGCCCGCGTCCGGGAGCTTGCGGCGGGGCAGGGCGCCGTCGTGCTGTGCGGCCGGTTCGAGGGGTTCGACGAGCGTATCTTCGAGGGTCGGCCGCTGGAGCCGGTGTCGATTGGCGATTATGTCCTGTCGGGCGGCGAGCTTGGCGCGATGGTGCTGCTGGATGCTTGCGTTCGGCTGCTTCCCGGCGTAATGGGCGCGGCCTCCAGCGGTGAGGAAGAGAGCTTCGAAAAGGGGCTCCTCGAATATCCGCATTATACCCGACCAGTTGACTGGGAAGGGCGCACGATCCCCGAAGTGCTGCGATCGGGGGATCATGCGAAGATTGCCGCATGGCGCCACGCCCGGGCAATCGACGATACACGGCTACGGCGGCCGGACCTGATCGAGCGCCATGGGGGCGCCCGGCAGTCACCGCCCTCTGGTGCGCGGCATGAAGATTAGGGCTTGAAGACCATGAACCTGATTCAAACGCTCGAGCGCGAGCAGATCGACGAACTGACCGCCGCCCGCGCCATTCCCGAATTTCGCCCCGGCGACACACTGCGCGTCGGCGTCAAGGTGATCGAAGGCGAGCGCGCCCGTGTCCAGAACTTCGAAGGCGTCTGCATCGCCCGCTCGAACAAGGGCATCGGCTCCAACTTCACCGTCCGCAAGATCAGCTTCGGCGAAGGCGTGGAACGCGTCTTCCCGCTTTACTCGCCGACCATCGACTCGATCGAGGTGGTGCGCCGCGGCGCTGTCCGCCGCGCCAAGCTCTATTACCTGCGTGGCCGCACCGGTAAGTCGGCCCGCATCGCCGAGCGTCGCGACCCGCGCCGCGAAGCCGGCAAGCAGGCCGCCGCGCCGCAGGCCGAGAAGACCGAAGCCTAAGCTTTTCGTCTCGACGAACAAGGAAGGGGTCGCAGCCAGGCTGTGACCCCTTTTTCGTGTTCGTCATGCGGACCTTATTGGAGCATTCATTTCACCGCCCGCGGTGAGTGCGTGAGCAGGAACCCTGCGACGGTGTTCAGATCCGCACCCGGCTCACCACCACTGTTGCATCCGGCAGATACTGCGCCCGTGCGAACGCAGGCTGCGCGGCTTTGAGCGGAGCGGCGGCGGGCGGCAGGGACCAGCGCGTGCCAAGCACCGTCAGCACCAGCGGCTTCGGTCCGACCAGCAGTTCCACCACCTGTCCGTCACAGCTTCGTCCCGTGCAGGTCAGCCAAAAGGCGCCAGAGCTCTGTTTGGCGTTGATCGGGCGCACCTGGCCCGGGACGCCAAGGCCAAGCACCGCCGCGCCCTTGTCGGCGCTCAGCGTCATGCTGTCGGCGCCGTTCGTCTGCAGCCGGAGGCGAAGCCGGCGTCCGCCCGGAGCGGGTGTGGTTTCGAGCGGGATGGCATTTGCCGCAACAATCCCGGCGACGGCCGGTGCTGGCGCAACCCAGCGCTGCCGGGACCCGAGCGCTTCGACCCGCTCCAGGCGCCAATTTCCGAACCGCCGCCAATCAGCCGGCAGCGCCTTGCGATCGTTCACCACCGACCAGGCCGGCTGCTTGCGCGCGGGATCCACTACATATTGCAGCGTCCATTGCTGCTGCCGGTCGGACGAGTAGGCGGGGGTGAACAGCGCCGGCATCCAGGCGAGCAGCGCGAAACTCACCGCAACGCCAATCGCGGTCCGCCTCTTCGCACCCTCCAGAAGCGGCTTGGCCTCGATCAGCCAGGGCAGCAGCACCAGCGCGCCGAAGATCGCGAACAGCCACAGCGGTCCACCGTTCAGCAGGTCCTGCAACAGCCCCAGCATGGCACCCAGCGTCAGATAGCAGGCGACCGCAGCGGCAATCGCGGCAACCGTTTCCCAGCCCTTGCCAAGCCTGCCGAGCAACAGCCCAAGCGCCATGATGGCTGGCGGCAGCAGGAAGTAGATCAGCGCCCCGCTTGCAGCGAGCGTCAGCAGCCCGCCGAGCACCAGGAACAGCAGCCAATAGACCACGCGCAATCGCGCGACTTCCATCCTGCGGGCTAGTGCCAGGAGCCCCAGTCCGACCGCGATCACCCCTGCATAGACCGCAGTTTCGCTCCAGACCGGATGCGCGCGCCAGAACTGACCCTCCCGGAAGGCGCCGACGATACTCAGTCCGAGCCAAGCGGCGGCGGCGCCACCGACAATGATCGCAAGCAGCAGCGGCAGGCTCAGCCAGCCTCTCCGCCGAACGGTCGCGATGAACAGGACGACGAAAGCAAATGTCCCGACCAGAATCCCAACCCACATGGGCATGGCGGCCAGGCCAAGCCCGGGCACCGTCATGAACAGCCACTCCCCCTCGGCCTGCGCCGGGGCTGGAGCGCCCGCCAGCTGCATCGCCACGCTCAGCACCTGATCGCCCATGTGCTGCAGGGTGAGGGGATCCTGCGCGGCGAGGTCGTCGCCCGGCGAATGATAGCGTGTCTCATTACCGATGGCCGCGAAGTTGAGCGTCAGCCAGCGCCGGTCTTCAAACGTGTTGACGTCGGTGTAGTTGGGGATCTGGCGATAGGCGCTGACCGCCAGGCTGCTCGCCACGGGATGCGTCACCGTGTCCTTGAACAGGCGCACGGGGGCGGCATTGGGCAGCGACGTCTCGAACATGTTCACGGGCCCGGTCGTGCCGCGCGCCTCCAGGTTGATCAGGCTGTCCACCTGCGCGGCGGCGGCATCGGCGTCGATGAAGGAGCGCGCGCCGACTAATCCGAGCTCCTCGCCCTCGTTGAACAGCAGGATGACAGGGCGCTTGAGCGGCTGGTCCTTAAGCAGGCTGGCAACCTCCAGCATCGTCGCCACACCGACGCCTGCGTCACTGGCACCCGGTCCCACGGGCACGCTGTCGTAGTGCGAGTTGATCAGCAGCGCCTTTTGCCCCGTCGCCGGTCCCAGGGTCACGAGCAGGTTGCGCACCCGCGCGCAGCCCACGCCCCGCTGCTTGAACAGGCCGTTGCAGGCGAACCGATCCTGCACCCGCGGCTGCAGCCCCATCGAGCGCAGCTCGGCAATCAGCCGCTCGCGCACGCCGTCGCTGGCTGCGCTGTCGGCCGGATGCGGACGCTGATCGCCGAGCACCCGCGCCAGCCGGTCCTTGGCCCTGAGCGCATTGAACTGCCCAGCCGCATTGCTTGCCCGGAGAGCGGGAGGCTGACTGAGGCTGCGCATTGCCGCCATGCCGAGCAGGAGACCCGCCACCACCAGTGCCAGCACGATCCACCGCTGCCGCATGCCTTGCTCCCCCTCACGTCCGAGCGGACGCTTTTTGCTTTGCTACCGCTCTCTCACCCGTTTAGCCAATGCCCCGATGTATGCTTCCATTCTCGGCCTCGCCGCCGCTCTCGCCGCCCAGCCCGCACCCCAGACGACAGCCATTCAGCCGAAAACGCTGACGCTTGAGCGGGTGTTCGCCAGCCCCTCGCTCGGCGGGAGCGTGCCCCGGCTGCCGAAGCTCTCGCCCGACGGCAAGCTCGTGACCCTGCTGCGCAACCGCGCCGACGACCGCGAGCGCTACGACCTGTGGGCGATCAATCCCGCCACCGGCGCCGCTCGAATGCTGGTCGACAGCACGAAATTCGGCACCGGCGCCGCGCTGACCGAACAAGAACGGATGCAGCGCGAACGCGCCCGCATCGGTAATCTCAAGGGCATCGTCGCCTACGACTGGGCGCCCGACGGGAAGTCGCTGATCGTGCCCTTGGACGGCGACGTTTATCTCGCAGGACTTGACGGCAATGTCCGCCGCCTCACCACCACCAAGGAGCCCGAGCTCGACTCCACCGTGAGTGAGACAGGCCGCTTCGTCAGCTTCGTTCGTGACAAGGCACTGCACGTGCTCGACGTCGCCAGCGGCGCCGACAAGCAGGTCACCCCGGCGGGCAGCGACACGCTGAGCTGGGGCTTGGCCGAATTCATCGCCGGCGAAGAGCTGCAGCGCTTTCGCGGGCATTGGTGGTCGCCCAAGGACGACCGCATCGCCGTCGCGCGGGTGGACGAAAGCCCGGTTGAGCTGGCCACCCGCACGGCGATCGGCGCGGAGAAGACCACCACCGTTCAGCAGCGCTACCCTCGCGCGGGCACCGCAAACGCGATCGTCGACCTCTACCTCGTCAACCCCGACGGCAGCGCCATGGTCAAGGCCGACCTCGGCACCAACCCAGACGTATACCTCGCCCGCGTCGACTGGCTGCCCGACGGCAGCGGTCTTATCGTGCAGCGCGAAAGTCGCGACCAGAAGCGCCTCGACTACCTTCGCGTGAACGCCCGCACCGGCGCCTCGACCCTGCTGTTCGCCGACACGTCCGACACCTGGATCAACCTCAGCGAGGACTTGAAGCCGCTCAAGGTCGGCGGTTTCCTGTTCAGCTCCGAACGCTCAGGTTTCCGTCACCTCTACCGCTGGAACAACGGCCGGACGGAGCAGCTCACACGGGGTAATTGGGTGCTGGACGGCGTAACCGGCCTCGACGAGGCCTCCCACCGCGTCTTCTTCACCGCCAACCGGGAGCGAAGCTACGAGAAGCAGCTGTACGTCCTCGACTATGCCAAGCGCCGCGCGCAGCCGGTGCAGTTGACCGCCAATGGCACCAACAACTCGGTCAAGATGGACAAGACCGGCCGCCTGGCGCTGATCACCGCCAGCGGACCCGGCCAGCCCTCGCAGACCTGGCTCTCCAACGGAAATGGCAAGCGCCTGGCCTGGATCGAGCAGAACCTCGTCACGGGCAATCACCCTTACGCGCCTTATGCGGCAGCCGACGCGAGGCCTGAGTTCGGCCGTCTTCCGGCCGCGGACGGCACCACCATGCTCGACTATCGCATCCTGCGTCCGGTCCTCGCGGCAGGGCAGAAGGCGCCGGTCTTCTTCCGCGTCTATGGCGGCCCGCAGGCGCAGGACGTGCAGCAGGGCTGGGTCAGCCCGCTCGACCAGTGGCTGGTGCGCCAGGGCTTCATCGTCTTCGTCGTCGGCAACCGCGGGCAGGAGGGGCGGGGCACCGCCTTCCAGAAGCCCGCCTATCGCAAGCTGGGCGGAGTCGAGGTCGAAGACCAGCTCGCCGGCCTTACCTGGCTCAAGCGGCAACCGGGCGTCGACCCGGACAAGGTTGTCGTCCACGGCTGGTCCTACGGCGGCTACATGACCCTGAAGCTGCTGGAGGCCGCGCCGCACGCTTTCGCCGCCGGGATCGCCGGCGCGCCGGTCACGCGCTGGGACCTCTACGACACCCATTACAGCGAGCATTACATGGGCGATCCCAGGATGGACCGCGCGGCCTACGACCGCTCCGACGCGCTTCACGATGCATCCAGGATCGCCGACCCGCTGCTTCTGGTGCATGGGCTGAGCGACGATAACGTCTTGTTCGCCAATTCGACCGCCTTCATGGCGACCATGCAGGAGGCCAGGGTCCCGTTCGAAATGGCGGTCTATCCCGGCAAGACCCACAGCTTCGCGGGACCGAACATTCAGGTCGACCTGTGGCAGCGGATGATGGACTTCCTCGCCCGCCGCGACATCATCGCTCCGCGCAAGCCTCTGCAGTAAGCCGCCCGCCCTTGTTCCACGCGCCGGCGTGTGCATATCGGCCTGGAACGCCACCGCCTGATGGCGCGTCGGCCTAGCGGAGAATGTGCATGGGTTATCGGGTCGCCGTGGTCGGCGCGACGGGCAGTGTCGGGCGCGAGATGCTGCAGATCCTAGCCGAGCGGCAGTTCCCGCTCGATGAGGTGGCGGCGCTCGCCTCCTCGCGCAGCCAGGGTGACATCATCGATTTCGGTGACTCGGGCGAGACGCTGAAGGTCAACAACCTCGAGCATTTCGACTTCGAAGGCTGGGATATCGCGCTGTTCGCCGCGGGGTCCGAAGTTAGCAAGGTCCATGCTCCGCGCGCGGCGGCGGCGGGCTGCACCGTGATCGACAACAGCTCCTTCTTCCGCATGGACCCGGACGTCCCGCTGATCGTGCCCGAAGTGAACCCGGAGGCGATCACTGCCTATCGCGCCAAGAACATCATCGCCAATCCCAACTGCTCGACCGCGCAGATGGTCGTAGCCTTGAAGCCGCTCCACGACGTCGCCCGCATCAAGCGGGTGGTGGTCGCGACCTACCAATCGGTGTCGGGCGCCGGGAAGGCAGGCATGGACGAGCTGTTCAACCAGTCCCGCAACATCTTCGTCGGCGACAGTGCCGAGCCGCATCATTTCACCAAGCAGATCGCCTTCAACGTCATTCCGCAAATCGACAGCTTCCTCGACGATGGCTCGACGAAGGAAGAGTGGAAGATGGTGGTCGAGACCAAGAAGATCCTCGATCCCAAGATCAAGGTCACGGCCACCTGCGTTCGCGTGCCGGTGTTCGTCGGCCACTCGGAAGCGGTGAACGTCGAGTTCGAGGACGAAATCTCCGCCCAGCAGGCGCAGGAGATCCTGCGTGAGGCTCCGGGCGTCATGCTGGTCGATAAGCGCGAGCCGGGCGGCTACGTCACCCCTGTCGAGTGCGTCGGCGATTATGCCACCTTCGTCTCACGCGTCCGCGAGGACCCGACGGTAGACAATGGCCTCAGCCTGTGGGTGGTCAGCGACAATCTCCGCAAGGGCGCGGCGCTGAACGCCGTGCAAATCGCCGAACTGCTCGGCCGCAAGCACCTCCAAAAAGCCTGAGCAAGTCTCAGAAGGGGAAGAGAGCGTCGTAGATCTGCTGGCCCCAGCGCGCCTGCTGCGCGCTGGTCAGCTGGCCACGGCCACCGTAGAGCACTCGCGCTTCGGCGATCTGCGTGTGCTTGATGCTGTTGTCGCGGGTGATGTCCTGCGGGCGGATCAGACCGGTGATCACCAGTTCGCGCAGTTCATTGTCCACGCGCATTTCCTGCCGTCCGCGGATCATCAGATTGCCGTTGGGCAGCACGTCGGTCACGACAGCCGCCAAGGTCAGGTTGATCGTTTCCGATCGCGCGATGGTCCCGCTGCCCTGGCTGCCCGACTTGCTGCTGCCGGTCACCGATCCGCTGCTGTTCTTGCCCGGCAGGACCTTGTCGATCAATTTGTCGAGCCCGAGTAGCCCGGCGATCCCGGCCGTTTCGCTGCCCGTCCGATTGCGGGTGTTGGCATTGTCCATCGCGGCCTTGTCGGTAGTCTGCACCTTGATCGTCAGGATATCGCCCTTGGCGTAGGCCCGGTTGTCGCGGAACAGCCCCGCCGCGCCGGGCCTGAACAGCGATGCGGTCTGCAGTGGGGCAGTTTGCTCAGCCACGGGCGGAGGCGCTGGCGCTGGCGCGGCTCGGTCGCTTCGTCCGCTGCTTGCCAGGCTTGGCTCGATCGCCGGAGCAGGAACCTCGGTCGGTTTCGAGAAGCGCGGCGGCCTGCCGACGCTGGCGATCGTACCCGCAACGCCGCAGCCGCCAAGCGCCGCACACGCAATCAGAAGACCAATCCTGCGCATCTTCACTCACCCCCGAGGCGCACCGCGCCGCTGCCGACGACAATCCCGTCCAGCGTCCGGCTGGTCGGTACCGCGACCACCCGCACCAGGTCGCCCCTGCGCCCGTCGCCTAGCGCACGCCCTTGCGCGCGGATCAGCAGGGTACCGGAGCGGAAGCTGATGGTGACCGGCTCGCCACGCTTCACCAGCCGCGGCTCGGCTACGTCCGCGGCGCGAACCAGCGTTCCGGCCGGCAGCATTCTCAGTGCCTCCCTGCCGAGGATCTGCGCCGGTCCGGCGATCGGCAGCATGGGCGCCGGCCGCTCCTCCAGCACGAAGTCGCTCGCGCCGAGCAGATCGCCGCGCGCGACATCGTGCGCCAGCACCGGCAGCGGCGTGCCGAGCAACGCGAGTGCAAGCCCCAGCATCAGCGCATCTGCGTCGAGGTGGAGAGCATCTCGTCCACTGTCTTCACCACACGGCTGTTCATCTCATAGGCGCGCTGGGCGGTGATCAGCGCGGTGATCTCGCTCACCGGATTGACGTTGCTGGCCTCCAGATAGCCCTGGCGCAGTCCGCCGAAGCCCGGATCACCCGGGCTGGCCACGTTGGGCTGCCCGCTGGCCGAGGTCGCCAGGAACAGGTTGCCGCCCTGCGCCTCAAGCCCCGCTTCGTTGACGAAATTCGCCAGCTGCAACTGGCCGACGTCCTGCATGTCGGTCTGACCGTCCAGCTTGACCTGGACCTTGCCAGTCGGACTGATGACCACGTCGGTCGCTTGCGGGGGGATCGTGATCCCTGGCTGCACGGGGTAGCCGTCCGCCGTGACGAGCTCGCCCTGGTCCGACAGCTGGAACGACCCCGAGCGGGTATAAGCGGTCTCGCCATTCGGCATGGTGACCTGAAAATATCCCTGGCCCTGGATCGCCACGTCATAGCGGTTGGAGGTGCTGGTCATCGCGCCCTGTTCGGCGATACGATAGACACCGCCCGTGCGCACGCCCGCGCCGATCTGGATGCCGGACGGCGAGCGGGCTTCCTGACCGCCCGTCGAGGCGCCCGGCCGCTGCACCTGCTCGTAGAGCAGGTCCTGAAACTCCGCCCGCTGCCGTTTGTAGGCGGTGGTGTTCATGTTCGCGATATTGTTGGAAATGACATCCACATTGGTCTGCTGGGCAAGCATTCCGGTGGCGGCGATGGACAGGCTGCGCATGGCGGTTCCTCGTCTTTCGATTGCGTCTTAGTTGCGGAAGGAACTGAGCCGATCGAGCGCCCGCTTGCGCAGGTCGGCGATGGCATCGGCGAGATGTTGCGAGGTTTGATAGGCCCTCAGGACCTCTATCATCTGGGTCGTCTCGACGATCGGCTGGACATTGCTCCCTTCAAGCCCGCCCGAATGTAATTTGGTGTCCGCGGCGGAGAGTTCCTTGCCCGGTGACCTGGCGTCCAGCAGGCCGTCGCCGCGCGCCGTGAGCACGCTTTCATCCCCGAAGCGTGTGACAGACAGCCGCCCCAGTGGCCCGCTCGGCCCGTTCACGGTGCCATCGGTAAGGATCGCGACCCGTCCGGCGGCATCGGGTGGGATGCGGATGGCGCCGCCACCTTCACCTCGCACCGGCTGACCGGTCGCCGTGACCAATGTTCCGTCGTCCTGCACGGCAAGGCTGCCGGCCCGGGTGTAGGCGGTGCCACCGTTAGGCAGCGTCACGCCAAGATAGCCCGGGCCATCGATGGCGACGTCCAGGGGGTGGCCGGTGGCGTTGAACCCGCCGCCGCGACTGTCATGCACCGCTCCGTGGTCGAGCACGTAGGACACGGGCTTGCTGTCCTGCGGGACCTCGCCTTCGCTGGGCTTCACCATTTCCTCGAACATCGGCAATTCGCGTTTGAAACCGGTGGTCGACACGTTGGCGAGGTTGTTGGCTACCACGTCCATACGCCGTTGCAGCGCTTGTTCGTGGCTCAGCAGGACGTAGCTGGAAATGTCCATCGGCGGCTCGACCCCAAGAAAAGCGGGCTAGGCAAGTTCTGCCGGGTCCCGCCTCTATAATAGTCGGGTGGCGGCGCATCCGGTCGCGTCGCCGCCTTTTCTGCTCATGGGGGATCCAGTGGCGTCTGCCGACAAGGACAAGGAAGCGCCGGAAGCGGTCGCAGCAACGGAGACTGCCGAAGGGGAGGAGAGCGCCGTTGCGGCGTCCGCAAAGGGTGGCAAGAGCAAGCTGCTGATCATCGCTGCCGCGGCACTGCTGCTGCTTGGCGGCGGTGGCGGAGCCGCTTGGTTCTTTTTCCTCCGGGCTCCGGCCTCGGCCAGCCACGATCAGAAAGCCGAACCGGTCACCGCCGAGGAGCTCGTCGACGTGGCGGAAATGACGGTCAACCTGCGTACCAGCGATGGCGGCGCGAAAACGCTTCGAGTCCACCTGATGCTGGTGCCCGGAGACAAGAAAAAGGAAGAGATCACCGCCGCGCTGCCGTTGGTGATCGACGCTTTCCAGCCCTTCCTGCGTGAACTTCGGCCCGAAGACATCGCCGGCTCCGCCGCGACCTTCCGCATCAAGGAAGAAATGCTGGTCCGCGCGAATGCGGTGCTCGGACCCAAGTCGGTTCGCGACGTCCTTATCCAGGATCTGGTGCAGCAATGACCGACGACGACTTCGACCTGCCCGACCCGCCCGCCGCGCCACTGGCGGGGGAGGGCGGTGCCTTCGGCCAGGCCGACATCGATGCGTTGTTTGGTGACGTCGGAACGACCGCGCCCGCCCGAACCGGCTTGCGTGCGCTGATCGAGAATGACTCGGTGCGGCAGGAGCGCCTGCCGATGCTCGAGGTCATCTGCGACCGGGTCCTGCGCAGCTTTGCGACGGCGATGCGCAATCTCACCTCCGAAACCATCGATGTCAGCCTCGACGGGGTAAGCTCGGGCCGGTTCGGTGACCTGATGAACCATGCGCCGCTGCCGGCGATGTTCGGCGTATTCCGCATTCCCGAATGGGACGACTACGGTGTGATCATCGTGGAGCCGGCGCTCATCTACTCGTCGGTTGATGCCCTGCTTGGCGGCGGCAAATCGGGCGAGCGCCAACAACGCATCGAGGGCCGCGCCTTTACGCCCATCGAGACGGCGCTGGTCGGCAAGCTCATGCAGCTCGCGCTGGACGAGCTCGCTGCCTCCTTCGGATCGATCGCGGCCATCAGCATGGTGGTGGAGCGGATCGAGACCAGCCCTCGCTTCGCGGCCATCGTTGGGCCGACCACTACCACCGCCGTGTGCAGCTACGGCGTCGAGATCGAAGGCAAGTTGGGCCGCTTCACGGTCCTGCTTCCCCATCCCTGCATCGAACCGGTGCGGGACAAGCTGCTGCAGCGATTCATGGGCGAAAAGTCGGGCGGCGACGCGGGCTGGACCAGCCATTTCGAGCGCGAACTGCGGAGCATGCCGCTCGACCTTGCGGCCCGCCTGTCTGACCGCGAACTGGCCTATCACGATGTCCGCCAATGGCAGGTCGGCGACGTCGTTCCGCTTGGCGTTGGACCCGACGATCCGCTCACGCTCGTCGTCGAGGGACTGCCGCTCGCCGCCGGACTCATCGGTCGCAAGGGCAGCGCCGCGGCCGTTCGTCTTACATCTGCCTGGGGTTCCGCGTCATGAGCATTGCAACCACCGTCAACCTGGTCCTCGTCATCCTCTGCCTGGCTGTGCTGGTGCAATGCCATCGCATGATGCGAAGTCTCGATGGTTTCCGCCGGGCAGACCTTCCCGGTACCGCGGCCGCGCTGGAGACTGCGACGACCGAAGCCTGCCGGGTGCTCGAGCAGCTTCGCCGACTGCTTTCCGAGGAAACCCCGTCCAAGCTGCGCGCCCTGGGTGAGGCGGAGCGGATCGGTGATGAGTTGGCCGTGATGATTGGCATCGCTAACGCCAGCGCGGACCGGCTGCTGGAAACGGCCAAGACTGCGCGCAAGCCGACCCGCTCGCGCGAGGCAAAGGCGGCAGCATGAAGATCCGCTTCTCTCTTCTGGCGATGACCGCGGCTACTGCTGGCCTGTCGGCACTTGCCAATGCGATCACCGGTGCCGCCGAGCCGACCCGGCTTGGTGCCTCGATCGGTGACGATCTCGCCGCCCGTGACCGGCAGGCGGCGCAGAAAGCTCGCGGGCTCGACCTGCGCGAGCAGGCGGCCCGCGCGGCCGAGGCGCGGCTGCGCGCTTCCGGCACCAACCCCACCGCTCCGCCTTCGCCATCCGCGCAAGCCGCCGCGGCGAAAGCGAGCGACGAACAGCGCTATGCCGAGCTTGCCCGCATCTACCAGGCGATGAAGCCAAAGGCCGCGGCGCAGGTGCTTCAGCATTTGGCGCTCACTCTCCAGGTCGAGGTCGCCAGGCGGATGCGCGAACGCTCAACCGCGCTCATCCTGGCGGCAATGGATCCAACCAACGCGGCGCAACTGACCACCGCGATGGCCCGTCAGGGCAGCGACAAGCCGGGCTGGATGGCGCTATCGGGGGAGGAGCATGCGGCAGCCGGGGCAGGGGCGAAGCTTCCCGCCGCGGCACCGCGCTGAGTTCAGGCGGGTTGGGCTTGAACCCTTGTCAGCAGGACCTTGGCTACGGTCGGCACAGCCTGCCGAACTGCCTGGTCGAGGTCGCGCGACAGCGCCTCTGCGTTAACGGCGGCGTAGGGCGCGGCGCGCAGCCGGGCATGTTCGCTCAAGGCGCTGATTGCAGCCGCGCGGATCAGCGGGATGTTCTGGTCGAGCGACGCTTCATCGGCGCCGCTCACTGCCAGCGACACCTTCAGCTGCCCCTGGATCTGCCCGCTGTCCACGATTGCCACTGCCATGGGCGCGAGCGGCTTGATGGCCGCGTCCGACGGCGGAGCAGCGCCATTGCTGGCCGCCATCAGGACAAGCGCAATGGGCAGAATGAAGGGGCGGTGACGAAGCACAGTGGTTCGGGTCCGGATCGCAATTGTAGGTTCGCGCCCGCGTTACGCGCGCGAATCTTTCTATAGTGGAAGCAGACATCCTTAACGGAACGCATGATGAGCAATGACGCCATTCCCAAGCTTCGGGTGATCGACGGAGGCGGTCGCGCTGCTCGTCCTACGGTCGCTCCGCCCATCAATGCTCAGGCGACTGAAAAAGTGGAAGCAGCTGCCAAGGTCTCGTCGGTCTCGTGGTTGCTGGTCGTCCTGTTCCTGATTGCCGCCGTTGCGGGTGGCGCTGCGGTGCCGCTGCTGCAAGATCTGCTCCTTCGATGACCGTCGCTGCTCTACTGCTGTCCGTCAGCGTCATTCATGGCGCGCCGCTGGCAGCGCTCGCACCCTCGCTCCAGGACAGCGCGATCACTGATCCTCGCGACTGGCGTCGCGAGCCCGCCGAAAAGCTCACCGCCGCACTCGCGGTGGCAAGCCCAGCCGAACGCCAGCAGGTCCGCTGGCGATACGCGCTTTCGTCACTGGCAGAGGGCCGCCCTGAGGTTGCACTGGCTGCGCTCCAGGTGATGCAGATCGACGAGCCCGATCTCGCCCTTTCCGCCGCATTCCAGCTTGCACGCGGCCGCGCCCTTGCCGAACTCGGCCGGGGAACGGACTCGGCTGCGGTGCTGTCCGGACCGGCGCTTGCCCACAATCCGGAAGCCTGCGCCTGGCGGTTGCGCGCTTTCGAGGCGGCGGGCGCGCCGCCACTCGCCCTCGCGGAACTGTCCTGCGCCAAGCCGGCGCTTCGGGCGCGCGCGGTGCCGGACCGCGCGGCGTTCCTCCTCGCCGCCTCCCGTGCTGCCCTCGCGGCTGGACGGCCAGACGCCGCCCTCGACCTCCTTCGCTTCGTTGCTGAGCACCTGCCCGAGGCCCGCCTGCTCCGCGCCCGAGCGCTGCTGGCGCAAGGACAGGGGTTGGCGGCGCTTGGGATCTTCAATGGTTTGGCGGCCAGCCCCGATCCGCGGATCGTCTCCGCCGCCGAGCTCGGCAGCATCGAAGCCGGGCTTGCCACGCACCGCCTGGCAGCGAGCCCGGCGCTCGGTCGTCTCAGTCGCTTGACCTTTCACTGGCGAGGCGACGCCATCGAACGCCAGGCGCTGTTCGATCGCTTCGCATTGGCGACCAGCCTGCGGAACCCTTCCGCGCAGCTTTCGTCCGCCGCAACGCTCGTCCGCTATCGCGCGGCGGGCGGCGGTCTCGCGGCCGTCCTTGCCAGCGCACAGGAAACCCTCGCCGGCCTGCTGACGCCTGGAAGCAAGGTATCCCTAGCCGACGCTGCGGGCCTTTACTGGGACTATCGTGACCTGGGCCCGAACGGAGCGGCGGGCGATGCGCTCGCCTGGCAACTCGCCGACCGATTGCAGGAAGCACAGCTCTACGCCCGTGCCGCCGACCTCCTCCAGCATCAGCTGGTGGAGCGCGCCCGTGACGTCGCGCAGGGTCCGGTGTCAGTCCGCGTCGCGCGGCTGTGGATCCTCGCCGGCCACCCCGACAGGGCGCTCGAAGCGCTGCACTTGTCGACCGATGTGATCTTCCCCCCGGCCATGCTTCAGGCGCGCCAGCGAATGGAAGCGATCGCGCTTCACCAGCTTGGCCGCACCGGCGAGGCGCTCGCCATCTTGCAGTCCGTGCCCGGCTCCGGCGCCCTGCAGGCCGAACTCATGTGGAAACAGCACAGCTGGGCGGCCTATGCCGCGGCCGCCGATCCGCATCTCCCGCCACCGCACGCCCTGTCGGAGGTTCAACAGGCGCTGGTCCTCAGGCAGGCGGTCACCCTTGGCATGCTCGGCCGCGAAGCGCCGCTCGCCGCCTTGCGCCAGCGCTATGCCGCGGCTTTTGCGGATCTGCCCACCGCCCGCGCCTTCGACCAACTGACCCGCCCGTCGGGAGAAATCGACGCTGCGGGTCTGAGCGATGCGCTTGCGGCTCTGCCGACCGCCAGTCCGGCCGGTGACATGGCTGACCTGATCGAGCTTTCCCCGCCCGCCAGACGCGGCGGCTAGCGCAGGTAGTTCACCAGGCTCAGGCCCGACAGCTTGGCAAAGACCGAATAGCTGGCCTGCAATGCCGTTTGCCGCAGTGTCAGTTTGCTGGCTACCTCGGCCATGTCGGCATCCTCGTTCTTGGAGATGAGGTCCTGAAGAATGGTCGAGCGTTCGGAGGCGCGGTCTGCCAGCGTGTCGACCTGGGCCTGGCGTCGCCCGTTCTCCGACGATTGCGCGCGCAGCTGCTTGATTCCGCTGTCGAGCTTGGCAGCAGCGGTCTGCAGCGCCGCAGATTGGGCGGCGGTCGGAACCGTCCCGATCGTGCCTGCCTCGGCAAGTGTGCGGAACGCCTCGAAGACATCGGAACCGATGTCGCTGGCGACGATCCCAACCGTAACGTCCAGCCCGTCGGCGACGCGCGCGGTGGACTTGACCTGGTCATTCGTGAAAGCGGCGGAGGTGGCCATTCCGATCGTGTCGGCCAGTGTGGCGGGCTTGAACGGCAGATCCACCTGCGCCCCCCCGAACAGCGGCGCTCCGCCCTCGTCGGCGTTCATGGCGACGCGGAACGTCTGGAATGCCTCGTCGATGATCCCCTGAAGCCCATCGGTGCGGCCCTCGCCGATACCCTTGAGCAGCTGGGTCTTGAGGGAGCCAAGGGAATCGTCCGCCGCGGTCAGGTGACTGTCGACCAGTGCCAGCGTGCTCTTCAGTCGGTTGGCGACCACCGCCTCCGATTGCTGCCGGGCAAGCAAACTGCGGGCGGAAAGCGTCCGCACGGCCTCGCTGCCGAGGGCCGAAAGCGTGGTCGCCTTCTTGCCGCTGGCCATTTGCTGCTGCGCTTCTGCCAGTCGCAATTGCGACTGCCCGATGGCATCGAACAGGGTGCGCTGAAGCGGAATGGTAGCGATGCGGACCATGAGTTGCGTTCCTTACTTCACCATGCCGAGCAGCGTGTCGTACATTTGCGTCGCCGTGGTCATGACCCGGGCCGATGCCGAATAGCTGTTCTGCAGCACCACCAGCCGCGACAGTTCCTCGTCGATGTTCACGCCCGAATATTCATCGCGCCGATTGACCGCGTCGGTCTTCCGGGCCTCGCTGTCGCCGAGGGCGGAGTCCGCCTGCGAGGATTGCTGAGCGGCCCGGCCGAATACCAAGGTCGTCATGCGATTGACTGACAAGGTACCGGCCGGACCGAGATCACGGCTCGCCGCCAGTTGATCAACCAGGTCCGTCGCCCCGCGTGTGTCGCCGGGTCCAAGGGCGCGCTGGCCGATCGCCGCCGTCTGATCGAAGCGGGCCAGCGGCAGGCGCTGGGCCGATGCGAGGATGTCGCTCCGCACCGCCGCTGCGCGCAAAGTGGAACGGCTGTCATCGAGGCCGACGAGCGAAGAGAAGGAGCGGCCCGTTCCCAGCCGGTCGGTCGAGTCCGTGATGACGCTGACCGTTGCAGTGGGAATGCTCGGATCCGGGGTGAACGCCACTCGCCCGCGCGGATCGAGTGCGAAGCTCCCGTAAGCGGCAGCCGGGCCGGCGTTGAGCGAGCTCACCAAGTCGCCCATGGTGCCACCCGATACCGGCGCTAGCGTTTCCTGCGCGAGCGTCCGACCACGCGGATCGCGGATCACCAGCTGCATGGTCTGCCCAGTGCTGAAACCGTGCGGATCGGCAGTGGTCAGTCCGCTCGGCGTCAAGGTTCGCGACGGATCGACGACCAGGTCGTTCAGGCCGAAAAATTGCGAAAAGCCGACGCCGGCGCGGAGCGAAGGGTCGGTACTGTCCTGCGCCACCACGACGCCATTGCCGGTGCCCGATGCATTCAAGGTCAGGCGCCCGTTGGAAAATGTCGCTGTGGCCGATCCGCCCAGGCCCGCGTTGATCGCAGCAACGGCGTCGGCCACCGTGCCGCCCGCGCCAAGCGCACCGAAGTCGACGGTGGCTCGGGCAACAAGCGCACCGCTTGCCGAGGTGACCGCGAACACGGCTTTGCCGCTGAAGCCCAGCCGGTCGCCTGCGTATAATCCTGTCTGTCCACCCGCCAGGGCTGCCGGTGGCGGAACAGTGGTGCTGGCATTGCTTGCTGCATTGAGCGCCTCGGCAAGCCCACCGAACAATTGTCCGACCTGACTGGCGAACTCGGGAAGCGTGCGGTCACGCAACTCCAGCAGTCCGCCGAGCTTGCCGCCCACGCCGGCAGTGTCGATCCGCTCGCCGGTCGCGGCGCCAGGGCTGCCGTCCGGATTGACGAAGCGCACGTCGATCGAAGGATAGGAAGGCTGGTCGACCCCGTCGCCCGATCCCGCGGCATAGCTCAGCATGCGCGGCTTGCGATCGACCAGCACCGTTCCGCTTGCGGTATCGAGGGAGATGCGGCCGTCCGGCTGCTCGCGCGTGGTGACCTTGATGAGCGACGACAGCTGCTCGATCGCGCTCATCCGCAGATCCTTGGCACCGCCCGCGTTGCTGCCTTGCGCCAGCTGCCGCGACACGGTGTCGTTAAGGGTGCTGATCCGGCCCAGCAGGTCGTTGATGCTCTCGACCGTATTCCCGACTTCGCTCTCGGCGTCCATCCGCAAGGTGGTCGCGTCGCTCTCCACCTGCTGCAGCGCCTGGACTGAGTCTTGGACCTGCGCCGTGAAGGTTCGGATCGACTGCTCCGACGCGCCGCTGCCGGTCATGGTCGTGGCGGCGCCCTGCAGCGCGTCCAGGCGCGCCGAAACGCTCGAAGCGGAGCCCGGGGCGCCCAACATCGACTGCAGCCGGCCAAGGTAATCCGACGTCACCGCCGCCTGGCCCCAGTCACCGGAGCGCCGATAGACGTTTGCCTCCAGGAAACGGTTGGCGACCCGGTCGGGCTCGCCCACCCGCACGCCAGTCACCCGGCCGCCGGTCACGCCCGTGCTGAGCGAGATTTCCTCGCGTGCGTAGCCGGGCGTCGAGACGTTCGCGATATTGTTGGAGGTGGAACGCATCCCCGCCTGGGCGGCGTTGAGTCCGCTCAGCGCACTGCCGAGGATGTCCGACAGCGACATCGATCTAGCGCTTCAGGTTGCTGAGTTCCTGCAGCATGTCGTCCACCGTCGTGATGATCTTGGACGACGCGCTGTAGGCCCGCTGGAAGCGGATCATGTTGGTGAATTCCTGGGCCAGATCGACGTTTGATGCCTCCAGCGTCGAGCTCGAGATACTGCCCGAACCGAGTGCGCCGGGCTGGTTGATCGCCGCGCTCCCGCTGAGGCCCGAGACGGAATAGGCGTTGCCGGTCAGCCGCGTCAGCCCGTCCGGATTCTGGAAGGTGGCGACCGGCAGCTGGTAGACGGCGCGTGCCGTTCCGTCCTCGAAGATGGCGCTAACCACGCCTTTGTCGCTCACTTCGATCGATGCGATGTTGCCGAGCAATCCACCGTCCACCGACGAGCTGATCAGCGCCGACGTGCCGCCGAACTGGGTAAGCCCGTCGAGGCCGCCGTTGCTGCCCAGCGCCAGCGAGATCGGCTGCGCTCCCGCCCCGTTGGTCCAGCTCGGCGTGATCGGCGCGAACAGGGCAGGGGACGACCCGGTGACGTTGAGGCTGCCGTCTGGATTGAACGCAAGCGTACCATTGACCAGCAGCCCGCCAGTCGCGCTGACGTCACTGGCGGACACGGCATACGCTTCCGTCTGCCAGCTGTTCGCACCCGTCTTCAGGAAACCGACAGTCACCCGGTGCGCGCCGCCTTGAGCGTCATACACGTCGAGGGTCCGGCTGAAGGTCGGCGGTGTGGTTCCACTCGCCATGTCACCAGCGGCATAGGTCCCGCTGAACGCGGTGGCGTCAGATTGGAGATTGGCGCGCATCTGGATCTTGGTGGTGGGCGTCGCCGAGCCCGTCAGCTCGCTCAACCGCACCGGCTCAAGCGCACCAAGGTTGCCGGTGTCCGTATATTTGCCCTGCGCGTCGAGCCGCCAACCCTGGAGATAATAGCCGCTGGTGTTGCGGAGGAATCCCTGGAGGTCCGGCTTGAATGCGCCCGCGCGGGTGAAGGCCACGTCACTTCCCGGATCCTCACCGCTGCGAACCACGAAGAAGCCCGCGCCGTCGATCGCCAGGTCGGTCTGGTTGGCGCTGGCCTGGAGCAGGCCCTGCTTGGAGATGAGCGCCTGCGGAGCGGCCGCGACTCCGCCCGCCGAATAGCTGCTCTTCATGCGTCCGTCGGTGACCAGTGTGCTGAATTCGGTCGCCACTCCCTTGTAGCCGACCGTGTTGATGTTGGTGATGTTGTCGGCGACCGTCGCCATCGCGCTTGATTGCGCGCCGAGGCCCGACACACCGGCATAAAGTGCGGAATAAAGGCTCAACTCACGTCTCCCCAGCACCCGGCCGCTTTGCACGGGGCTTTCAGGACACATCATAGGAAGGCCGCGGCATCCGCCCGCAACACAGGCAAAAATTGCCCCCTCGCGTCGCGGTGAGCGCTGCCCGCCTATGATGAGCCTGTCAGTTGCAAGGAGGCACGCCATGACGCTGCGCATCGCGCTCAAGGACGGAGAGAAAGTGGTGCTGAACGGCGCGGTGCTGCGCAGTGTCGGCCGCACCGAGCTGCTCGTCGAAAGCAAGGCTGCACTGCTCCGCGGACGGGAGATCATGTCGCCCGAAGACGCGGTCACCCCCGCGCAGCAGCTCTACTTTCACACCATGATGGCCTACATCGATCCCGAGCGGCGCGAGCTTCACCAGCGTGGCGTAGTCGACTGCCTCGGCCAGGTTGCGCGGCTGCTCGCCTCACCCGATGCCAACAGGCTGGCGATGAGCTTCGCTGGCCATGCCGCGGGCATGCAATATTACCGCGCGCTGACCGATTGCCGCCAGCTTATCGCTCAGGAGAAAGAGGTGCTTGCCGCAGTCGACGTGCCCGCATTGGCGATCGCCGAACCGGTCACCGCCGCAGCGGCCTGAGCGACCGGCATGGAGGCGCTCGTCGCCCTCACGGAGGTTCTTCGTCAGCAGCCGCGGGAGCGGCGCTTCGGCCAGGTTGTCACGGTACGCGGCCAGCTGATCGAGGTCGCCGGTTTCGGCCAGGCCGCGCCGCTCGGTGCCCGGCTGTCGGTGCTCGCCGACGGTCGAGCCATCGACCTCGAGGTGACCGGATTGACTGCCGACCGCCTGCAATGCCTCAGTTTTGCCGACCCGCGCGGAGTCGCCGCTGGAGCGAGGGTGGAACTCGCCTCGCGGCAAGTGGCGTTGCGGCCATGTGCCGCATGGCTTGGCCGTGTGGTCGATGGACTTGGCCGCCCCGTCGACGGCGGAGGCCCGCTGCCGCAGGGCTTGGTCGCGCAGGCTGTCCGCGCCGCGCCGCCGCCGGCTGCCGAGCGTTCCCGTGTTGGTGAGCGCGTTGCCACCGGTGTCCGTGCGCTCGACCTGTTCGCGCCGCTGTGCCGTGGCCAGCGCCTCGGCCTCTTCGCCGGCTCGGGTGTCGGCAAGTCCGTGCTGATGGCACAGCTGGCCCGCTGGACGGACTGTGATGTCGCAGTCATCGGTCTGGTTGGTGAGCGTGGCCGCGAGCTGCGCGATTTCGTCGAGGAAGAGCTCGGTCCCGAGGGCCGCGCCCGCAGCGTCGTCGTGGTCGCCACGTCCGACGAGCCCGCGCTCATGCGTCGGCAGGCCGCCTGGGCGACCCTCGCCATCGCCGAGCATTTCCGCGACGCGGGCGCGCATGTGTTGTGCGTGATGGATTCGGTGACCCGCTTTGCGATGGCCCAGCGCGAGATTGGGCTGGCCAGTGGTGAGCCCCCCGCGACCAAGGGCTACACTCCCACGGTCTTCGCCGAACTGCCTCGCCTGCTGGAACGTGCCGGTCCGGGCAGGGCCGGGCAGGGTAGCATCACCGGTCTGTTCACCGTCCTTGTCGATGGCGACGATCATGATGAGCCGATCGCCGATGCCGCCCGCGGTATCCTCGACGGGCACATTGTCATGAGCCGTCGGATCGCAGAGCGTGGCCGCTACCCAGCGATTGACGTGCTTCGCTCGGTCAGCCGGACCTTGCCTGCCTGCCTTTCGCCGGACCAGAACAAATTGCGCCTGGCGGCGCGCGATCTCCTGTCCGTTCACGGAGACATGGAGGAACTGGTTCGACTCGGCGCCTATCGGCAGGGCAGCAACCCCGATGTCGACCGCGCCATCGCGCTATCACCCGCGATCGAACGTCTCCTGCATCAGGACAGGTCCGATCTCGGGCCCGCTCGCGACGGCTTTCCAGACCTCGCGAACCTGCTTGGGTCGGCGTCATGAGAAATCCCTATGCACTGCCGCTCCGGCTCCGACGGGATCGCCTCGGCGAGTTACGCCAGGCGATCGCCGAGACGCACGAGCGACTGGCTGCGGCGCTCGCCGAAGACGCAGCCCTGGTCTCGCAGACTTCGTCGGAGCGACGGCTGCGCAGCCTTGCTCCCGATCTGACCGGAGACCCCTGGTTTGCCTGGCAGCGACAGACGCGGCACCGCTTCGCCTGCGACATCGCCGTCTCGCAACAGCGCCTCGAGGAGCTGCGCGTCGACATGCGAGACGAACTCGGTCAGATCAGCGCTCTCGAGCAGGCCGAGCAGCGGTTGCTGGCTGAAGCGCGTCGCAAGGTGGAGCGCCGAGCGCAGGCCGCCGCCGATGACCGCGCTGCGACCCTCTGCCTCGCGGGAACCACCATATGACCAGCCCCTCGGAGCTTCAGCGCCTCGGGCCGACGGCCCGCGCCCAGCTCATCTATGGAGCCGCTCGGCAAGGCAATGAGCTTGCATTGTGGCGGGCCGCGCTGGGCCGCACGGATCCTGCCGCGAAGACTGCTCCCGTCGGCAACGGCAACCCTCTGCTCGACTTTCAGTCGCTGCTCCAGGCACTGAGCCCACAGCCTGTCGTCACGGAGCCGAACGGGGAGGCGGTGTCCAGCACGCAGGACTCGCTTTCCCTTGGCGCCAACCAGGCACTTGCTCCCCAGATCGAAGCCGCCGCCGAACGCACCCATCTGCCGCCAGCGGCGCTCGCCGCGATCGTCGATGCTGAGTCGGCGAAGTCCGCTGGCGGCGCCTGGAACGGCAGTGCGCGCAATCCGCGCTCCACGGCCACCGGGCTGGGCCAGTTCCTCAATCACACCTGGATTGGGGAGGCCGAGCGGTCCGGCACCTTCCTCCACCAGCTCGCCGCCGCCCGTGGATGGCTGGGATCGGACGGCAGGGTTGCAGCCGCCGCGCGCGAGCCGCTGCTTGCGCTGAGAACCGACCCTGCCGCCTCCATCAACGCCGTCGCGGATTATGCCCGGGCGAACCTCGACCGTCTCGCTAGGCACGGGCTTCAGGTCGGAAGCAGCGTGGAGGCGGTCGCTCGAACCGCCTGGCTCGCGCACCATCTCGGCGCCGGCGACGCGCAGCGCTTTCTGACCGGTGGACTGACGGACTCCAGGTCAAGTCAGCTGCTCTCGGCCCAAGTGGGTGCCGCTTCGGCCGGGAGGCGGATTGCAGCGGCCGGCGATGCGTCCTCCGCCCACCGCCAGTGGCTGTTGTCCTACCTCGACCGGCACCTGACGCCCGACAAGTTTACGACCTGACGCGAACTTTCCTCCGGTTCGGACGCGATGCCCGGCAAGTTTTGCCGGGTCTCTCTCTCACATCGTTCATCAGCCTCGCCGAGCCTGCTCCGCAACGGATGGATGGCTCAGGTTCGATTAGCCGCGCGGCCGGATCGTCACCCCATCGCGCCGCTCCCGGGGGTCGGGAGCAGCGTCGACTTGGGGAGCCTGTTCATTGTCCAAGACCACTGCCGCGCTTGAATGCGCCGTCGCCGATGTCATCGCCAACCGTGCGCCGGAGGGGGAGCGCCAGAGCGCGCGCCAGCGCTCCAACACGGACCGTGCCTTCGCCCGCATTCTTCAGTTGATCGCACCGCGCATCCGCCACTTCGTGCGGCAGTATGGCCTCATCCAGCATTGGGACGATGCGGAGCAGTGCTGCGCCATCGCGGTGCATCGTGCGATCGAGGCCTATGACCCTTCAAAGGCGCAGTTCACCACCTTTGTGAACTGGCAGATCCGCGGTGAACTCCAGTCGCTCCGTTTCCGCCTGATGACTGACCAGCGGCCAAGCGCCAAGAAGGTCGAGGCGACTACCATCTCGCTCCACCAGGTCGCGGTCGGCCCGGAAGGCGAGGAAACGACCTTGGAATCGACCCTAGTCGACGATGAGTCGCTGGCGCTCACCGAACGCGCCGCTTCCGATTACCTGGCGCGGGCCGCGACCGAGGTCCTGATCGAGGAGTTCGTTCGCAAAGGTCGGAGCGCCGCCATTGAGCAGCTCCGCCGGCAGCAACCCAAGCGTCAGCTCGCCCGCCTTCGCGCCGCCGGTGGTTCCACGCTCAACGCCGCAATGCTCGGCATCGATCCGGCGGAGGTCGAGAAGATCGAGGAGAAGTTCGCCCGTGACCGCGAGATCCTCCTTACGCGCGTGTTCGGCGAGGCCGACGCCGCGGAGGAGCTGGCCGACCCGGACATCAGCAAGGAGCGCATCCGGCAGATCGGCAAGCGCGCTTCCCGCGCCATGGCCGACCTCACCGAGAGCAATCCGCGCTTTGTCGTGATGGCCGACTATGCTGGGAGCAAGAGCAAGCGCCTCGCGGCCTGACTTTCCCGCCAGGCGCCCAACAGGAAAGGGCCGCGGCATTACTGCCGCGGCCCTTTCGCGTTCCCGAGCAGGGGAACTCTAGAACTCGCGCCAGTCCTCCTGCGAAGCGCTCGCTGATCGCGGCCGCGCGAGGCATGCTGATCCTTGTCTCGCCCGCCGCATCGGCGGCGCCCGCCCCAATGTGAAGCCACTGGCAACATTATAGAACGGTTCAGACGCTCTTCGCGGGAGGCGCGGGCTCTGGACGAATGAAGATGCGGTACACTTCGGGGTGTTCGGCCGCGATCTGCCGCTCGATGGAGCAGATCAGTTCCTCGACCTGCGGGACGCGCAGTTCGTCGTCGATGTCGATGCCGATGGTTGCAATCACCTGGTCGGGCGACAGCTGCGACGTGGTGACCGAGATGACGCGCGTCACGCACGGCTCCGCATTGGCGATGCGCTTGATGGCCTCGGACAGTTCCGGCGACGCCCGCTCACCGATCAGCAACGCCTTGCTTTCCCGTGCCAGCAGCACCGCGACGACCGCCAGCAGCACGCCGATGAGGATCGAGCCCGTGCCGTCGATCCATGGAGCGTCGAGCCACAAGGACAAGGCGGTCGCCGCTGCCGCGATCACGATCCCGACCAGCGCCGCGCTATCCTCAAACAGGACCATGAAGGTGGTCGGGTCCTTGCTCGACCGGAATGCCGCCCAGAACGGCTTGCCCCGCCGAACGGAATCGAAGCTCTTCCAGCCGAACCACCAGCTGATGCCTTCAAACACGAACGACAGGCCAAGTACGGCAAAGTTGATCCACGCCTTGGTGATCGGCTCCGGGTGCAGGATGTGGATCACGCCTTCATAGGCGGACACCCCCGCGCCCAGTGCGAAGATCAGCAGCGCCACCACGAACGACCAGAAGTACAGCTCTCGCCCATGTCCGTACGGATGAACGTCGTCGGGTGGCTTGGTGGAGCGATGCTGGCCGTAGAGCAGCAGCACCTCGTTGCCGGTATCCACCACCGAGTGCACCGCCTCGCTCAGCATCGCCGAGCTTCCGCTGATCGCAGCGGCGATCCCCTTGGTGACGGCAATGCACAGATTGCCGATGAGTGCGGCAACGATCGCCGTCCGGGAGCTATGTTCGGCCATTGGTCCGCTCAACCGGCGACACACCGCTTCGTTGCAGTCTTGCCCGTCGAGGCAGGATCGATGTGCCAACAGCTCGCTTACGAACTGTTCACTATCGTAGATTAGTCTGCAGCCGTGCTTGTCTTGACCGGGTTGCGGTCCAAAGGGGAAAGCGCGCGATGAACGCCTTCAGCACGGTTGAGCCGCCGCGCGAAAATGCCTTGCGGCCCAGAGATCCCCGCGAGCCGTCTGCATTGACTGGCTGGGTCGCTGCGGACGGAAGCCCGCGCCTTCACGACTTCACGATGGTGAACCTGTCCTACAGCGGGTGCCGCATCCGCACCGAGGCTCCCCTTCGTCGGGGTGAGGCGGTCAAGCTCGTCGTCCAGCAGCGCGGTGCCATCCATGCGCGGGTGCATTGGCACTCCGGCCGTGACTTCGGGCTATCCTTCGACGCCAGTCAGCCAGCCGCGCCGCTCACCGAACGCAAAGCGCCACGAACCCAAATCAACCTGCCCGTGCTTGCGCGCCGCAGCGGGCGCTCGGCACAGTCGCTGGAAGCCCTGGACGTGTCGCCGCTCGGCTGCCGATTGTGCTTCGTTGACGTGCCGCGCGTCGGCGATCTGCTGTGGATCAAGCTGCCAGGCGTAACCGCGGTCGAAAGCGAGGTTCGCTGGGTCAGGGATCACCAGGCAGGCATGTATTTCAAGACGCCCATCCACCCGGCGGTGTTCGGCCTCGTCCTGAGCGGCTTGTCCGCCTGACCCTTTTTGAGGGGCAGGGGATGACCCCGGCCAGGATGAACGAGCGAATCAATTCTCCAGAAAATTTTCGCTACCGAGTGGTATAGAAGTCTTGACGAGTCGTTTCCGCGTTTATATACCGCTCAGTATTGAAACGCGTATGGAGGGTATCCTGATCATCGTTCGCAGGACTCTGGAGCCCTGTTCGGCGCAATAGCGCCCGCATCATAAACATTCATCATGACGGTCTGAACGGCGGTGCGGCCGACGCATCAGCCGGACTGCCATCACTCGACCCCACGACTTGAACCCGCTGGCGAACCGCGAGTCGCCAGACCCTTTCGCTCGCCCGCTACAGGAACATCGCCCATGGCCTCTCTCCCTCTCGCCAGCCTGCCTGCCACGCTCAACTATGCGCCGCCCGCAACCACGATCGTCCCCGTTGAACGCTGCGCCCCCGCCGCCGAGCCCCGCCTGTCGGCGCTTGAATGGTCGGTGGTTGCCCTAGCCGAGCGTGACGGCCTCGCCAGCTTGCGCGAGCCTGGCCGGATCGCCGCGGCTCTTGAAAGCCTGTTCGGCCTAAGCCGGCCCAACAAGCTGGCCGACTCGCGGCTGGAGAGCTTGCGCCGGGTGGCCGTGCATGCGTGGCGGAGTCCATGGAACGTGCCGCCGAGCGAATTGGAGGCCTTCATCGATGCTGGCTTCAGCATCGACCAGTATGAGCTCATCCAAGTCAGCATCGGGCGCAGCCGCCAGCAGGCACGTCGCCGGGGGGTGGCACGATGAACGCGGTCACCGGGCATGTGCCCGCCGAGGGCGCCGAGCGGGTGCCTCCACCCGAGGGCCTCAAGCGCTGGAGCACCGGGCAGAAGCTCGGCCTTGCAGCGTTGCCACTGGTGGGCCTGTCCGCCTGGGCGTTGGCTCACAACAGCGGAACAGCCCCGCCGGCCGCGCCGCCGCCCGCCACAGTAACGGCGGCAAGTCCGCTGGTTCGCCCGATCACCGAGTGGGACGAATATAGCGGCCGCTTCGAGGCGAGCCGCGCGGTCGAGGTGCGGCCGCGCGTGTCAGGCCAGATCGTCGGCGTCCACTTCCGTGATGGAGCGGTGGTCCGCGCCGGGCAGCTGCTGTTCACCATCGACCCGCGGCCGTTCGCGGCGGCGCTGGCCGAGGCTCGCGCGTCGGTTGCCGGTGCGCGCAGCGACCTCGCGCTTGCCAACGCCGAACTCGGCCGGTCCGAGCGGCTGGTCGCCAACGGCTTCGTGTCGCGGGCCGACATCGACCGTCTGCGGGCCAAGGTGCAGGCGGCGCAGGCCGAGCTCGTGGCGGCTCAGGCTCGGGTCCGGGCGCGTGAGCTCGACATGTCGTTCACGCAGGTGCGGGCGCCGATCACGGGCCGCGTGTCCGACCGGCGGATCGATCCGGGCAATCTGGTCGGCGGCGGCGCCACCGGCGGCGAAGCGACCTTGCTGACCACCATCAATGCGCTCGACCCGCTCTACTTCGCCTTTGATGCGTCCGAGGCGCTCTACCTCAAGGCGAAGCGGTCTCGCGCCCAGGGCGCGGCAGGGGCCCCGGTCGAAATCCGGCTTCAGGACGAGACCGGCTACCGCTGGCATGGCCGGCTGGACTTCACCGACAACGGCCTCGATACCCGGTCAGGGACGATCCGCCTGCGTGCTGTGGTGGCCAATGCCGGCCAGTTCCTGGCGCCCGGCATGTTCGGCAACCTGCGCCTGTCCACGGGCGCGGCCGTGCCCGCGTTGCTCGTGCCCGACGCGGCCGTCACGACCGATCAGGCGCGCAAGCTCGTGACCGTGGTCGATGGCGCCGGCAACCTCAGCCCACGGCCCGTGGTCACCGGACCGCTGATCGATGGCCTGCGGGTGATCCGCTCCGGCCTCAATCCAAATGAGCGGGTAGTCATCGCCGGCGCGCAACTCGCCATGCCCGGCATGAAGGTGAAAGTGCAGCCCGGCCGCATCGCCGCCGTTGCGCCGCCCTCCGTGGCTGCTCCCGCGTCCGCTCCGCCAGCCGGCGCCGCCACCTTCGCCACTCGCTAAGCCCCATCACCAACCGCGCCGGCTGAACCAGTCGGGGCGGGGAGACCACCTATGCGCCTGTCCCGCTTCTTCATCACCCGGCCGATCTTCGCGGCGGTCATCGCGGTGCTCATCACCGTGATGGGCGGGATCGCCTATTTCGCGCTGCCGGTCTCGCAATATCCCGACATCGTGCCGCCTACGGTGACGGTGAACGCCAGCTATCCCGGCGCCTCGGCCGAGACGGTGTCGTCCACCGTTGCTGCCCCCATTGAGCAGGAGATCAACGGGGTCGACAACATGATCTACATGTCGTCGCAGTCGACGGGCGACGGCAATCTGACGATCACCGTGACGTTCAAGCAGGGCACGGACCTCAACGCGGCGCAGGTGCTGGTTCAGAACCGGGTTGCCATCGCGACGCCGCGTCTCCCGCAAGAGGTGCAGCGGCTCGGTGTGGTGACGCGCAAGACCTCGCCGGACTTCCTCATGGTGGTGAACCTGGTGTCACCCGGCAACAAGCTCGATCGCGGCTACATCTCCAACTACGCGCTGACCCAGATCCAGGACCGCATCGCGCGTCTGGACGGGGTGGGGGACGTGCGGCTGTTCGGCGCCCGTGACTATGCCATGCGGGTCTGGATCGATCCGGACCGCGCGGCGGCGCTCAACCTCACGGCGGGCGAAATCGTTGCCGCGCTGCGGACCCAGAATGTGCAGGTCGCGGCCGGATCGCTGGGGCAGCCGCCCTACGCCGTCGGCGCCGCTTACCAGCTCAACGTCGAAGCGCAGGGGCGCTTGACCGATCCGCAGCAGTTCGCCGACGTGGTGATCCGCAGCGACCCTGACGGCCGGCAGGTGCGCGTGCGCGACGTCGCCCGCGTAGAACTCGGCGCGGCGGACTATGCGTCCAACACCTATCTGTCGGGTCAGCCCACGGTGCTGCTGGGCGTGTTCCAGCGGCCGGGCTCCAACGCCCTCGCCGCCGCCGCAGCGGTCGAGAACACGATGAAGGAAGCGTCCAAGAGCTTCCCGCCGGGCCTGGAATATAAGGTCATCTACAATCCCACCGAGTTTATCGCGCAGTCGATCGACGCGGTTGGTCACACCTTGCTCGAGGCGATCTTCCTGGTCGTGCTGGTGATCATTGTCTTCCTGCAGCGCTGGCGTGCCGCCGTGGTGCCGGTGATTGCCATCCCGGTATCGCTGATCGGCACTTTCGCGGTGCTCGAGATGGTCGGCTACTCGCTCAACAGCCTGTCGCTGTTTGGGCTGGTGCTGGCGATCGGCATCGTGGTCGATGATGCGATCGTGGTGGTCGAGAATGTCGAGCGGAACCTGGCCAAGGGCATGACTGCGCTGGAGGCGGCGCGGACCTCGATGGACGAGGTCGCGGGGGCGCTGGTCGCCATCGTGCTGGTGCTGTGCGCCGTGTTCCTGCCGACGCTGTTCCTCAACGGCCTGTCCGGTGCTTTCTACCATCAGTTCGCCGTGACCATCTCGGCCGCGACGCTGATCAGCCTTCTGCTGTCGCTGACGCTGTCGCCGGCCCTGGCGGCGCTGTTGCTGCGGCCGCATTCGCACGAGGCGCCGCGCAACCGACTGGTGGCGCTGGCACAGCGGGCCGGCGACGCATTCAACCGTATGTTCGAGCGCTTCAGCGAATCCTATGCCCGGCTGACCGCCCGGCTGGTGCGCGCGCCCAAGCGGATGATGGTCGCCTATACGGTGCTGATCGCGATGACTGTCGGGCTCTTCTCGATCACGCCGACCGGCTTCATCCCGGCCCAGGATCAGGGCTACTTTCTGACGGTCATCCAGCTCCCCGCCGGCTCTTCGCTGGAGCGAACGGACGCGGTGATGCGCAAGGTCGTCGACCGGATCCTGCCCATCAAGGGCGTGAAGGGCGCGGTGATGCTGGCGGGCTTCGATGGTGCGTCCCAGACCCAGGCGCCCAACGCGGCCGCCGCCTATATTCCGCTCCAGTCTTTCGAGGAGCGCGAGAAGCTGGGCGTGAAGCTCGCCGACATCATGGGCGAGGCGCAGAAGAAGACGGCCGACATCAACGAGGCGCGGCTGCTGATCATTCCGCCGCCGCTGATCCAGGGGATCGGCTCCGCCGGCGGTTACCGGATGATCGTGCAGGACACTGGCGGCCACAGCTTCCAGGAGTTGTCGGGCCTCTCATGGGGGCTGATCGGCAAGGCCAATCAAACACCGGGGCTGAAGCAGGTCTACACCCTGTTCGATATCTCGACGCCCCGCGTATTCGCGGACATCGACCGCGCGAAGGCGGACATGCTGGGTGTGCCTCCCGAGCGGGTGTTCGAGGCGCTGCAGGTGTACCTCGGCTCGGCCTTCGTCAACGACTTCAACCTGCTTGGCCGCACCTACCGGGTGACCGCGCAGGCGGATGCACCGTTCCGCGCCAGCGAGTCGGATATCGCCAACCTCCGCACCCGCTCGAACAGCGGCGCGATGGTGCCGGTCGGATCGGTTGCGACCTTCCAGGACCGGACGGGGCCCTACCGGGTGTCACGCTACAACGGCTTCCCGGCGGTCGAGATCGATGGCGACACCGCGCCGGGCTACTCGTCCGGGCAATCATTGAAAGCCATGGAGGACATTGCCGCCCAGACCCTTCCGCCCGGCTTCCGGACCGAATGGACGGGCATCGCCTATCAGCAGAAAGCGGCCGGCAGCACGTCCGGGCTGGTGTTCGCACTTGCGGTGCTGTTCGTCTTCATGGTGCTCGCGGCCCAGTTCGAAAGCCTTGTGCTGCCGCTCAGCATCATCCTGATCGTGCCGATGTGCCTGCTTGCGGCCATGGCGGGGGTGAACCTGCGCGGCATGGACAACAATGTGCTGACGCAGATCGGGCTGGTCGTGCTGATCGCCCTCGCGGCGAAGAACGCCATCCTGATCGTCGAATTCGCGCAGCAGGACGAGGCCGCCGGCATGTCGCCGATCGAGGCGGCGGTACGGGCGGCGAGGGACCGGCTGCGCCCGATCCTCATGACCAGCTTCGCCTTCATCCTCGGCTCGCTGCCGCTGCTTGTGGCGAAGGGCGCCGGTGCCGAACTTCGCCAGGCGCTCGGCACCGCCGTCTTCTTCGGGATGATCGGCGTGACGGCGTTCGGCCTCATCTTCACGCCAACCTTCTATGTCGTCTGCCGCAGCCTGGCAGAGCGTATCGCCCTCTGGCGGCGGCGGAGCGGCGAGGGTTCGGCGCGGGCGCTCGTGCCTGCCGAATGACGGGGTGCAACGTTGTTGCCCCATGCCTCGTTACACCCTTGATCTCCATGGTCGCATCCGGAATCAAGTGAGGCCGAAAGCCTGGGCGGAGCGCTGCGTTTGCGAGGTCGCAAGGCAGTCTTGAGCACATGGCGTGAGCTGTCTTACGCGGGTCCCCAAGATGGCGCTCGAGGACAATAACGTTGATTGACAAGCACCTGCTCAAGCTGCGCCGTCGCGACCTGATCAGCCCGGAAGAAGAAGTGGCCATCAGGGCCGGCGTTTCGTCCATCATCAAGGCCAAGGCCGATACGGTCATCGCCCATCACGGCGCGACACTGGACGTCAGCACCATCCTGCTCTCCGGCATTGCGGCCCGCCAGATCGAGATGCTCGACGGACGGCGGCAAATGACGGAGCTGCACGTCGCCGGCGACTTCCTCGACCTCCACAGCTTCACCTTGAAACACCTCGACCACGACGTAGTCGCCTTGAGCGACTGCACCTTGGCGCTGGTACCCCATGCTCACCTGCAGGAAATCACCGAGAAATATCCCCACCTCACGCGGGTCTACTGGTTCAACACCAACCTCGACGCCTGCATCCATCGCCAATGGGTGGTGTCGCTTGCCCGGCGAAGCGCGCTCGCGCGGATGGCTCACCTGTTCTGCGAGCTCTACATCCGGCTCGACATCGTCGGCCTGGTCCGCGGCGGGACCTACGACCTGCCGCTCACCCAGGATGAGCTCGCCGAAACACTTGGCCTCACCTCCGTGCACGTCAACCGCACCCTTCAGGAGCTGCGTCGCACGGGGTACGTCAACTTCGATCGGAAGGTCGTCAGCGTTTGTGACTTCGCGGCCCTGAAGGAAGTGGGCGAGTTCGACGACGCCTACCTATACCTCGACCGGCTGCCTGAGTTCAGGTGAGCATCAAATATTGCAGCGCGCCGGCCTGACGTCCTGCCTGGCCAGGCGTTCACACGTCGTCGGTGCGGTGATTATTCTCCAGGAGCCAGTGTTCGAACTCCGCCTGCGACCTACGCTTGGATTCTCCGTCGGTCGGGACCAGCTTGGCCTGCGCGACCGACAAGCCTGAATTCCGTTCGACCAACCCGACTTCTTCAAGCGCATTGGCAATGCTGTTCTGAGGGTCCGCGAGTACGTCCTCATAGAACAATTCGGTGGCGGTGCTGGGAACGCTCTTGAAGAGGTTCAGATAGTCGTCCGACAAATTGATGGCGAGAAGGGCGTCCCTTATCTCTGCCATCGTTGGCCGGTCGTCGCCCTCGATGCGATTCTCGGCGTAGTCGTGATAACGCCCGCTGCGGCGAGCATAAGCGAGGCTCACCGCCTGGGCGATGCGGTCGCGCCGCCGAACCACGATCCACCGCGTCCTCGGCCCGAACGCAAGCTCCGCCAATTGCTGGTCGCGCCGGGCCGACCGAACCACCACCGACAAGGCGGCACACATCACCTTGGTGGACCGGATGCCGTTTGGGTTCGTCCATAGCGACGTGAGCGTCGTGTACACCGCAGCCGGTGTTGCTGCATCGTCTAGGTGACTGAGCTTCTCTTGAGTGATGTCGAACAATTGAAAGTCCGCGAATTCCTCGAGCGAGTACGCGATCAGTTCGGAGACGTAGGTGCTTCCGCTTCGCACGTCGGAAGCAAGGAAGAGGTAATCGATCTCGGCCTTCGACATGTTCAAGCCCACAAATAATGGTGCGATCCATCCGGCTGGCCCGAGCGGAGCGCAGCAGGCCGTGGAGCGGCCTGCAACGATCGTTGCTGGGCTAGGCGGCCAGCACGCTGCTTTCAGGGGCGAAGCTCACCGCTTGATCGGGCTTGCCGCACACGAACGACACGATCTTGCGGGCGAAGACGTCGCTTGCGTAGCGCTGCTCGAAGCGGCGGCGGCCGGCCCTGCCCATCGCCAGGCGGCGCTTGGGATCACGCAGCAGCGAATTCACCGCATCGGCGAGCTGCCCTGCATGATCAGGCTCGACCAGCAAACCGGTCACCTGGTGATCGACGACTTCCTTGATGCCGCCCACGTTGCAGCCAATGCACGGCTTCGCGAACCGCATGGCCTCGACGTACATGAGGCCGAAGCTTTCATACCGGCTGGGCGCAATGAACAGCGAGCAGTTCTCGTAAAACTCCATCAGCTCGGCGTCGCTCACATGACCGTGGAAGCGAACCCTGGATGACCAGCTGGCATTGCCGTGAAGCGCTTCGAACCTGGCGCGGAAGGTCGTGCCGTCCTGGTCGACGATCCTGTCGTCACCAACGATATCGAAGACGGCGGCGGAATTGCGCGACATGATCGCCGGCAACGCTTCAAGAAGCGCTCGCACACCCTTCCGCTCTTCGAGGCGTCCAACGAAGAGCAGCTTCTGATGATTGCGCACTTCGGCAAAGGCATTTGCTGAAGCAGCATCGGGAACGCCGAACGGGATCAGCTTCAGACGCCGTCGAGGGATGCTGATGTCGTAGGCAGCTTCGATGTCCTCGACGATGCACTCGGTGCTGCCGATGACCGTGTCGCAATTCTCGATCGCCCAGACTTCGCCGCGGATCATCTTGAGGACATGCTCCTGATAAAA
Source organism: Sphingomonas sp. KRR8 (assembly GCF_023559245.1). Lineage (NCBI taxonomy): Bacteria > Pseudomonadati > Pseudomonadota > Alphaproteobacteria > Sphingomonadales > Sphingomonadaceae > Sphingomonas > Sphingomonas sp. KRR8. The sequence continues at coordinate 480,170 of NZ_CP097462.1, forward strand.
ATGAGCATTGCTGAGCCACTCGGGCTTGGAGCTCTCCATCAGCTTGTAGCTCGTCACCAGGTACATCGCGGTGCGGTATCGCCGTGATGCGATCACCGCGGCGAGCTCAAGGTCCCAAATGCTGCCGATCACGCAGTCGAACTTGCGATGCGTGTTGATGCGATCCAGCTCGGTCAGGACACGGCCGGCGAATGCGGCGATGCTCGACGGAAGCCCGGGCATGCCGGCGGGGTAGGTGGGCTCCAAACAGTCGGTGGGAGGAATGCGGTGCACCCAGACACCGCCTTCGAAGTCGACCGTGTGCGGAGCGTCGTGCTCGGCGTGCGTGATTACCGTGACTTCGTGACCTTCCGCGGCGAGTTCCTGCGCCAGCGTGTTCATGAAGACCGCGACACCGCCGCACGGACGAGGCGGATAGAGACCCGTGACGAGCGCGATGCGGCTGCGCTTCTCAAGCCGGGGGCGCGGGAAGCTCTTCCATTCGGGAACCTCGTGAGCGCCGATCAGCGCGCGCTCCGGCACCGCGAATGCTTGCCGGATGCCGGTCGCGGCCCCGACCTCGATCTCCGACATCAGGCGATCGTACGTGCGCTGATCGATCAGCCCGGCCCCGATGAACCAGTTGGTGTGGCCCCGCAGCTCCTGCTTGTGGGTCTCGATGTTCGCCAGGCAGTCCGCCAGCGATCGGGAAGGCACCGCATTCTTGATCGCGAAATAGGCCTTGCTTGTCATCACCTGGAGCCACGACTTCGCGATTCCGTTGGGCTGCCGGATGTGGCTCGGCGCATATTTGTGATGCACCTGCGCCGACGGCACCATTGCTACCTTGTAGCCAGCGTCGACCAGCCGAGCGAGCACATCGGTCTCGTCAAGGAAGTAGGCGTAGATCTCGTCGAAGCCGCCGACCTCGAGCAGGTGACTGCGCCGGAAGGATGAATTGACACCGATCAGCCCCGGGAAACTCTCCGCGTGGACTGACGCCTCCGGAACGGCAAGCGGGTCATCGATCCCGCAATCGGAATCACCGGTGCGGGAGCTGACGATGTACTTGGACTGATAGTTGACGCCGCTGTGGTCACGAACCCAACCGCCCGCTGCAGCAACGCGTTCGTCCTGATAGGCCTTGACCAGCTCGTCGAGCCAGTCCGGCTCGGGAACTCCGTCGTCGTCGATGAAGCAGACCACGTCGCCAGACGCGTTCTGGATGCCGATGTTCCGGGACTTGCTCAGGTTGGGCTCGGCGCAATCACAAAGCTTGATGCGGTCTGCCCAATTCGCCCTGAGATATTCGTCCGTCCCGTCCGTGCTGGGCCCGTTGACCACGACCACTTCAAGATCCGGATACCGCAGGAATGTGAGCGCCTCGAGCGTGTTCGGAAGCGAGGCGATACGGTTGAACGTATTGATGACGACGGAAATCTTCATGGTTCAGTTCCGAAAACTAGTGCGCCGCGAGGCTCTGCAGGCGAGTGCTTTGGCGGAGTTCCGCGGTGCTCGACATGGCCCTCAGTTGAGCGTCCGTCAGGCCACGAATGGCGTGGCCGAGGCCGTCCACCACGGCACGCAGCATGGCAACCTCCGCCGCCATTGCGTCGCGGGCTTCGTCGGACGCGTTCCTGGCCTGGGCCATCTCGTCCACCCGGGCGCGCAGCATGACGACCTCCGCGGTCAGTGCCTCGATGATGCGCTCGTCGGCCCGCTCGTACGGAGCACACTGATGATCAGCCTGCGCCACAAGCGGTTGCTCGGTGAAGCCGACCTGGTGGTCATGGTGTCCGCCCGCTGCCTCGGGGCTCGCGAACAGTTCATGGGGCAGGTCGATCTGGCGACCGCGCCTCAGCTGGCGGATCTGCCTCGGCACGAACGACCTCCGGCGATGGCGACGGAGCGTATTTGCAAGTTCCTGGGCACCCGATCGGCGGCGCTTGAATTCGGGCGAGCTGCAAATGTCCGAAAGGACGTCCAGCTTCGCATAGCCTTTGGCCAGTCGGCGCCCGTAATAGCCCGCGCCTTCCGCGTCCGGCTGCCGCCCAAGAATGGTGAGGTAGGCTACTTTCAGAAAATCGCTGCCCTCGTAGGACAGCAGTTCGTCCAACGCCGTTATTTTGCCAGACACAACACGCATCACAGGCTCGGACGTACCAAGCATCACTTCTTCCTGAAGATTATTAACCCCAATTCACGTTGGGGGTGCAACCCATCTCTGCCAAGGAAAAAGTTCCTGGAAGATTAAGCATAAGATGAGCTCGGCAGGTTTCGCCCCAAAGTGTGGCGCCAGACACACGCTTCCAAAGCTCGCTAGAGAATCACCGCTTTGGAAGAACGTCACAGGCGCCGGAGCCTCAAAGTCGACCACGGCTCCGACCAATGTCCGCAAAGGGTGGGAAGCGGTCATTCTTTCTTGAGAGCTGGAACATAAGTCAGCGGTCATTTTCGCGGCGGCTGATCAGCACCTCTTGACGCGAGCCCATTTCGGTAGCATCCTAACGACATGAGCCACCCGACTCTCGAATTAAAGAAGGCCTATTTGAGCCTGCGTCACGCGCTGGACCGGACCGTTCGGCAGTTCGGGCTGACAAGTGCTCAATTCGATGTCTTGCAGTTGCTGATGCACAGTGACGGAATTGAACATCGTGAGCTCCAGCGCCGGCTGGCGATCGCCTCACCGACCCTGACCAACATCGTCGACATCCTCCAGCGCGAGGGCCTGGTGGACCGCAAGTCTGACAGCGGCGATGCGCGGATCAAGACGCTGCATCTGACTGCCAAGGCTAGGATCCTCTGCTCCTCAGATGATTTCTGCTCGGCCGGGGAGGCGCTCGTAGGACAAATGTTCGCCGGTTTCTCTCCCCGCCAACGCGAAGAGTTCATGCAAGCGCTTAAGCGGGTCGAACTCAACCTCGATGCGCTCGGCACCTGATCCGAGGCGGCAGGTATAATCCAAATTTTTCGGCTGAAAAGATAGCTTCCTACCTTCACGCCCGGTTCTGCATAAACTGTTAGCTTCCTACTGGAGTAACCAGATGACAAACGTGACCATAGTGCTTGAGGCGGCGCTCGGCCTTAGTCTCCTAGCTCTCGCTGGAACCCTGATTCTAAAGCGCTCGACGACGGTCCGAGGAGGGACTGTGAAGCGTGTGCTGCTCGCGGTGCCGGTGGCGCTGGCTGGCGTAGGCATGCTGGCGGCAACGATGGTGCCCTTCTTGGCCTTCTTCTCGGCGGCGCTGTCGGTCGTGGCACTGGCGGCAGTCCATACCGGCGCGCGGCTGGCCAGCGCACGCGGAGCCTTCCTCATTTCCGGCACGATCGGCGCGGCGGCGCTCGCAGTCGCGGTGTTTCAGCCGCTCGGACTCAAGGTACTGCTGCTGCCAAAGGCGGCAGCGCTCCCATTTGAAGCAGCTCCTTCGAAGGTCGTGAAACTTTATCCCGAGGGTGTTTGGTTCGAGGGCATTGCGGCCGGACCCGACGGGACCTTGTACCTAGCGGCCAACCGCAACCTCGATTTCTCCGCCGCGCGCTACTATCGCGACGCGGTCGGCGAGGTGATCGCACGTGCGTCCGACGGAAAGGAACGGACCCTGTTCCGCACCCCGTTAGGGACAACCGCCGGGGTGATCGCGGTGGACTCCGACGGGACACTCTACATGACCAGCAATGGCGATGCGCCAGCGATCTGGCGCATCCAGGCGAACGGGCGGGCCAGCAAGCTCGCGACGCTGCCTGCCGGCGCATGGCCCAACGGGATCGATTTCGGGCCGGACGGAATGCTTTACTCGCCTGATAGCAACTTGGCGCGGGTGTGGCGGATCGATCCCCGCAGCGGTGAGGCTACCATCGCCGTTGAGGACAAGAGGTTAGCGGCGCGGCCCTACATCGCGCTCGCCCCAGGCGCGAACGGCCTTCATTTTGCCGGGCGCGACATGATCATCACCGTGTCCGATTCGACCGAGGTGCTCCGCTACCGGCTGGGCGAAGACGGTCGCTTTGACCGGGCCGCGCTTGTGGCGAACGGCCTCCCCGGCGACGACTTTGCCATCGGGCATGACGGGTCGCTGTTTATCACCACCCACCCTTACAACACACTTGTCAGGGTGGCACCGGACGGACGGCGCACGATCATCGCTAGCGAGAAGCAGCAAGTGATTGGCGCGACCGATGCTGTGTTCGGGCGCGGTTCTTCGGATGAAGAAATTCTATATGTTGTCACCGATGGCGGCGCCTTTACGGGCGGCCCGAAGACACGGGGAGCACTGATTGCCATCAAACCCTATGCACGTTGAAGGTAGGCGCGCCCGCTCCAACAAGGCGGGCGCGCCGTTGACGGCGGCCCCAACCCAGATGTCCGCAATGGGTCGCAAGCGGACATTCGTCCGGACGTGCTCGGATTCACCGTTCGGCGACGGACGGTTCTCACCCAGCCACGCTCAAAGCAGACGGCCGGTGTTCGCCGTGCTTACCCGGTGAATAGTTTTGGGATCCCGCTGACGCGCCGTATGATGGTGAGCCCTGCTGGGTTCGAACCAGCGACCTACTGATTAAAAGTCAGTTGCTCTACCGACTGAGCTAAGGGCCCGCCTTGTGGCGTTGCGAAGCGCAGTTAGTCGCGCGGACGCCGCGCGGCAAGGCGCTCGGCCAAATGGCGTACGGTCAGCGCCCCGTTGACCCGCCAGCCGGGCGCGATGGCCAGCAGCGGCTGAAGTGCAAAGGTGCGTTGCGGCAGACGAGGGTGGGGGACAGTCAGCTTGCGCGAGGCAAAGCGGCCGCCACTCCACAGCAAGATGTCGAGGTCGAGGACACGCGGCCCCCAGCGCCGTCCCAGGCGCCGTCCGAACGCCCGCTCCATCGCCTTGAGTTCGGCCAGCAGGGATTCGGGCTCCAGGCTGGTCTCGACCAGCGCCGCGCTGTTGGCGAAGTCGCGGCCTGCCCCTCCGCTCGCCGCGTTGAGCAGGAGCGGCGATGCGTCGAACAGGGTAAAGCGGCGATCGAGTTCGGCAATCGCGGCGGCGACGATCGCGGCCGGCGAGCCATGCCTTTTGTCCGGTCGGTTCGAGCCGATCCCGATCGCGTAAAGATGAGACATGCCTCGCCCCTGTCACTGCGGGCGCGGTGAAGCAATCCAGCCGTGGCCGCGGCAGGCAAGAATGGATTGCGTCGGCGCTTCGCTCCCGCGATGACGAGGACATGCTCTTCGCCTCACCCCCGGTCGTTTCCCCTGTGCCCAGGGCAGAGGCGCCACGCGACTGCCCCTTGTGCCCGCGGCTGGTACGGTTCCGCGAAGATTGCCGGGCCGAGCACCCGGGCTGGTGGAATGCGCCGGTCCCGGCCTGGGGTGATCCGAACGCCTGGCTTGCCGTGGTCGGCATGGCGCCGGGCAAGCAGGGCGCCAACCGCACCGGCCGCCCGTTCACCGGAGACTTCGCCGGCGATCTCCTCTACGCCACCCTGCTCAAGTTCGGGCTCGGCACTGGCACCTATCGCGCGGACCCGTCCGACGATGTGCGGCTCGATGGCGCGGTGATCCTCAATGCCGTGAAATGCCTGCCGCCCGCCAACAAGCCGGAGCCGATCGAGATCGCCACCTGCCGCAGCTACTTCGAAGCGGGGCTGGCGCAGCTGCCCAACCTCAAGGTGCTGGTTGCGCTTGGCGCCATTGCCCACACGGCGGCGGCGAGGGCACTCGGGCTTCGGCCGATGCACGCGAAGTTTGGCCATGGCTCGGAGGTGGTTGCGCCCGACGGTCGGATCCTTCTCGGCACCTACCATTCCAGCCGCTACAACCAGAATACCGGGCGGCTCGACGCTCCGATGTTCGAGCAGGTCTTCGCCCGTGCCCTCGCGCTCCGGCCAGCCTGACTTGCTCCGCACTGAGCGGCTGCTGCTCCGCCGAGCGCGAACCGACGACGTCTCCGCGCTCCACGCGATCATGCGCCAGCCGCTCGCCATGCGTTACTGGTCGACACTGCCGCACCCGGATGTTGCGGCCACCCGGACCTTCATCGACAGCATGATGAACCCGCCACACGAAGGCAGCGACGACTTCATCATCGAGTGCGAAGGCCGGGTGATCGGCAAGCTCGGCTGCTGGCGGTTGCCGGACGTCGGCTATATCCTCGATCCGGCCGAGTGGGGCAGGGGTTATGCCAGCGAAGCGCTCGCCGCCTTCATCAAGCATCGGCGCGCGCAAGGTGGGACGGAACTCACGGCCGACACCGACCCGCGCAACAGCGCCAGCATCCACCTGCTCGAGCGCCATGGTTTTGTCGAGACGGGCAGCGCGGCCCGGACCTGGCTTGTCGGCGACGAGTGGTGCGACAGCATCTACTGGAAGCTTGAGCTATAAGCCGTTTTTCCTGTCCTACACGAACCCTATTGGCTAAGAGCGGCCGACCGTTGATCACGCCACGCCACTCGTGAAGGAATCCGGCGCGCACCAGGGAAACATGGAAACTTTGCGCGCCGCATAACCCCCGAACCAGGGAAACTTGGAAACTTCGTCCGGGAGCGAGTCGGCTTAGATATCCTGCACCAGCCGTCCGTAAAGCTCTGGTCGACGATCGCGGAAGAAGCCAAAGGCGGCGCGATGACGGCGAGCCTGGTCGATGTCGAGCGTCGCGGTCAGCACGCCGGTTTCCTCCGCCCCAAACTCGGCCAGGAGGTCACCGCGTTCGTCGCAGATGAAGCTGTGGCCATAGAAGCGCTGGCCGCATTCCGTACCGATCCGGTTCGCTGCCACGACGGGGACAACATTGCTGACCGCATGGCCGATCATCGCCCTGCGCCACAGGCGGCTGGTGTCCAGGTCGGGGTCGTGTGGTTCGGTCCCGATCGCTGTCGGGTAGAACAGGATTTCGGCGCCCATCAGCATCATCGCGCGCGCCGTTTCCGGATACCACTGGTCCCAGCAGACGCCCACGCCGAACGTGGTCTGCTCGGGCCCCTGCCACACCTTGAAGCCAGTGTTGCCGGGGCGGAAGTAGAACTTCTCCTCATAGCCCGGGCCATCCGGAATGTGGCTCTTGCGATAGAGGCCGGCGATCTGCCCGTCCGGCCCCACCATCGCCAGGCTGTTATAATGGTGCGGCCCATCGCGCTCGAAGAAGCTGGTCGGGATCCAGATCCCAAGTTCTTTCGCCAGCGCCTGCATGGCGATCACGCTCGGATGCTCGGCCGTCGGCTTCGCCGCGGCGAACAGCCCCTCATCCTCGACCCTGCAGAAATAGGGTCCTTCGAACAGCTCGGGCGGAAGCACCACCTCGGCGCCCTTGCCGGCGGCCTCGCGGACCAGTTCGGACACGTTGCGGATGTTCTCGGCCGTGTCCTCACCAAAGGCGAGCTGCAGGGCGGCGACGGTGATTTTGGTCATGGCTACTCAGGTAGTTGCTGGCTGATGCAATGGAAGCTCCCGCCGCCGGTCAGGATGTGATCGGCCCGCAGACCGACCACGTCGCGGCCCGGAAATAGCGCCGCCACCGCATGAACCGCCGCGGCGTCATTCTCCGCGCCATAAAGGGGGACCACGACCGCGGCGTTGCCGATGAGGAAATTCATGTAGCTGGCGGGTACCATCTCACCCTCCCGCTCGACCACTCCGGGGGAAGGAATGGAGACCACGTCGAGGCCCGCGGCTGCCAGACGCCGGGCGGCATCGACATAGGCGGCCCTGTTTGGGTCAGCGCTGGTGGCCGCCGGAATGGCAACGCGGCCAGGCGCCACGAACCGGGCCAGGTTGTCGACGTGGCCGTCGGTGTGGTCGTTCATCAACCCTTCGCCGAGCCACACGACCCGTTCCAGCCCAAGGTCCTCCCGCAGCCGCTCCTCGACCTCCGCGCGGCTGAGCTCCGGATTGCGATTGGGGTTGAGCAGGCATTGCTCGGTGGTCAGCACCGTCCCTGATCCGTCGAAATCGATCGCGCCGCCCTCGAGCACCCACTCGGCGCGCTGGTAGGGCAGGTGCTCCGTCTGGGCGAGGCGCTGCCCTATGCTCTCGTCACCCGGCAGATCGTACTTGCCGCCCCAACCATTGAAGCGGAATCCCTGCGCCCGCCTAGCGGCTCCGCCGCCGCCCATGACGATCGGACCAGTATCGCGCAGCCAGATGTCGCCGAAGGGCTCAACGACGACGGTCGCGAATGGCGCCAGCCGGCGAGCGGCGCGGGCGGCCACCTCATTGGCGGCAACCAAACGGATCTCTTCACCCCGGCCTTCGGCATGCAGCGCCTTGGCTAATGCCGCGACTTCCTTCTGCGCGGGCTTGAGGTCCTCCAGCCACAGCTCGGGATCGGACGGGAATCCGATCCACATCGCCTTGTGCGGCGCCCATTCCGGAAGAGGAGAAACCATATTGGCGCCGCTATCAGAGCAAGCACGCAAGTCCAAGTTGCCAAGCGGGCGTTTTCGGGCATGTTGACGCCGTTCAACAGGGGGGAAGTATGCGTTTGAAGTCACTTGGGCTGCTGTGTTCGGCCCTTTCCGGAATATCGTTCGCACAAGGACCTGCAACATCCACCGCCGTGGCCAGCACTGAGGCCGCTGGCGACCAGGAAGCCCGCGTCTTCGGGGCGCGTGAGAACGTCAGCGCGATGAGTCTGGCGCCGGGCGGCGGCCTCGTCTCCTTCATCGCTCCAATGCCTGAAGGCAGCGGTTCGATCGCGTTCACCGCCGATCTGGCAAGCGGCCAGCTCAAGCCTTTCCTGCGCGGTACTCGCCCGGGTGAATCGCTGCGGTGGTGCCGCTTCGTGACCGACAGCCGACTGATTTGCCGCTACAGCGCCATCCTCCCGGTCGAGGGGCAGCTGGCCCCGTTCGGTCGCATGCTGGCAGTCAACATCGACGGCAGCGGGCAAAAGGAACTCGGCCAGGAAGCAAGCTTCTATGATGCCGAACTCCGTCAGTTCGACGGCGCGGTGATCGACTGGCTGCCCGGCCAGGGCGGATCAGTCCTGATGACGCGCATCTACATTCCGGAGGCCGGACGGACCGGCACCAAGATCACCCGGACCAAGCGTGGCCTCGGTGTCGTGAAGATCAACACGGCAACCCTGGCGGTCGAAGAAGTCGAATCGCCCCGCGACGGCGCTTCCAATTATCTCAGCGATGGCCGTGGCGTCGTCCGTATCCAGGAGATGCAGCAGGACGATCAGGAGCAGCTCACCGGCAACTACAAGTACAACTACCGCGTCGCCGGCTCCCGTACCTGGAAGCAACTCACGCCCTTCCAAGACAGCAATGCATTCGTTCCGCTAGCCGTGGATGCGAGCACCGACAGCTTGTATGCGCTCAAGCCGCTCAACGGTCGTCAGGCGCTGTACCGCGTGAAGCTGACGGACCCCATCTCCACCGAGCTGGTCGCCTCCAACCCGCGGGTCGATATCGACGACGTCGTGCGTTCGGCCAATGGCGCGAGGGTGATTGGCTACACGCTGGTCGAGGACAAGCGTCAGACGGTCTATTTCGACAAGGACTACAAGGCGCTTCACGACACGCTGGCGCGCGCCCTGCCGAAGCTGCCCTTGATCGAGTTCCTCAACTCTAGCGGCGACGACACCAAGACACTGATGTTCGCGGGATCGGACAGCGATCCCGGCCACTTCTATGTCTTCGATCGGACGCAGAAGCAGCTTGCCGAAGTGCTGCCGACGCGGCCCGAGTTGACCGGCCGGACGCTGGCATCGGTCCAACCGGTTTCGATCCCGGTCGCGGACGGTACGAACATGGTCGCCTACCTGACGCTTCCGCCGGGCAAGAACGGCAAGAACCTGCCGGCCGTCGTGCTTCCGCATGGCGGGCCAAGCGCGCGTGACGAGTGGGGCTTCGACTGGCTGGCGCAGTACTTGGCAGCACGCGGCTATGCCGTGCTGCAGCCCAATTATCGTGGGTCGGCCGGATTTGGTGACGCCTGGCTGATGCAGAACGGCTTCAAGAGCTGGCAAACCTCGATCGGGGACATCACAGCCGGTGCCAAGTGGCTGGCCGCCCAGGGTATCGCCAACCCGAACAGGATGGCGATCGTCGGCTGGTCTTACGGGGGCTATGCGGCGCTTCAATCAGCGGCAACGCAGCCAGGGCTATTTAAGGCGGTGGCGGCGGTCGCACCGGTTACTGATCTTGCGATGCTCAAGCGGGAGTCGGATGGCTTCACCAACCATGAGGTCGTCGAGCGTTTCATCGGCACCGGGCCGCACATCCGAGAGGGCTCGCCACTTCAGCGGGCGAGCGCGATCAAGGTCCCCGTACTGCTGGCGCACGGCAATCTCGACCTCAACGTGGGAGTAGACGAGTCGGTCCGGATGGATGCGGCGCTACGCTCGGCGGGCACTCCGGTGAAGTTCCTGCGCTACCCGGCGCTGGATCACCAGCTGGATGACAGCGCTGCCCGGCGCGAGCTGCTTACGGAAGTCGGCAAGATGCTCGACCAGACTATCGGCCACTGAGACGTGCATGGAAAAGGGGCGGTGCCTTGCGGTACCGCCCCTCTTTTTCCTAGTCCTGATTGAACCGCTTAACGCGAGTAGAACTCGACCACGAGGTTCGGCTCCATCCGCACCGGATAGGGCACCTCGTCGAGCTTCGGCACGCGGGTGTAGGTCACCTTGGTGTTGCCGTCCGGCACGACGTAATCGGGGATCTCGCGCTCGGCGAGGCTCTGCGCCTCGAGCACCAGGGCCATTTCCTGCGCCTTCGGGCCGAGCTCGATCACGTCGCCCACGTCGCAGCGGCGCGAGGCGATGTTGCACTTGATGCCATTGACCCGAACGTGGCCATGGCTGACCAGCTGGCGGGCGGCCCAGATCGTCGGCGCGAACTTGGCGCGATAGACGATCATGTCCAACCGGCGCTCGAGCAGGCCAATCAGGTTCTGGCTGGCGTCGCCCTTCATGCGGCTCGCCTGCTGGAAGGTCTGCTTGAACTGCTTCTCGGTGACGTCGCCGTAATAGCCCTTGAGCTTCTGCTTCGCGCGCAGCTGGATGCCGAAGTCCGACATCTTGCCCTTGCGGCGCTGGCCGTGCTGGCCGGGACCATATTCGCGGCGATTGACCGGGCTCTTGGGCCGTCCGAAGACGTTCTCGCCCATGCGGCGGTCGAGCTTATACTTGGCGCTGGTGCGCTTCGACATGACAATTCCTCAATTGCGTTTCTTACAACGCCCGGAACCGCGCTACGTCTGACTGAGGTCAGGGCAGGGCCACCGCTTCACCGGGCATGCGGGGCCAATTGCGAGCGCGGCCCCTAGCCGCAAAGGCTTGCGCCGGTCAAGGTTGCCGGTGCAGGGGCGCGGTCATGAACGACATCCGCGATCCCGATGACTGCACCACCATGGCCGAAGTCCGCACCGGCGTTGACGACGTCGACCGTCGCATAGTGGCGCTCATCGCCCGGCGGTTCGGCTACATGGATGCGGCAGCCCGGATCAAGCCCGACCGGGAGGCCGTCCGCGACGAATGGCGCAAGGCCGACGTGAAGGCCAAGGTGGACGCCGCCGCTGCTGAAGCCAGCATCGATCGCGAGCTGATGAGCCGTATCTACGAGGACCTGATCGAAACCTCGATCGCGCACGAATTCGAGCAGTTCGACCGCACCCGAGGCTGAGCCTCAGCGCTGGCTTGCAGCCACCCGCTGCGCTTCCTCGACCTCGTGATTGCGAACCGCTTCTTCGGCCTGCCACTCATCCGCCGTCTTGCAGACGCGATCCTTGCCCATGCGCGTTCCGGTCACTTCGAAGGTCTTGCAGATCTTCTTCTGACCCGCGGCCGGCGCCGGCTGAGCAGGAGGGTTAGCCGGGTCAGCGATGAGAAGCGTGGCGGCGGTAAACAGAAGCAACATGAGGAACATCCTTGAGCGCGCCGGCATGCCCGGCTGCTGGGAAGGTGGCTGAACCCCGTGCCAGCGTCAATCGGCCTTGCGAGGGTGCGCCAGGATGCGGATCACCCCGCGAACGGCGCGAATTTCACGAGTGGTCCAGCGCGCCTTGGTGAAGATCGTGCGCAGGGTGTTCTTGGTCACCGGCGTCCGCTCCGGCGGCTTGAAGTAGCCCGCCGCCTCCAACAATTCGCCCAGTTGACCGAGGAAACCGTCGAGTTCCTCGTGCGGAGCGACCGGCTCCAATTCGCGCATCGTCGGCTGGGCGAGCGCCTCCCCCTTGGACCATTCATAAGCGAGGAGGATCACCGCCTGGGCAAGGTTGATGCTGCCGAATTGGGGATTGATCGGGATGGTGACGATTGCGTCGGCTAGCGCCACGTCCTCGGTTTCAAGACCCGAACGTTCCGGCCCGAACAGTATGGCTGAGCGGCCGGCTTCGGAGCGGATCGTCGCGGCCATCTCCTCGGGGCCGACGACCGGGTTCATCAGCTCGCGACGCCGGACGGTGGCCGCGAATACCGTGGAGCAATCGGCGATCGCCTCGGCCGTCGTGGCATAGACGCGGGCCTGTTCGAGCACCACGTCGGCGCCACTGGCGGCCGGTCCGGCCGCAGGATTGGGCCAGCCGTCGCGCGGCGCCACCAGCCGCATTTCCGTCAGCCCGAAGTTGAGCATGGCACGCGCCGCCTTGCCGATATTCTCGCCCAGCTGCGGCCGGACGAGAACGATGACGGGAGGCTCGCTCACAGCAGCTTCGGCGCAGGTGTGGACGGAGCGGGCGCGTCCGGTTCCTCGACCACCTCGCCCGCGATCTCGGCGAAGTCGCTCGCTTCATTGAAGTCCTTGTAGATGCTGGCGAAGCGAATGTAGGCGACGTGATCCAGCGTCTTGAGGCCGTTCATCACCGCTTCGCCAATCTCCTCGGCGCGCACCTCGTCACCGCGGGTCTCCAGCTGGCGCTGGATGCCGCTGACCAGCCGCTCGATGCGGTCAGGCGCAATCTCGCGCTTGCGGCAGGCGAAGCCAATCGCCCGGGCAAGCTTGCTGCGATCGAACGGCTCGCGCTGGCCATTCTTTTTGATCACCGTGACGTCGCGCAGCTGGATGCGCTCGAAGGTGGTGAAGCGCGCGCCGCAGCCTTCGCACTGGCGGCGGCGCCGGATTGCCGCCCCGTCTTCCGACGAGCGGCTGTCCTTCACCTGACTGTCTTCATGGCCGCAAAATGGACAGCGCAAGGATCAGCCCTGGTAAATGGGGAAGCGGGCACACAGGGCGCGGACGCGGACGTTCACTGCCTGCTCGACGGCGCCATTGCCATCCAGCCCGTTAGCCTTCAGCCCGTCGAGGACGTCGGCGACCATGTCGGCGATCTCGCGGAACTCGGCTTCACCAAAGCCGCGCGTGGTGCCGGCGGGCGAGCCGACGCGGATGCCGCTGGTCTTGAGCGGCGGCAGCGGGTCGAACGGAATGCCGTTCTTGTTGCAGGTGATGCCCGCGCGCTCGAGGCTCTCGTCCGCGTCCTTGCCGGTGATGCCGAGCGGGCGAAGGTCGACCAGCGCCAGATGCGTGTCGGTACCGCCCGCCACCAGGTCGGCCCCGCGCTCCTTCAGGCGGCTCGCCAGCGCACGGGCGTTGCGCACGACCGCTTGGGCATAGGTCTTGAAGTCGGGCTGAAGCGCCTCACCGAAAGCCACCGCCTTGGCAGCGATGACGTGCATCAGCGGGCCACCCTGGAGACCGGGGAAGACAGCCGAGTTGATCTTCTTGGCGATCGCCTCATCGTCGGTCAGCACCATGCCGCCACGCGGGCCGCGCAGCGTCTTGTGGGTGGTGGTGGTGACTACATGGGCATGGCCGAAGGGCGAGGGATGTTCGCCCGCCGCGACCAGGCCGGCGAAGTGCGCCATGTCGACCATCAGGTAAGCGCCGACGCTGTCCGCCACTTGGCGGAAGCGGGCGAAGTCGAGGTGGCGCGGATAGGCTGAGCCGCCGGCGATGATCATCTTGGGCTTGTGCTCATCCGCCAGACGCTGAAGCTCGTCGAAGTCGACCAGCTGGTCTTCTAGCCGAACGCCATATTGCACCGCGTTGAACCACTTGCCGGACTGGGCCGGAGGAGCGCCGTGGGTCAGGTGGCCGCCCGCGGCGAGGCTCATTCCGAGAATCGTGTCGCCGGGCTGAAGCAGGGCAAGGAAGACGGCGCCATTGGCCTGCGCGCCCGAGTGCGGCTGCACGTTGGCGAAACCGCAGCCGAACAGCTGCTTGGCCCGGTCGATGGCAAGCTGCTCGACCGCATCGGACGGTGCGCAGCCCTGATAGTAGCGGCGCCCGGGATAGCCTTCCGCATATTTGTTGGTGAATACGGAGCCCTGCGCCTCGAGAACCGCCTTGGAGACAATGTTCTCCGACGCGATCAGCTCAATCTGGGTCTGTTCGCGGGTGAGTTCGGCCGCGATTGCCTCGGCCACCGCGGAGTCCGCGTCGGCAAGCGCACGGGTGAAGAAGCCCTGCGGCTGAACGTCGTTGAGATTGGCGGCGGTGGCCATCAGTCGGTTCCTTGAAGAGCAGGTGAAAGTTGGTCGACGCGGCGCTGGTGGCGCCCGCCGGCAAAGTCGGAGCTGAGGAATTCCTCGACGATCGCGCGCGCCATGTCCGGTCCAACCAGGCGGGCGCCGAGCGCGATAGCGTTGGCGTCATTGTGGCTGCGGGCAAGTCGGGCCGACAGCGGCTCCGAGACCTGGGCACAGCGACAGGCGGGGTTGCGATTGGCGGCAATCGCGATGCCAATCCCCGACCCGCACACCGCGATCCCGCGCTGCGCCCGCCCGTCCGCCAGTGCCTCGGCCAGCGAGGCACCGAAGCGGGGATAATCCACGCTCTCGGGGCTATTGGTACCGAGGTCCAGTACCTCATGACCCTGCTCGCGCAGCCAGGCGGCAAGATCGTCCTTGAGAGCGAATCCGGCGTGGTCGGCGGCGAGGGCGATGCGCATGGGCCCATCTAGCGTTCGCAACCGCGAAATGCCACCGTCGTGGCATGGAAAGACGCATTCCCGCCGCGCCGCTGGTGCTTGGCCTGGCCGGCCTGCTGCCGCCGCTCGCCAGTGCCGCCGCGATCTCCCTCGATCTGGGCGGGTTCGGCTATGTCGCGCGCGAAGCGACGCTGCTCTACGCCGCACTGATCGCCAGCTTCCTTGGAGGGAGCTGGTGGGCCTTCGCGAGCCGCGCCGAACGGCCAAGCTGGTTGCTGATGCTGATCAGCGTGGTGCCCTCGCTCACAGCCTGGGCAATGCTTCTGGCGCTGGACGCGCTGAATGCGGGAACGGGGCTCGCCTTGCTGATCCTGCTGACACCCCTGGTGGATCTGCAGCTTCAGCGCGCGGCACTGGCGGCGCCTTGGTGGCTGCGGCTGCGCGTACCGCTGTCACTGACGCTGGCAGTCGAGCTCCTATTCGTGACCTTCTGCCGGTGAGGCAGGGCAGTTAGGCCGCGACCCATTTCCGCGCCGACTCGCGGCGATGGGGGCATCCGGGCCAGCAGCAGGGGCGCCGCTTGCCGCCGGTGATGTCCTCCTGGAGCCGGGCGAGGCGTTTGGCGCGAGTCTCTGCCGTCTTGGGCGACGTCATCCAGCAGATCCACTCGTTGCGGGCGAGTTCCGTGAGATCGTCCCAACGACCTGCAAGAACCACATCCCGCGCCAGCGCGGCGGCGAGATCGTCCGGTGTTTCATGGCGGAATTCGAGCGAAGCCGGGGCGGTCATCGGCTCGACGGAGATCAAGCGGCGGCGCGAAGCTCGTCGCGCGACCAGATCTCGACCAGCGCGCCAACCAGCTCGTCCTGCTTGGCCTCGTCGTGCCACGGGCCGGGCGTGAAGCGCAGCCGCTCCGTACCGCGCGGAACGGTCGGATAGTTGATCGGCTGAACGTAGAGTCCGTATTCCTGGAGCAGGATGTCGCTGACCCGCTTGGCCTTGATGGGGCAACCGACCAGCAGCGGCACGATGTGCGTCACCGACGGCATGACCGGCAGGCCCGCCTCGGCGAACTTGCGCTTGAGCATGGCGGCGGCGTCCTGCTGCGCCTGGCGTTCGTATTCGGACTGCTTGAGATGGCGGACCGAGGCGAGCGCGCCCGCGACGAGCACCGGGGACAGCGAGGTGGTGAAGATGAAGCCGGGCGCATAGCTGCGGATGCAGTCGACAATATTCTTATCGGCCGCGATGTAGCCGCCCATCACGCCGAATGCCTTGCCCAGAGTGCCTTCGATGATGGTCACCCGGTCGGCGATGGCGTCCCGCTCCGAGATGCCGCCGCCATGCGCGCCGTACATGCCCACGGCGTGAACCTCGTCGAGGTAGGTGATGGCGCCATATTTGTCCGCGAGGTCGCAGAGCGCCTCGATCGGCGCCACATCGCCGTCCATCGAATAGACGCTCTCGAAAGCGATCAGCTTGGGCGTTTCGGGCTCTTCGGCGGCGAGCAGCTCTTCGAGGTGAGCAAGGTCGTTGTGACGGAAGACGCGCTTTTCGCAGCCACTGTTCTTGATGCCCGCGATCATCGAAGCATGGTTGAGCTCGTCCGAGAAGATCACGCAGCCAGGCAGAAGCTTGCCCAGCGTGGAAAGTGCGGCCTCGTTCGAGACATAGCCGCTGGTGAACAGCAGCGCGGCTTCCTTGCTGTGGAGCGAGGCGAGTTCGGCCTCCAGCTCGACATGGTAATGGGTGTTGCCGCCGATGTTGCGGGTGCCGCCGGAGCCGGCGCCAGTGGTGCGGATCGCCTCTTCCATCGCCTCGAGCACGACGGGGTGCTGGCCCATGCCGAGATAGTCGTTGGAGCACCAGACGGTGATCGGCTTGGGGCCGTTGCCGCCAAAGCATTGCGCGTCGGGATAGTTACCCCGCGTGCGCAGGATGTCGATGAAGACCCGGTAACGGCCTTCGACGTGCAGGCGATCGATCGCCGCCTGAAAGATGCGATTGTAATCCAACTGCCGCTCGCCTCGTCTCTCGCGGGCCCCTTAACCCTATAGCGCCTGCTTTGCCAGCCGGGTCAGAGATGATGGATACGGTTTAACCCGTAGGCGGCGAGCGCCTGCGCCAGAATGGGCGAGGGCGACGCGCCGGTGAAGACGGCAATGCCTTCCGGCGGCTGAACGGGCCATTGCTGGCCGTCCGTGAGAAAGGCGATGCGGCGGGCGATCCCGGCGGCGCCGTCCACCTGGACGGCCTGCGGGAGGGCGGCACGAAGTTCATCGGCCAGCAGCGGGAAGTGGGTGCAGGCGAGGACGACCACGTCCATGTCATTGCGATCCGCGAGCGGGCCGACGGCGGCGGTAATGGCAGCGGCATCGACCGGCTGCCCGGCCAGTTTGGTTTCCGCCAGCTGCACGAGCTCGGCCGAGCCGTGGCGAAGCACTTCGCAGTCAGCCGCGAAGCGGGCGGTCAGATCGTCGACATAGGGCTGGCGCACGGTCGCTTCGGTGCCGAGCACGCCGATAACGCGCGTCCTGGACAGCTCGGCGGCGGGCTTGATGGCGGGCACGGTGCCGACAACCGGGATTTCGAGCGCGGCGCGGACGTGGGCCAGCGCGATGGTGGAGGCGGTGTTGCAGGCGATCACCGCCAGCCGCGGGTGATAGCGCTCCACCAGGCGGCCGAGCAGCGCGGGTACCCGAGCGGCTAGTTCAGCCTCCGTCTTCGTCCCATAGGGAAAGCCGGCGCTGTCAGCGGCGTAGACGATGGGTGCTTTGGGTAGCTGGCACCGCGCCTCGGCCAGCACGGACAGGCCGCCGACGCCGGAGTCGAAGAACAGGATGGGGGCGTTCGCGTCCATGAGGCCTGTCATTGCGAGCAGCAGACTGACGAAGCAATCCACTTCTCTTCGGCGCAAGCGGCTCGGAAGAACACTGGATTGCTTCGCCTGCGGCTCGCAACGGCGGGGAGTTGCGGAGCCGATCCGCTGTGCTACCATCCCGCCATGCCCGCCCTTTCCGAGTTCGGCTACTTCGCGTTCTTGGCCTTCCTGATCGGTTATCTGCTGGGCTCCATCCCGTTCGGGCTGGTGCTGACCCGTCTGGCGGGCAAGGGTGACATCCGCGCGGTGGGATCCGGCAATATCGGTGCCACTAACGTGCTACGGACGGGCTCCAAGGGACTTGCGGCGGCGACCCTGCTGCTCGATGCCTTGAAGGGCGCGGCAGCGGTGTGGGTGGCGATGCAATGGCCCGACGGCGCGCGCTTTGCCGCCGCAGGGGCGCTCATCGGGCACCTCTATCCGGTGTGGCTGCGCTTTCGCGGCGGCAAGGGGGTGGCGACCTTACTCGGCGTGCTGATCCCGTTGCTGTGGCAGGCGGCGATCGTATACGCCGTGGTCTGGATCGGGCTGCTGCTGACCGCCCGGATCAGTTCCGTCGCGGGAATGGCCGCGGCGGTCAGTGCGCCGGTGGTGGCGGCGATCATGGGGCGGAGCGAGCTCGTGCCGATGCTCACCGGCTTCGCCCTGCTGGTCATCTGGAAGCATAAGGAAAATCTTGCTCGGCTGCGCGCGGGGACCGAACCTCGCGTCGGACGAGCGTCGCCTTGAGCCGCGCCGCCGACCTCCTCGCCCGGGTCCGGTTGATCAGGACCAACAGCATTGGACCCGTTACTTACCGCCAACTACTGCTGCGGTTCGGCAGTGCAGAAGCGGCGCTGGACGCCTTGCCGGACCTTGCCACGCGCGGCGGCGGCCGACCGCCGGCGGTTTGCGACGTGAGCGTCGCCCAGCGCGAAATCGAGCAGGTGAGCAAGTTGGGCGCCCGTTACCTTGCGATCGGCGAAGGCCTCTATCCCCGCGCGCTGGCCGAAGCGGACGGTGCGCCGCCGCTGCTTATTGCCAAGGGTGACCTTGGCCTGTTCGAGCGGCCGATGATCGCCATCGTCGGCGCGCGCAATGCCAGTGCCGCGGCCAGCCGCTTCGCCCGCCAGCTCGCCTGGGACCTTGGTCGCGAGGACGTGGTGGTTGTGTCCGGACTCGCGCGGGGCATCGACACGGCGGCGCATGACGGAGCGATGGAAACAGGCACCATCGGCTGCGCGGCGGGCGGCATCGACATCTTCTACCCGCCCGAGAACGAGGCACGGCAGCGGCGCATGTTCGAAGTCGGCGTGGTGCTGAGCGAGACTCCACCGGGCTACGAGCCGCGCGCCAGGGACTTCCCGCGGCGCAACCGCATCATTGCCGGCCTCAGCGCCGGCACGGTGGTGGTGGAAGCCGCTCCGCGTTCCGGCTCGCTGATCACCGCCCGAATGGCGGCGGAGATGGGGCGGGAAGTGATGGCGGTGCCAGGCAGCCCGCTCGACCAGCGCGCCCAGGGCTGTAACGGCTTGATCCGCGAGGGTGCGACATTGGTTCAGAATGCGGCAGAGGTGCTGGAGGCCGTGCGACCAGGCGCAGGCGGGCGAGTGCAGTCGCCAACTACGCAGTTTCAGGGGCCGATTCCGGTGGCTGAACCGGCAGCGGATGAAAGGGCGCGCGTGGAGGAACTACTTGGACCTTCGCCGGCACCGATCGATGACCTCGTCCGCATGTCGGGCTTGGCGAGCGGCGCGGTGCAGCTGATCCTGCTGGAATTGGATCTGGCCGGTCGGCTGGATCGCCATGCTGGCGGCCAGGTGAGCCTCAGGACGGGTTGACGACGGCTAGTGCGGCTCTTCACCCTCGTGCGTATGCGTGAGGGGTTTTCCAAGTGAAGCTGGTTGTCGTTGAATCGCCTGCGAAGGCCAAGACCATCGAGAAGTATCTGGGGCCGGGTCACCGGGTGCTCGCATCCTATGGGCACGTGCGCGACCTGCCGCCCAAGGATGGGTCCGTCGATCCGGACCACGACTTCGCAATGGAGTGGGAGACCTACCCCGACAAGGCGAAGCAGCTGAAGGCCATCACGGATGAAGCCAAGAAGGCGTCGGCGCTGATCCTGGCGACCGACCCCGACCGCGAGGGTGAGGCCATCAGCTGGCACGTCCAGGAAGTGCTTCGGAAGCGCAAAGCCCTGCCCGCCGATGTGAAGCGGGTGACGTTCAATGCCATCACCAAGTCGGCGGTGACCGAGGCGATGGGCCGGCCGCGGCAGCTCGATACCGACCTGATCGACGCTTACCGCGCGCGGCGGGCACTCGACTATCTGGTCGGCTTCACCCTCTCCCCAATTCTGTGGCGCAAGCTTCCAGGCGCCAAGAGCGCCGGGCGGGTGCAGTCGGTCGCGCTGCGGCTGATCGTTGACCGTGAGCGCGAGATCGAGCTGTTCAAACCGCAGGAATATTGGAGCATTGCGGCTCAGTTGGAGCAGGACGGGCAGAGCTTCACCGCACGGCTGGTGGGCCTCGACGGCAAGAAGATCGACCGGCTGACGATCGGTGATGAGGGTAGCGCCAACGCCGCCAAGGCCGTGGTCGAAGCCGGCCGGTTCACCGTGCAGTCGGTCGAGACCAAGCCGCTCAGCAAGAACCCGCCGCCGCCCTTCACCACCTCGACCCTGCAGCAGGAGGCCGCGCGCAAGCTGGGCTTCGCCGCGAGCCATACCATGCGAGTGGCGCAGCAGCTCTATGAAGACGGCCTGATCACCTACATGCGGACGGACGGCGTGCAGATGGCCGACGAGGCGATCTCGGCCGCGCGCAAGGCGGTCGCGACCCGCTATGACGCCGGTTACCTGCCCGACAAACCGCGTCATTATGCGACCAAGGCCAAGAACGCGCAGGAAGCGCATGAGGCAATCCGGCCCACTGATTTCAGCCGAGCCAAGGCAGGGAGCGGTGATCACGGCCGGCTGTATGAGCTGGTCTACAACCGTGCGCTGGCAAGCCAGATGGCGAGCGCCCGGCTGGAGCGCACCACCGTGGAACTGGTCGACGGGGCTGGCCGGGCCAGCCTCCGCGCGACAGGGCAGGTGGTGCTCTTCCCCGGCTTCATGGCACTCTATGACGAAGGGCGCGATGACCCGCAGGACGAGGAAGGCGCGCGCATGCCGCACCTTCGTCAAGGCGACGCGCCAGCCAAGCGCGCAGTCGATGCCGTCCAGAGCTTCACCCAGCCGCCGCCGCGCTTTTCCGAGGCGAGCTTGGTCAAGCGGCTGGAGGAGCTGGGGATCGGACGGCCGTCCACTTATGCCGCAACCCTCCAGACGCTGAAGGACCGCGAGTATGTGCGGCTGGAGAAGAACCGCTTCATCCCGGAGGAGAGCGGGCGCCTGGTGACCGCTTTCCTTGAGCGCTTCTTCGAAAAGTACGTCAGCTACGATTATACCGCCGAGCTGGAGGAGGAGCTGGACGACGTCTCGGGCGGTCGGCTCGACTGGGTCAAGCTGCTCGAGGGCTTCTGGAAGGACTTCAAGCCCAAGGCGGGTGAAGTGACCGAACAGAAGCCGTCAGAAGTGACCGCGGCGCTCGACGACTTCCTTGCGCCATGGCTGTTCCCGGACAAGGGTGACGGCTCCGACCCCCGGCTCTGCCCCAATTGCGGCAACGGCCGGCTTGCCTTGCGCGGTGGCAAGTTCGGCGCCTTTGTCGCCTGCTCCAACTATCCCGACTGCAAGTTTACGCGGAAGTTGGGCGAAACCGGCGGCGAAGGCGCGAGCGACGGCCCGCAGGAGCTGGGCGACGGGATTGTCCTCAAGAGCGGACGCTTTGGTCCTTACGTGGAGCAGGGCGACAAGCGCGCGTCGATCCCCAAGGATGTGCCGCTTGCCGACCTGGATCTTGAGTGGGCGAAGAAGCTGCTTAGCCTGCCGCGGGAGATCGGCGCTCATCCCGAGACGGGCGAACCGATCAGTGCGTCGATCGGCCGCTATGGACCTTACCTCGTGCACCAGGGCAAATACGCCAGGCTGGGCAGTACGGCCGAGGTGTTCGAGACCGGCATGAACGCGGCGGTCGCCAAGCTGGCGGATGCGGCCAACGGCGCCGGCAAGGGGCGAGGCGCTTCGCGTGAGCCGCTGGCGGTGCTAGGTGCCCATCCGGAGAGCGCCAAGGAGCTGAAGGTCATGGAAGGCCGCTATGGCCCCTACGTGACCGACGGAACCACTCATGCGACCCTGCCCAAGAGCGCTGATCCGAAGGCGGTAACGCTGGACGAGGCGGTGGCCCTCATCGACGCCAAGGCGGCGAAGGGCCCCGCGAAGGGCAAGGGAAAGAAGAAAGCCCCGGCGAAGAAGGCGGCTCCGAAGAAGGCAGCCGCCAAGAAGAAGGCCTAGGCGCTGCCGCAGGCACGGCAGGACGGATCGGCGGGGAGGCGCATGGTGCGCCATTCGCCGGTCAGGCCGTCGAACAGCTGGAGCTTGCCGGCCGGGTCCTCGCCAACCTGGGCGAGCGCGCGGATGGCGAGCAGGGCGGCAGCATTCCCCATGAGCCCCGTGACCGCGCCGAGCACGCCTTGCTCCGCGCAATTGTCGCAATCGTCCACGTCGAAGGCGTCGCCGACGAAGCAGCGATAACAGGGCTGACCACGGAACAGGCCCAGCTGCCCTTGGAACTGGACAGCGGCGGCGCTGATCAGCGTCAGGCCAAGCCGGACTGTCGCGTCGCTCACCGTCAACCGTGTGGCGAAATTGTCCGTGCCGTCGATAATGAGGTCGTGACCGGCGAGGAGTGTCTCGACATTGTCGGGGACGATCTGCCGTTCCACCGCATCAAGCTGGACGTGCGGGTTGAGGCGCCTGACGAACTGGGCGGCGAGTGCAGCCTTCGGTTCGCCTGCCTCGCGCGTCCGGTAGATGGGCTGCCGATGCAGGTTGGACAGATCGACACTGTCGCCGTCGATGATCGTCAGCCGGCCCACTCCTGCACCCGCCAGCGCCGGGATGACCGCCGTGCCTATCCCGCCGGCGCCGACCACGCACACCGAAGCGGCCTTCAGGCGCTGCTGCCCGGTCCCGCCGAACTGGGGCAGGACGATCTGGCGGGCGTAGCGGGAGAGTTCGTCGTCGCTGAGGCTCATTGGCCGGTGGAGCCGAACCCGCCAGCGCCCCGGTCCGTGGAGTCGAGCTCGGTCACCTCGCGCCAGTGCGCCTGGGTGACCGCAGCCGGCACCAGCTGCGCGATCCGCTCGCCGCGGCGGACCGGGAAGGGCTGGTCGCCGAAGTTGATCATGATGATCTTGAGCTCGCCGCGATAATCGCTGTCGATGGTGCCCGGCGTGTTCGGCACCGACACGCCATGCTTGAGCGCAAGGCCCGAGCGCGGTCGGACCTGGATCTCGTAACCGTCGGGAATAGCAACCTTGAAGCCGGTTGCCACCGCGTGCCGCTGGCCCGGTTGCAGGTCCAGGTCCTCCGCAGCGACCACGTCCATTCCGGCTGCGCCGGGCGTCGCATAAGCGGGCAGGGGCAGCCCCTCCCCATGGGGCAGCCTGACGATTTGGATAGCAATCATGTTTTGCTGAGTACCTCGGCGATGCGGGCGATGAGGCGGGCGGCGACTGCCGACTTGGGCGCTTCGGCCCAATCTTCGGTCCCGGACGCGGTGACCAGGTGAACGTGGTTATGGGTGCCGCCCATGACATCGCCAGACACGTCATTGGCGACGATCCAGTCGGCTCCCTTGGCCTCGCGCTTCGCGGCCGCGTTGGCGAGCAGGTCGTCGGTTTCCGCGGCGAATCCGACCAAAAGGCGTGGCCGATCTGGATGCTTGGCAAGGCTGCGGAGGATGTCGGGATTGGGCAGCAGTCGGATTTCGGGCGCTCCATCACCCTTCTTGAGCTTGGTGGCCGAGGCCGCGACCTTCCAGTCGGCGACGGCGGCAACCAGGATAGCGGCATCGCAAGGTAACGCGGCCTGGACGGCGGCCTGCATCTGGTCGGCGGTTTCGACCTCAATGCGTGCGACGCCGCCCGGAGTGGGGAGGTGGACGGGGCCCGAAACGAGCGTGACCCGTGCCCCTGCCTGAGCAGCGGCGGCCGCAATAGCGAACCCTTGGCGGCCGGAGGAGCGGTTGGCGATGACGCGAACCGGGTCGATGGCTTCGTGGGTGGGACCCGCAGTGACCAGGATATGCTTGCCTCGAAGAGAAGCGCTGGCAGAGGGGATGTGATCCACCCCGCCCATGTGTTCGCCTGGCACGAGTGACGAGGAAGGTGCGAGGTTGAGTTGCGCCAGGATGTCGGTCGGCTCAGGCAGTCGCCCGGGACCATATTCTCCGCATGCCATCTCCCCTTCGGTGGGCTCGATCACCGTTACTGAGCGAGCGCGCAACGTCGCGACGTTGGCGCGGGTGGCTTCGTGCTGCCACATGCGGACGTTCATCGCCGGGGCCACGAACACCGACTTGTCGGTCGCCAGCAGCAAGGTGGTGGCGAGATCGTCGGCGATACCGGCTGCCATTCTGGCGAGCAGGTCGGCGGTCGCCGGGCAGACCAGGATAAGGTCCGCGGCGCGCGACAATTGGATGTGCCCCATCTCCGTCTCGTCCTTGAGGTCCCAGAGCGACGTGTAGACCGGGCTTTCGGCCAGTGCCGCAAGCGTCATCGGAGTGATGAAGTGGCTGCCGCCATCGGTAAGCACCGGCGTGACGCCATGGCCCTGCCGACGGGCAAGGCGGATCAGCTCGGCCGCCTTGAACGCCGCGATGCCGCCGCCGACGATGAGCAGGATGTTCGCCATATCGAGGCGCGGGTTAGCGGGTCGGCGCCCACGCTGTCGAGGGCCGCTGGAAAGTGGGTCAAGCGCACCTTACCTGCCGTGTGCTCCGCCAGAGCAGGAGAAGATACTTGGCCGATACCGACTATACGCCCCCGAAGGTCTGGACGTGGGAGGGGGAGAATGGCGGGCAGTTCGCCAGCATCAACCGGCCCGTTGCTGGTCCGACCCGTGACACGATCCTGCCGGTGGGAGAGCATCCCCTACAGCTTTACTCGCTCGGCACGCCCAACGGCCAGAAGGTCACGATCATGCTGGAGGAGCTGCTCGCCGCCGGGCACAAGCAAGCGGAATATGACGCCTGGCTGATCAACATCATGGAAGGCGATCAGTTCGGAAGCGGTTTCGTCGACATCAATCCCAACAGCAAGATCCCGGCGTTGGTCGACCGCTCTGGGGGCGAGCCCGTGCCGGTGTTCGAGAGTGGGGCGATCCTGATGTACCTGGCCGAGAAGTTCGGCGCCTTCCTTCCAGCCTCAGGGGCGGCACGCGCGCGGACGCTGAGCTGGCTGATGTGGCAGATGGGCTCCGCGCCGTTCCTCGGTGGCGGCTTCGGCCACTTCTTCAGCTATGCGCCGACCAAGATCGAATATGCGATCAACCGCTACGCCATGGAGGCCAAGCGGCAGCTGGACGTGCTCAACCGTCGACTGGCGGAAAGCGAATATGTTGCGGGGCCGGAAATCAGCATCGCCGATTTCGCCATCTGGCCCTGGTATGGCGGAATGGCGCTTGGCCGCACGTACGAGGGTGCGGCGGAGTTCCTGGCGACGCACGAATATGAACATCTCATGCGCTGGGCGAGGCAGCTCGACGCTCGGGAGGGCGTAAGCCGGGGTCGGATCGTCAACGTGACAAGGGGCGACCACCAGCTGCGTGAGCGGCACTCGGCGGCGGATATCGACGCGGTGCTGAACGCCTAGGCCGCGATTGCCGGTCGGTCGTCGTCGTTCGCGAATGGTGAGGAGGTCACGCGTTCGCGGCGGCGGCGGGCGGCAGTCCGAGGCCGCATCGGTCGGGGCCTCAACATCATGAGGAACGGCTTCACCCGCGCGATGGTGGAGGCAACGGCCAGGGCGGCCCCTGCATCCAGGTAGAGCGAAAGCTGCCAGGACAGAGCCATCGCCGCTTCGGCGCCGCCCATCAGGAGAATGATCTCGCCGCCAGCCAGCAGCACGCCGCCCACGATGATCACGAAGATGACCTGCACAGGATGAAGCCTCGCCAGCCGTGCGGCTGGTGCTTCGACCAGCCATCGGTGCAGCTGACGGGCGATCGGCAGATCCGGAAAGACGCGCATGACGATCATCGATCCGATGAGCATCTGGAGCATGTGCGGCCCTCCTTACCGTTCAGCGGAGCGTGGCCCTATGCGTGGTCGGCGCGGCCGCGCAGGATGAAGCGGTCGTCGTCGAAGCCGAGCTGGACCTCGAACTCGCCAGCACCGCTGATCTCCTGGACGCCAAGGCCGAGGTGGTCGTCCTGGTCGCGGTGGAGGTCCGAATAGTCGAAGGTGCCGTGAACCGCGCCGCGGACCTTCGACAGCACGGCTTCGCGCAGCGTGTCGGCGTCGATCCGATCGCCACAGCTGCGAAGCTGGTTCTCCACTTCCGCATGGAAGGCCTTGTGGGCCTTTTCGACCGCCACATCGCGGCCAAGGTCCTCGTCGATGACCAGCGCCACGACGCCGATCCGAGCGCCGGCGGCGGCATTGACGCTCGCCGTGCCGATCTCCTGCGGGACAGGGAGGGTTTGCCCGGCCTCGACATCGTTGGCGAAGGCGCCGCGCACGTCGTGGTGGGCAGGCGTTTCGACGTCGACCTGGTCGCCGCTGATCGAGTAGAAGCTGGTGAACAGGTAGGGCTCGCATCCGCCCGCTTCCGACTGCGCCTCGCAATGCAGGTCGGTGAGGGTGATGGTGACGCGGTCGGCCATGATTGATCCCCTGAAAAGTCGTTGCGCGATTAAGGCTGATTAACCGCCTAGCATGACGCTTGTGAGTCGCAAATCTCCTCTTAGCGGAGGAGCAATACCGCCGCCGCCCCTGCCACGGCCGCAACCAGAGCGATGGCGAAGTCACGCCACTGCGGCTTGGGCAATTCCTTGACCTCGACCTGAGCGGTCGGAAGGTCCGGCGGAGCGCCGCCCGGAGCCGGGAAGTAATGGTCGATGCGGTCGATCAGTGACGGCAGCTTCTTCAGTGCCCTGACCGTTTCGATCAGCCGGTCGGCATAGTAGCTCTCCGGGCCAAGCTCTCCGCGGATCCAGTCGCGCAGGAACGGCTCGGCTGTTTCCCACATGTTGATGTCGGGATCGAGGTAGGTGGCGACGCCTTCCTCCATGACCATCGTCTTCTGCAGCAGCAGGAGGTGCGGCTGGGTCGGCATGTCGAAGTCGCGGGTGATGGTGAACAGGCCTTCGAGCATCCGGCCGACGCTGATGTCCTTTACCGGAAGGCCGCGGATCGGCTCACCAACCGCCCGCAGCGCGGTCGTGAACTCCGCGAGATTGTGGTGGGCGGGGACATATTGCGCTTCGAAGTGGATTTCCGCCACGCGCTGATAATTGCCGGTGATGAGCCCATAGAGGATCTCGGCCAGCCACAGCCGGGCGCGACGGTCGATCCGGCCCATGATGCCAAAGTCGATGGCGCCGATGCGGCCATCCGGAAGGGCGAACAGATTTCCCTGGTGCAGGTCGGCGTGAAAGAAGCCATCGATCACCGCTTGACGCAGGAAGGCGCGGACGAGGGTGGAGGCGAGCTGGTTGAGATCGTGGCCGGCGGCGATCAGATCATCGCGCTTGCTCAGCTTGATACCGTCCAACCATTCCAGCGTCATCACCCTTCGGGCGGTGCGCTTCCAGTCGATATCCGGGACGTAGAAACCCGGCTCGGCAACCATGTTCTGCTTGAGCTCGGAAGCCGAAGCCGCCTCTCGATTCAGGTCGAGTTCGCGCCGGGTCCACTGGCGGAAATGGGCGATGACCATCTGCGGACGCAGCCGCTCGGCCTCGCCGCCCAGGCGCTCGACATGGGCCGCAGCCCATTCATAGGTCTCGAGGGCGCGGGCGAACTCCTCTTCGATGCCGGGGCGAAGCACCTTCACCGCGACTTGCCACCCTTCAATGGTGACCGCCCGGTGCACCTGGGCAATGGAGGCGGCGCCCACCGGCACCTCTTCGATCTCGGCGAACAGGGTTTCGATCGGCGCTTCGAGCGCCTGCTCGATAGCTTTGCGAATCAGCGGAAATGGCGCAGGCGGCAGGGAATCCTGCAGTCGCAGGAGATTGTGAGCGGCCGCTTCGCCGACAAGGTCGGGTCGCGTTGCCAGCGCCTGACCAAGCTTGATGGCTGCGGGGCCGATCGCTTGCAGCGCGGAAGCGTAGTCGGGCTCGGCGGGCTGGCGGAGGCCAAACCGAGCGACCCGCAGCAGGCGGCGAACGCCGGGCGGGGTGAGCGGATCGCGCTCGATACCCTGGAGGGCGCCGTAGC
Organism: Sphingomonas sp. KRR8; assembly: GCF_023559245.1. Lineage (NCBI taxonomy): Bacteria > Pseudomonadati > Pseudomonadota > Alphaproteobacteria > Sphingomonadales > Sphingomonadaceae > Sphingomonas > Sphingomonas sp. KRR8. The sequence goes on from NZ_CP097462.1 coordinate 508,188, forward strand.
GCGCAAGCGTCCGGCCCCAGCGAAGCAGCCGGGAAAGGTGCGTAACGGCGCTGGTCACACCTTCCAGCCCGACCAGATGCAGACCAGTCCGCCCATCAGCGTCTCGACCTTCGCCTGCTGGAGGCCGGCTTGCGTGATCATCGCCCGGAAGGCGTCCGGCTTCGGAAAACGGCGGATGCTTTCGACGAGGTAGCGATAGCTTTCCTCGTCGTCCGCCACCGCCTTGCCAATGCGCGGTATCATCTTCTCGGCCCACAGCTCATAGGCCTGGCCGAAGCCCGGCCACTCGCTGGTCGAGAATTCCAGGACGAACAGGCGTCCCCCGAACTTCAGGACGCGGTGGGCTTCGCGCAGTGCCTTGGGGATGTCCGTCACATTCCGGATGCCGAAGGCGATGGTGTAGGCATCGAAGCTGCGGTCGGCGAACGTCAGCGTTTCGGCATTCTGCTGCGACCAGGACAGGCCCTCGATACGCCGCTGCTCCGCTCGCTCCATGCCGACGCCAAGCATGTCCGCGTTGATGTCGGAGACCGTCACCAGCGCGCCGCGCTTGGCCATTCGAAAGGCGATGTCGCCCGTTCCGCCCGCCATGTCGAGAATCTGCTCGCCTGCCTGCGGCTTCACACGATTGACGAAGCGGTCCTTCCAGAGGCGGTGCGTGCCAGCGCTCATCAGATCGTTCATGACGTCGTAGCGGCGGGCGACCGAGGAGAAGACGTGGCCCACGCGGCGGGTCTTCTCTTCCGGGGTGACGAGCTGGTCGCCGAAGTTGACGGTGTCGGACATGCCGGCGCTCTAGCGGGGACCGGGGGAGCGCGCCATATGGCCTTGCATGCCAGAGCTTCCCGAAGTCGAGACCACCGTTCGCGGGCTGGCGCGCGTGCTGCAGGGGCGGCGGCTGACCCGGGTCGAGCCGAGGCGGCCGGACCTGCGCCGGGCATTCCCCGAGGACCTCGGGCAGCGGCTGACGGGCGCGCGGGTGACGAGCCTGCGGCGCCGGGCGAAATATGGCCTGATCGACACGGACCGGGGCGACACGCTGATCTTTCACCTCGGGATGAGCGGGCGGTGGCGAATCGATCCAAGCGAGATCGACAAGCACGACCACCTGCTGGTCGAGACGGAGGAGGGGCGGCGGCTCGCGCTCAACGATCCGCGCCGGTTCGGGAGCGTCGATCTGCTGCCAACCGCTGAGCTCGCCTCCTTTGCCGGTTTCGAGGAAATGGGGCCGGAGCCATTCGACCTCACCGCCGAGGAACTGCGCGACCGGCTCGCGGGGCGGACTGCCGCGATCAAGCTGCTGTTGCTCGACCAACGGATCGTGGCGGGGCTTGGCAACATTTACGTGTGCGAGGCACTGCACCGGGCGGGGATCAACCCGAACCGGGCTGGCGGCAAGGTCAGCCTCGACCGGCTGCGGCGGCTGGTTCCGGCGATCGACGCCGTGCTGGACGAGGCGATCGCCGCCGGTGGCTCAACCCTTCGCGATTATGCCCAGCCTGACGGAGAGCTTGGCTATTTCTCCAAGAGCTTCGCCGTCTACGACCGGGCCGGAGAGCAGTGTGGGTGCGGCGGCGAGGTGAAGCGGTTCGCGCAGGGCGGCCGATCGACCTGGTACTGCCCGCGATGCCAGCGCTGACTTGAGCGGCGGGGCCCGTTACTTCGGTGGTGCGCGGTTGACCCGAATCCGACGCTCGTATAGAGGGCCAGCCACGCCGGTGCGGACCACAGGTCTTCGCGCCGCTTTTCTTTTGCAAGCTTAGGGATTTGACGACCTCATGGCGAACACGCCGCAAGCCAAGAAGCGCATCCGTCGCAACGATCGCCGTGCGACGATCAACCACAGCCGCGTCAGCCGCATCCGGACCTTCATCAAGGCCGTCGAGTCGGCGCTGACCACCGGTGACCAGGCGGCAGCTTCCGCGGCACTCAAGGCGGCTCAGCCGGAGATCGCGCGCGGCGTTGCGCGCGGTGTTATCCACAAGAACACGGCAGCGCGGAAGTTCTCGCGCCTGACCAAGAGGGTTGCCGCGCTGAGCTAAGACGCGCTCTCAACCTGTGCCATTTCGTGACGGCCGCTGGACCCAGTCCAGCGGCCGTTTTCGTTTCGCCTAAAAAACGTAATGATTTCCGCGATTCGGAGTCAGCTTTAACCTGAAGGTTCGCTTTAAGTGGCCGAATTCTCACGTTAATTCGCGTTACCGAGGGGGAGTGGCTGTCAAGCCGCTTTATTTCACTCCCGTGAAAAATCGCGCTTGCCGGAGCAGGCGGACACTTCCAAAACCTCCGGCTCCGGCAGTGATTCCACTGGGGGGATACACTCAAGGGCACAGGATGGGTGCGCGACTCGGGTCGCGCGCAATCGACCATCTGTGTGTGGAATACTGGGCGTCGAGGGAGGCAAATAAGCAGTGCAGCAGGGTCGGTCGTCATTGACGCAGGATGAAGGAAGTGACGGTCTGGCGCCGCCGCTGGTCGCCGCGTGGGAGACGATTCGAGTTGGTCTGCGTCGCGATTGCGGTGCCCGCACGTTCGATGGCTGGCTCAAACCGGCGGAACTTGGGGCGTTCGACCCGGATACCGGTTCGCTCGACCTCATCATGCCGTCGCAATTCATGGCCGACTGGGTCAGCAGTCACTTCCGTGAACGGCTCCAGCTCGCCTGGCGCACGACCCTGCCGATCGTGCGGGACGTCCAGATCGTCGCCTGCGAGGGCGGTCCGCGCCCTGCGCCGCTCCTGATCCTTGAAGAAGAGCCGGCCCCGGCGCCGGTCCCGGCATCGGTCCACCCGCGCCCGAACTTCGACCCCCGCTACAGCTTCGCAAGCTTCATCATCGGCAAGGCCAATGAGGTCGCCGCCACGGCCGCCAAGACCTTGGCGGAGGCGGATAGCGTCACCTTCAATCCGCTGTTCATCCATGGCGGCACGGGGCGCGGCAAGACCCACCTGCTGCACGCCATCGGTCAGCGCTTCCTCGAGCTCCGGCCCGGCGCGCTGGTGGTGTCGATGTCAGCCGAGAAATTCATGGTCGAGTTCGTCCGCGCCATTCGCGAGAATGACACGATCGGCTTCAAGCATCGCCTGCGCTCGGCCGACCTCCTCCTCATCGACGACGTTCAGTTCATCGCCGGCAAGGAGTCGACGCAGGAAGAATTCTTCCACACGATGAACGAGATCATCACTGCCGGGCGCCGGCTGGTGATCACTTCCGACCGGGCACCGCAGGACCTCGACGGCATCGCGCCGCGCATCCTTTCCCGGTTGAGCTGGGGCCTGGTCGCCGATGTCAATCAGGCGGATTTCGAACTTCGCTACAACATCATTCTGGCGAAGCTGGCCATGCTGCCCGGCGTGACCATGGCAGCCGACGTGGTGCAGTTCCTGGCCAAGCGCCTGACCGCTTCCATCCGTGAGCTCGAGGGCGCGCTCAACCGCATTGCCGCTTATGCGATGATGACGGGGCGCACGATCGACGTGCCGTTCGTGGAGGAAGTGCTGGCGAATGTCCTGCGCGCCAACCAGCGGCGGATCAGCATTGACGAGATCCAGACCCAGGTCGCGGAGCATTATCGCATCCGCAAGGCCGAGATGACTTCCGCCCGCCGCGCCCGCGAAGTCGCCCGGCCGCGGCAGGTCGCCATGTATCTGTCGAAGCAGCTGACCCCCAAGTCGCTGCCCGACATCGGCCGTCGCTTTGGCGGGCGGGACCACACGACGGTGATCCACGCCGTTCGCCAGATCGAGAAGCTGCGCGCGCTCGATCCGGAGATCGACGCCGCAATTCGGCTGCTCACGCGGCAGCTGGAGGGCTGAGGTGGCAGCGCCTGTCGCGCTGCCACCCGTTTGATCAGAAGTTGCCGCTGAGGCTGAGCGACGCCACGTGGTCGCTCTGATCCTCACCGTTGCGAATGAAAAAATACTGGTTGAGGTAGCCAGCTTCGACACTGATCTTCTTCGACACCGGAACGCTGATTCCCGCGAAGTTGCGCATCCGCTCGAATCCGGATTGCCGCTGGAAAACCGTCGTGTTGAGGTTCACGAAGGTCTCATTGCTGAGGACCAGCTTGGCCTTGCCCGCGATTGGCAACGAATAACGGGCAAAGGGGCGAAGACGCCAGCCGGTGCCGTCCAGTCCGTCACGCCAGCGCTGCTCGGCCCTGAGACGACCGGTGACCGAACCCCTCCCGATGGTGAGGAGCTTGTCGACCGTCACCTGCTCCCGGGCGCGTCGCTCGAGCACGGTGAAATGCCCGCCCGCATATTGCGGGTCATGGGTGTAGCCTGCCGCGAGGGTGAGCGTTGGAGTGACCGCATATCCCAGCAGGGTATTGCTCTCGATCTCGTACAGCCCATTGCGATTGTCGCTGAAGCGGACGACGACTTCCTGGTTCAGCCGCCACTTGCCGCCAAGCTTCACGTTGACGGCAGCGCCCGTCCACAACTGGCTGTCCTCGCGGGCGTAGGCAGTGGCTGGGCAGCCGAGTGCGGCCACGAGGGCGAGTGAAAGCAGGCGCGAAGTAGACATGGTGTCCCCTGACGAGATTTCTCAAAACCGAAACAAGAGAGTCGCTATGTCCTGATTGTTACGAGACCGTGGCGGTGAGACTAAAAGAAAGCCCGCCTGAAGCGATCCAGGTGGGCTGACTTTCTGACGAGGAATCGGGATCAGCGCTGGCGCGGACGATCCGGAATGGAGATCCGCACCGTCTCGCCGTTGCGGCCGGGGAAGCCGGTGAACATCGCTTCGATCAGGCTCGGCACCAGTCGTCCGAGGTCGTCGTTCGTCGAGCGGGCCTGCGCACGGCCGTCGAACAGCGCCTGATTAGTTGCGCGGTCGCGAATGTCCATCTCGAGCTGGCTGCGATACTCGGTGTACACGTCCACCCCACGGCCGGCCCAGAACGGGTCGTCCCACCCGTAGAAGAACGGGTCACGGTAGCCATAATAACCAAAGCGGCTGAAGTACGGTCGGCCGTAGTAGACACCCCAGTAGGGATTGAAGCGGCCAAAGCCCGCGCCGTAGCCGAAGCCACCGCTGAAGGGTTCCTCGCGGACGATCTGCTGGCCGCGATCGACGCCATAGCCGAGCTGCACGATCAGCTGTGCCTGCGCCGGGCTGGGGACCTGACGATAGCCGCGGGCTTCGAGCTGCTGCGCGGCGAGCTGCGCAAAGCGCTGGAACTCAAGGCCACCACGTGCGGCGGCGCCTATCCCCGGCACAACCGCGAAGGTCTGTCCGGCGGGAACGGGCATGGCGGAATAGCGGGTGACCTTGGTCGGCAGCACGGTGGCGCAGCCGGCCAGGCCAACGGCCGAGGCGCCCAACAGGACCGCCGCCGTCACCTTCTTCATCATGTTCATGTTCGCGAACCTCGACTCGAGAGAAACTCATAAAAAGCCAAGGGCTTATGCACCTTGCGAGTTGAACCGTCGATGAAGCGAGAAGTTTCGGCGATCAGCCGTCCGCCAGTGCAACCGGCGTGATATTACCAAGGGGCTGAGCTGCCGCCGCCTTAATGCCTCAGCCAGGCGGTCATGTAGGCCAGCGCCTCCAGTCCCGAGCCGAGGAGCAGCGCGTCAAACGCCAGGCTCAAGACCGCGACCAGGCAGGCAAACATCAGCAGCAAGCCATCGCGGTAGATGAGCGCAAGACCGAAGACGGCGATCGCTGCGGCGGGGGCGACATGAAACAAGGGGATTGGCACCGCTGCAATCAGCGCGAGCAGGAAGCAGGTAAGGCCGATTAGGCGCGTCGCCATCGCGCCGGTCAATTGCGGCAGCCGTGGGCGGAACATCCGTTCGATCTTCTGCTCCACCCACTCGACCTTGCCGACAAGCCGGGCAAGCTCTTTTCTCGAGACACCACGCCGGTCGAGCTTGGACGGAAACCAGGGCGCCGCACGTCCCATCACCATCTGCACCGCGATGATCATCAGCGGCAATGCGAAGAAGGCGCTGGTGCCTGGCGGCAGCGGCAACATGTTGATCGCGGCGAAAACCAGCAGCAGTCCGCCCCAGGCGCGGGCATCCAGCCACTCGGCGAGTTCGGTGAAGCTCAGCTTCTCTGGCGCTTCGGCGATGATCTCATGCAGCTGGCTCGACAGCGGGATTGGCGCATCGGCGTGCGGATCGTGGTGGGGCAGCACGGGTCTTGGCGCTATGCGGTCAGGCCGACGGCCGACTTGGCCCGGGCAAGCACCGGGTTCGCCACCGCATTCGCCCGGTCGGCACCCTTCGCCAGAATGCGGTCGAGTTCGTCCGGGTGCCTGCGCAGGTCGTCGAGCCGCGATCGCAAGGGCGCGATCAACCCGATCAGCGCGTCCGCCAGCGCCGGTTTGAACTTGCCGAAGCCCTGACCGCTAAAGTCAGCGAGCACCGCTTCCACGGAACGGTCCTGGATGGCCGCCATGATCCCGACAAGGTTGCGAGCCTCGGGCCGGTCAGCGAGCAGGGCAGGATCCTCGGGCAACGGCTCGGGGTCGGTCCTCGCCTTGCGGATCTTCTGTGCGATGAGGTCGTCGTCGTCGGTCAGGTTGATCCGGCTCATGTCAGACGGATCGGACTTGCTCATCTTCGCGCTGCCGTCGCGCAGCGACATCACGCGGGCCGCGGTGCCGCCACCAATGAACGGCTCGGGAACGGTGAACAGCTCGGTCCGGAAATCGGTGTTGAACTTTATGGCGATGTCGCGGGTCAGTTCGACATGCTGCTTCTGATCTTCGCCCACCGGAACGTGCGTCGGCAGATAGAGTAGGATGTCTGCCGCCTGCAGCACCGGATAGTCGAACAGCGCAACCGAGGCCCCTTCGCGATTCTTGCCCGCCTTGTCCTTCCACTGAGTCATGCGGTTGAGCCAGCCCATGCGGGCGACACCGTTGAAGATCCAGCACAGCTCGGCGTGAGCGGGGACCGCCGACTGGGCGAACAGCACGGAACGGTCAGGATCGATGCCGCTGGCGATCAGTGCCGCCGCCATCTCGCGGATATTGGCGAGGCGAACCGACGGCTCGACATAGTCCGAAAGCGAATGGAGATCGGCGAGGAAGAAGAAGCACTCTGCTTCATCCTGCATCCGCACCCAGCGAAGGATGGCGCCGAGCAGATTGCCGATGTGGAGGCCGCCGGTCGGCTGGATTCCGGAAAGGACGCGCATGGTGGGCTCGGTCATGCTTTCGATGATCGGCGGTTAAGGAGGAGCTTGACGTCACCGAGCACGAAGGCGCCGGTGACAAAGCAGGCAACCGCATAGACCGCTCCGCCCACGGCGACCAGCGTGATCAGCGCGGCATAGCGTTCAATGAGGCGGCCGTTCAGCCAGGGGTCCAGCAGCTGATCGAAAGCGAAGATCGCAAGCCCCATCAGCACCGCCGCGAGCGCCAGCCGCGGGATGCGGCGCTTCAGTTGAGCGTCGGCGATGAAGTGGCCGCGGCGGACCAGGGTGACATAAAGGAAGACGACGTTCACCGTCGAGGACAGTGCAGTGGCGAGCGGCGGTCCGACATGGCCGAAACCGAATTGCGCCAGCACCGGGATCAGGATGATGTTGGCGATGAGGTTCACCACCACCGACTGGATCGCATAACGGACCGGCGTCCGGGTATCGTGCCGCGCATAATAGCCAGGGGTCAGCACCTTCACCAGCACGTAGGACGGGAGCCCGATCGAGAAGCCGGCGAGCGCCCACGAGCAGCGAATGGTGTCGGTCTGGTCGAAATGACCGTATTGGAACAGGCCGCGCACAATTGGCTCGGCCGCTACCACCAGCGCGACCATGGCCGGAAGGGTGAGGAATAGCGCCAGCTCCATGCCGCGGTTCTGCGTGTCCATGGCCTTGGCGTCCTCGCCCGCGCTAAGCAGCCGGGAAACGGTCGGCAGCAGGATGGTGCCAAGGGCGATGCCGATCATGCCGAGAGGCAGCTGGTTCAGCCGATCCGCGTAGTAGATGTACGAGATCGAGCCCTCGCCAAGCAGGTATCCGGACAAAGCAGTCGAAACGACGAGGTTGAGCTGCACCGCACCCGCACCGACGGCTGCGGGCAGGATGAGGGTCATCAGCCGCTTGATCTCTGGGTCGACCTTCGGGAGGCGCGGGCGGAGCGACACGCCGGCGCTTCGGCAGGCGGCGTAGAGCCATGCCAGTTGCATCAGCCCGCCGATCGGTACCGCGATCGCCTGCGCGCGGGCGGTTTCCGCCGGCGTGCCGTGGAAGACGAACAGCGCCACGACCATGGCGATATTGAGCAGGATAGGCGCCGCCGCATTGACCCAGAAGCGGTCCAGGGAATTCAGGATGCCACCAAGCAGCGAGGCCAGGCAGATCAGCATCAGATAGGGGATTGTGATCCGTCCAAGCTGGACCGCGAAGGTGAACTGCTCGGGGCTGGGATGCTGCTTGTGGAAACCAAAACCGGACAGCAGATAGGTCACCGGCCAGGCTGCCAGCATCAATATGATCGTCATCGCGGCAAGGAAGGCGAACAACACGGAAAGCGAGCGCTCGGCGAAGTCGAACGCTGCGCCACGCCCGCCGCCTTCCTCGGCCAGCTTGCGATTGAACATCGGGATGAACGCCGACGCGAAGGCCCCTTCGGCGAAGAAGGCGCGGAACATGTTCGGCAGGCGAAAAGCGACCAGGAAGGCGTCCGACGCGAAGTTCGCACCGACGTAGCGGGCTTGCAGGCTGTCCCGGACGAGCGCGAGGATCCTGCTGGCCAGCGTCAGCCCGCCAATCGTGCCGGTCGCCTTGAAGAGGTTCATTGCCCTACTGGACGGTAGGCTCGCCTTGCGCGAGCGCTCCGCCCGCCTGCTCTTGTTGCTGCATCTGGGCCATGAAGGCGGCGGCAAAGTCGATCGGGTCCAGCATCAGCGGCGGGAAGCCGAGATCCTGGGTCGCCCCGGCGATGATCTGCCGCGCAAAGGGGAACAGGAGGCGGGGGCCATCGATCAGCAGGAAACCCTGAAGTGCGTCGTCAGGCACGTTGCGGATGGCGAACAGCCCGCCGTAGGAAAGGTCCACCACGAAGTGAACGCCGCTTTGGCTGCGCGCCGAGGCCTCGATCTTCAGCACCACTTCGTGCAGATCGTCGCCGGCCTTGCTGACGTTGATGTTGAACTGCACGTCGAGCTGCGGCTGCTCCTGCCACTGGAAGACCTGCGGGCTGGATGGATTCTCGACCGAGAGGTCCTTGATATATTGCGCCAGCGCCGCGACCTGCGGCTGATCGCCCGCGGCCTGCTGCGCGGCGCCGCCGTTGGTGGAGGGGGTGGTGTCCTGCTCGGCCATAAGAGGTTCAAACCTTGACATGAATTGCGGTCGGGCGGTGCCGGCAACGATGCCGGCCCGGCTGGTCAGCGCGACTAGCAGTCGGGTCGGGGCGGCGCAATGCCGCGCCGGAATGCGGCACCGGACAAAGCCGGGGCTTGGACGGATGCAGCGCAAAGCCTATGTTATGCGTTGACCCTCGCGGAACTGGACCGACCCTTGACCTCGATTATCATCCTCGCCCTTGTGGCTCTGTTCATCGGCCTGCGCCTCTACAGCGTGCTGGGCGAGCGGACGGGTCATGAGCAGCAGCTCACGCTCAAGCCCGCGGAGCAGCAGGACGCCGCCGCTCCGCCGCGGGCCGCGCCGTCGCCGCTCGCTCCGGCCAATGCTGCCGATCCCACGGGTGATGCCTTTCTTCCCACCGCCGGCCCTGGCGTTCGCGCTATCCTGGCCGCGGACAACAGTTTTGACGTGGCCCGCTTCCTTGAAGGAGCTCAGTCGGCCTACCGGATGATCCTCGAGGCGTTCTGGCGCGGTGAACTGGAGCCCGTGCGCCAGTTTGTCGACCCGGAAGTCTATGCGACCTTCACGCACGCGGTTGCCGAGCGCGAGAGCGCCGGCCACCGGCTGGACAATCGCCTCGTCGCGATCGAGCATTCGGTGATCGCCGCCGCGTCGCTCGACCGCTCGGTTGCGGTGCTGACCGTGCGCTTCGAAGCGGACATTGCCGCAGTGACCCGCGACCGTGCCGGTGAGGTGGTTGCAGGCTCGATGTCCGACGCCGTCCAGACCCGCGACAAGTGGACCTTCCGCCGCGATCTCGCCAGCCGCGATCCGAACTGGATCCTCGTCGAGACCGACGAAGAAGAGTGATCTTCCGTCCACGACTGCTGGTCGCCGCGGGCGCTGCCTTGCTCAGCGCCGCTTGCGCGACACGGCCACCGCTTCCGCCTGTAAGCTCACCGCCTGTCGTCGTGCCTGCGCCGGCGCCGACTCTGCCATTACCGCCCAGGCCGCCGCGCGCCTCGGCTACGAACGTGAGCCTTGCCTACTCTCGTCCGCTGGACCCGGCGCAAGCCGAGCGAGCCTTGGCTGCGTTCCGGTTGAGCTGCCCGCAACTTGTCCGCCGGGTCGACACGTCCGGGCTGACGACTGGCGCGGACTGGGCTCCGCTATGCAGCGAGGCGGCGCTTGTGTCCCCCGGCGGCGCCAAGTCGTTCTTCGAACAGCGTTTCGAGTGGGCCCGGATCGGCACCGATCCCGCCTTTGCGACCGGCTATTACGAGCCGGAGATCCTCGGCAGCCGAGTGCCGGCGCCGGGATATGCGACACCCATCTATCGCACGCCGCCCGACTTGGTACGCTGCACCCGCGCCGACGGCCAGACCGGGCGTGGCCGGATCCATCCGCTGACCGGCCAGTGCGTGCTCTACTTCACCCGCGCAGAGATCGAGGACGGAGCACTGGCGGGCATGGGGCTCGAGCTCGCCTTTGCCGCGGACCCGATCGAGCTGTTCTTTGTCGAGATACAAGGTTCGGGACGGCTGAGGCTGCCCGACGGCTCGGTGATGCGGATCGGCTATGATGGGCAGAACGGCCGCGACTACATCGCCATTGGCCGCCTGCTTCGCGAGCGCGGCTTGCTTCCGCCGGGCGGAGCCAACACGGACGCCATCAAGGCATGGATGCGCAGCCAGCCCGACGGTGGCCGGTCGCTGATGCGTGAGAACACCAGCTACATCTTCTTCAAGGAGCTGACCGGTCCGGGGCCACTTGGAGCATTGGGCGTGCCGGTCACGCCACGCTCGTCCGTGGCAGCCGATCCCTTGTTCATCCCGCTGGGCGCGCCGGTTTGGCTCAACCTCGATCGCACTGAGGCCAACGGTCTGTGGATTGCCCAAGATACGGGCGGAGCGATCAAGGGCGCCAACCGCGTCGACACGTTCTGGGGCGCCGGAGAGGACGCGCACGCGCTGGCTGGGGGCATGACCGGCAAGGGCGAGGCGCTGCTGCTGCTGCCGCGTGGAACCGTGTCCCGGGTCCAGGCGGCACAGGCTGCCGCAGCCGCGGGGGCGGTGGTCAGTGCGCCAGCTCGACCCTGACGAAGCGGAACTCTGGTCGCGAGTGACCGCGACGATCAGGCCCTTGAGCCGCGAGCCATTGAAGCCAGCATCTCCCGCCCCGGTCGCCGCTTCGCAGCCGGCGCCCGTTCAAGCACCGTTGCCAAAGGTGAGGGGGCGAGTCCCCCCGATGCGCACGCCGCCGCCCGTGAGCAGCGGACGCCCCACGGTGCATGGCAACCTCGACAGCCATTGGGAACGGCGGTTGCGCGGCGGGACAATCGCTGTCGACCGTACGCTCGACCTCCACGGCTACTCGTTGGACGCCGCCTGGGAGGCAATCGATCGCGTCATCGAACAGGCCATCGGAGCCGGCGACCGGGTTGTCCTGCTGGTCACGGGTCATCATCGCCCGGGTGAGCCTCCAGTCCAACGCGGCAAGATCCGCGCTGCCGTGCACGACTGGTTGGCCGTGTCTCGCCACGCCGACCGGATCGCTGCCGTCCGAAGCGCCCATCGACGGCACGGAGGCGGTGGCAGCCTTTACCTCATCCTTCGCCGCTGAGCCTTCATTCTCTCACGGTTTCTTAACGCTGCCCGTTTACGTCCCGTGGTCCGATGGGCATGCAAGACGGCACCAGGCAGAAGTTGAGCAACGTGGTCCTGTCCGCTGGGGCAGGCCTTGCGTCGTTCATCTTTACGCTATTCGCCTTCCTGTTTCTGTCCCAGGTCGACGAGAAGATCGTCGCCAGTCTCGTCGCTGGAATGTTCTGCCTGCTGGTCAGCTACATCGCGGCAGAGCGTCCCAACAGTGAAAGCGCCCGCGCACTCGCCACGCTGCGCGACCGCCTGCTGGCGGTGGAGGAAGGGGACCTGACCTCGCCTGTTCCGGCGGTCGTCGGCGAGGTTCATCCCAAGCTTGCGTCCGCGGTCGATCGCCTGTTCGCGGAGGTGCGCGCCTCGATCGAGAATGCCCATGCGCTGGGCATGTATGACCCGGTGACCTCGCTGCCGAACCGACTGAATTTCCGCGCGGAGGCCGAACGTCTGGTCAATGGAATGTCCGCGACCGGCATGGCAGCGCTGCTGTTTGTCGATCTCGACCGGTTCAAGATGGTCAATGACAGTCTTGGCCATGCGCGTGGCGACCAGCTTCTCGTGATGGTGGCCAATCGGCTCAGGGTCGTCGTGAATGGCGAGTGCAAACCGGGTGGATCGCGCGCGCTCGTCGCCCGCCTGGCGGGGGACGAGTTCACGCTGCTGTTCTCCGATGTGTCCGGAACGGCCGAAGCCGAGCGGCTTGCGCGCCGTGTCGTGCTTGCCATCGGCGAGCCTTTCGAAATGCATGGACACAGCGTCGACATCGGCGCGTCGGTCGGCGTCGCCATGTCACCGGAGCACGGCGTCGGGATCGAGGCGCTGATGCGCTCGGCCGACATCGCCATGTACCGGGCCAAGAATCGCGGTGGAAACCAGCACTGCCTGTTCAGCGATGAGCTGGCGGCGGAATACAACAGCAAGATTGCGACGGAAAAGGCGCTGACCGAAGCGGTGCAGCGGGGGGAATTCCTCCTCGCCTTGCAGCCGCAGCTCAGCCTGATGACCGGCGAGATTACGGGCGCGGAGGCGTTGCTGCGCTGGAACCATCCCACCGAAGGGATGCGCGCGCCCGGTACGTTCATCAGCATCGCCGAGCAGACGGGCATCATTGGCGAGATCGGCGACTGGGTAGTGGCGGAGGTCGCCGCGCTGGTTGCTTCTTGGAATGAAAGCGGCGCGCGCAAGAAGAGGCTCGCATTCAACGTCAGTCCGCGCCAGCTTGATCGAACCGACTTCATCACGAGGCTCCGGCAGACCTTCGCCGACGCCGGAGTTCCGCTATCGCAGATCGAGCTGGAGTTCACCGAATCAGCAGCAATGGAATGCTCGGACGCCGTGATGCGGGAGATCGCCGCATTGCGCGCGGATGGGGCAACGATCGCGCTTGATGATTTCGGAACCGGCTATTCCAACATTGCGCGCTTGCGAAACCTGCCGATCGACCGGGTCAAGCTCGATCCCTCTCTGATTGCGGAGATCGAGACCTGCGAAAAGGCTCGGGTCATCGTTCAGGCCGTGGTTCACCTCGTGAAGGGCGTCGGCTGCGAAGTGGTTGCGGAGGCGGTCGAAACCGTCGCTCAGGCGGACATTCTTCGGGCCATGGGCTGCGAGACCGTTCAGGGATTTGTTTTCGCCCAGCCGATGTTCGAAACCGAGTTCGTCGCCTGGGCGCGCGGCGGCGAGCGGGGCCTGCGCGGCGCCGCTTAGCCGACCAGCCGGGCGACGATCCGCCTGTAGATCCGGGCGAGAGACCGGATGTCCTCCACCGCCGCACTCTCGTCCAACTTGTGCATGGTCGCATTCGGCAGGCCGAAATCGAGCACTGGGCAAAGCTGGATGAGGAAGCGCCCATCCGACGTGCCGCCGCTGGTCGATAATGCCGGTGCAGCGCCGGTCTCTTCCGTAATGGCATCGGCCACGAGGTCGTAGAGCTCGCCCGGCGGCGTCAGGAAGGCTTCGCCAGAGATCCGCGCCTTCACCGTCGCTTCGGGCGCAATGCCCTTGGCGATTGCGGTGACCCGCTCGACCAGCTCGGACCCCCGCTGCAGGTTGTTGAAGCGGATGTTCAGCTGGGCGGTCGCCTCGCCCGGGATGACGTTGCTGGCCTGCGTCGGCGTTGCAAGTCCGGTGAACTCAAGATTGGAGGGCGGAAATTGCGCCGTGCCGTCGTCGAGGTGGAGCGCGTCCAGCGCCGCCACGATCCGCGCGAGCTTGCCCACGGGATTGTCCGCCTTGTGAGGATAAGCGACGTGTCCCTGAGTGCCCGGCACCGTCAGCCACATGTTGACCGATCCGCGTCGGCCGATCTTGACGGTGTCGCCAAGTCTTTGCTCGCTGGTCGGCTCGCCGATCAGGATCATGTCGGGGCGGATACCCCGCTCATTCAACCAATTGATGATCCGGGGCGTGCCGTAGGTGGCATAACCTTCCTCATCTCCGGTGATGAGAAAGGAGAGGGTGCCCCGCCGCTGCTCGACGGAAGCGACGGCGGCTACGAAAGACGCGATCGCGCTCTTCATGTCGTTGGCGCCGCGGCCGATCAGCCGGCTGTCCTCTATCCGCGCCTGGAAAGGATCGCCGCTCCAGCCTTCGCCCGGCGGGACGACGTCGAGGTGGCCGGCAAAGCCGAAATGCGGGCCGGGTCCGGCCGAACGGATGGCGACCATGTTCTCGGTCGGGCCGTCGGGCGCTTCCCCCAAAGTGAACCGGTGAACGGTAAAGCCCAGCGCCTCCAGCGCTTCCCCCAGCACGTCGAACACGGCGCCGCTTGCGGGGGTAACGGACGGCGTGGAAATGAGCTTGGCGGCGAGGTCGACCGGGTCGATAGTCAGCATGAGTTAGCCGCTAGCACAGGGGAGCCTCGATGCCGAAGCTGGACTTGAATGCGATCGAGCAGGTCAACCGTACTGGCTATCCGCCGCCGCACAACGAAGCCGTGCAGGGGCGCTGGTATCGCCGATTGGCCCCGGCCAGCGGGCTGACCGACTTCGGGGCGAGCCATGTGGTGTTGAAGCCCGGCGCCTGGTCGAGCCAGCGGCACTGGCACGACGGCGAGGACGAGTTCCTCGTGATGATCAGCGGTGAAGCCGTGCTGGTTGAGGATGACGGGCGGACCACGTTGGGCCCTGGCGATTGCGCCGCCTTTCCCAAGGGCACCGGCAACGGCCACCACCTGGTCAACGAGAGCGGACAGGACTGCGCGTTCGTGGTGGTCGGCGGCGGGACGAATACTGGCGGCGGCTACAGCGATATCGACATGATGTTCACGGCGGACGGGCGCTACACCCGCAAGGATGGCACGCCCTTCGACACGCAACGGCCGGCCTGAGGTCAGCCGCCGGTGACGGCGCTAAGCAGACCGAGAGTGGTATTGGGAACGATGCCGCAGCCGGCGGCCGCCTTGCCGACCTCGATCGGAACCCGGATGTCCTGCACCTGGCTGGCGACGCGGATGAGGTCGCCAGCGTTGAGCTGGCTCGGATTGGGATCCTGCTCCCGATAGGCACGGGCCAGCCGCGCAAGGTCCTGCAGCTGTGCCAACGACAAGCGGCTTTGCAGGCGATCGCCAACGCAGCGGGCCTGATCGGGGGCGAGCCCGTAGCCGACCAGCGCATCGCTGATCCGGTCCGACGGAGTTGCACAGGCCGCGACCGTCAGCGCCGGCACGGCAAGGAAGATGAAGCGCATCAACGGGTTAACGGCCCGGAGAAGCCGAAGGTTGCGCGAATGACTAACTTTTTGCCGCAGGCTCGAACTGCTCGATGACCCAGGGCTCGTCCTGCGCCTGTTCGATCCAGCTGGTCACGTCCGGGTGCTCCAGCACTGCCTCCATGTAGCGGGCGGCAAAGGGCGGGACAGGGACGGAGTAAGTGACGAACCGCGTCACGACGGGCGCGAACATCATGTCAACGGCACACCATCGGCCGAACAGAAAATCGCCTGTACCGCCATGCCGGGCCCGGGCCTGCGCCCACAGGGTCATGATCCGGTTGATCTCGGACCGGACGCTGTCGGACAAGGGTGTCGGCCCGACATTCGTTCGAACATTCATCGGCAACTCGCGGCGCAGGTTCGCGAAGCCGGAGTGCATCTCGGCCGCCATTGATCGCGCCATGCCCCGCGCACCGACATCACTCGGCCAGAACAGGTCGCGCTCGGTCAGGTCGGCACAATATTCGATGATCGCAAGGCTGTCCCAGACAACCGTGTCGCCGTCCCAAAGCACCGGTACCTTGCCGAGAGAGGGGGCGAACTCGTCGCCTTCTCGGCGCTGCTCCCAGCTCTGGTCGTACAAGGGCACGACCAGCTCTTCGAACTCGAGCCCGGAAGCCTTGAGCGCCAGCCAGCCGCGCATGGACCAGCTGGAATAGGCACGATTGCCGATGATCAGCTTGAGCATGTCAAGCCAGCGCTGCTGCGAGAATCGCGGTCCGCAGTTCATCGACCCCGCGGCCGGTCTCGCTGCTGGTGGCGATCAGGCCGGGATGGGCTGCGGGACGCTTGCGTGCCTGATCGGCCGTGGCGGCGAAGGTCGCCTCGAGGTCGGTTGCCTTGATCTTGTCGATCTTGGTCAGGACCAGCTGGTAGCTGACCGCCGCCCCGTCGAGCATGTCCATGATGTCGTTGTCGACCGGCTTCACGCCATGCCGGCTGTCGATCAGGACGAAGGTGCGCTTCAGCACCTGGCGCCCGCGCAGATAATCGTTGATCAGAAATCGCCAGCGCTTGACCATGTCCTTGGGTGCCTCGGCAAAGCCATAGCCGGGCATGTCGCACAGGCGCAGCCGAAGCGGTTGACCGACGTCGAAGAAGTTCAGCTCCTGCGTTCGCCCCGGCGTGTTCGACGTCCGCGCCAGCGTCTTGCGGTTGCAGACTGCGTTGATCAGCGACGACTTGCCGACGTTGGATCGACCGGCCAGCGCGATCTCCGGCACGGACGGGTCAGGCAGGAATTCCAGCCCTGGCGCGGACTTCAGGAACTCGATCGGGCCAGCAAACAGCTTGCGGGCGTCCTCGGCGAGGGCGTCATCCTGCTCCATCAGCCGCTCACCACGGCCTTGGCCGCCAGCCGCTCGGTATCGTACTTGCGATACAGATATTTCTGCTGGGCGATGCCGAGGATGTTCGACACGATCCAGTAGAGCTGCAGGCCGGTCGCGAAGGGTGCCATGACGAAGGTCATGACGATCGGCATGAAGCTGAAGATCTGCTTCTGCACAGGGTCCATCGGGGCCGGGTTGAGGCGGAACTGCAGCCACATGGTGAAACCAAGCAGGATCGGCAGTACGCCCAGGTGAAGCATGCCAGGCGGATCAAACGGCAGCAGCCCGAACAGGTTGACCGGCGTCAGCGGGTCAGGCGCGGACAGGTCCTTGATCCAGCCCACAAAGGGCTGGTGCCGCATTTCGACGCTGACGGTCAGCACCTTGTAGAGCGCGTAGAACACCGGGATCTGCAGGAACATCGGCAGGCAGCCCGCGGCCGGATTGATCTTCTCGCGCTTGTAGAGGTCCATCGTCTCCTGCTGGAGGCGTGAGCGGTCGTCCTTGTGGCGCTCCTGCAGCTCCTTCATCAAGGGCTGGAGGCGGCGCATGGACGCCATGGAGCGGAACTGCTTGTCGAAGATCGGGTACATGATCCCGCGGACGATCAGCACCAGCGCGATGATCGCCAGCCCGAAGTTGCCCAGGGCGTGGAACAGCCACAGCAGCAGGTTGAAGATCGGCCGCATGAACCATTCGAACCAACCCCAGTCGATCGACTTGGAAATCTTGGTCAGGCCCTGCGTCTCGTAACGATCGAGCCATTCCTTTTCCTTGGCGCCGGCGAACAGGCGGGTCTGGCTGGTCATTGCCTGACCTGGGGCGAGAACGGTCGGGCTGAGCGCATAGTCGGCCTGGTAGGCACCCGTGGGCGCCTTGCGCAGCGTTGCGTTGATCTGGGTGTCGCCGACCGGGGCTAGGGCTGTCAGCCAATATTTGTCGGTGAAGCCGAGCCAGCCGCCGTTGGAACTGAACTGCTCGCCGTTGGCGCCAGCCTCGTCCAGCGTCTTGTAATTGATCCCGTAGTTTGCGGCCCCGTTCAGGAAAGACATCGGTCCGACATGGTGAGTCCAAGCGTCGGGATCCGCCGACTTTTCGGCCCGGCTGATCAGCCCGTAGGGACGCAGCGCCACCGGTCCGCTGCCGCCGTTGGCGACCTTCTGCGCAACGGTGAATAGATAGCCGTCATCCACCGAAACGAGCAGCTCGAATCGCTGGCCGGTCGGATTGGTCCAGCTCAGCGTCACCGGCTTATTCGGGCTGACCACCGGCGCGCTCGCCTGCCAGACGGTGTTGGCATCGGGTAGTTGAACGCCCTGACCAAGCCAGCCGAAGCTGGCGAAATAGGCACCCGGAGCACCGGCGGGCGAAAGCAGGCGGGTGGCGGACGCGTCGCGAGTTTGGGTGCCCGCATGGCGGACCAGCCTCAGGTCGTCGAAGCGCGCGCCCTTGAGGCTGATCGAGCCTTCAAGGCTGGGAGTCGCGATCCGCAGCCGCGGCACGCCGTTCAACGCCTGCGCGGCGGTAAGCGCCGGCGCGGCGGTCGGGGCGGGCGCGGTCGCTGCGGCAGCGGCGGGCGCGGGCTGACCATTGGCGGCCTTGGGCGCGGTCTGCGTCGCAGCCGGCTTGGGCTGCGGGAAGAAGCGCTCGCTGAGCGTCGTCCAGCCAATCAGCACCAGTGCTGACAGCACAACGGCGAGGATCATGTTCTTGGAATCGTTCACTTGGGTGTTGATCCTCTCGTCAGGGCACGGGGTCGTGGCCCTGCCCTCCCCAGGGGTGACAGCGCAGAATTCGCTTCAACGCGAGCCAGCTGCCTTTGGCCGCGCCATAGCGTGTCCACGCAGTAATGGCATAGGCCGAACAGCTCGGTTGATAGCGGCAGGATGGCGGAAGGATCGCCGACGGTCCCTTTTGCCAGCCCTTGGCGACCAGGATCAGCGCCCGCGCTATCATCGGCTGACCTTCGCCAGCGCCCGGCCGAGGTCCTCGCGAAGCTGTGCGAACGACCGCTCGATCCCGCTCTGGCGACCGATCATGATGTGGTCCGCGCCGGTAATTCCCGCCTGCGGCAATATCTCACGGGCAAGGGCACGGAATCGCCGCTTCATCCGATTGCGGACGACCGCGTTGCCGACCTTCTTGCTCACCGTATAGCCGACCCGCATTGCCGGCGAGCCGTCGGAGCGGTCGCGGACCAGCAGGATGAAGCCGGGCATCGGCGCACGTCGGCCAGCGTTGGCCGCAAGGAAGTCTGCGCGCCTGGATAAGGTGACTAGGCGCTCAGCTTCTTGCGGCCGCGCGCGCGGCGCGCCGCCAGGACCTTGCGGCCGCCCACCGTCGCCGACCGCGACCGGAAGCCGTGACGGCGCTTGCGGACCAGGTTGCTCGGCTGAAAGGTGCGCTTCATCGCTCATTGCCCTAGACTTGCAGATATTCTGCGTACTGAAATGAAAAGGGCCGCCGGTAAGGGCAGCCACTTGGGTTGCCGGGCCGTTACGGCAAGCGACCCCACAAGTCAACGCTTTGGCTCGCTGCCGGGCGGCGTGGCCGGTGCGAGTTCCCCCGGCGTGGGGTCGACCGGAGCGACATCAAAGCCAGTCGAGGGCAGGGGATCGTCCATCCGCTCCACCTCATGCGGCGGCGGTGCATCGGCGCGCTCGTCTGCCTTTCGCCGCGCCTCCCGCCGCAGGTGTGAGCCGCGGCGCAGACCCCAATCGGCCCAGCGACCGGCGCGCGGCTGCCACCGCTTGAAGTGGACATAGCGGCGCTTGGCCCAGTCGCTGTTGCGTAGGGTCAGCGCAAGGCCGGCGCCGAACACGAAGATGCCGCCAGGCCCCGGCAGGATGGCGACGAAGGGCGTCAGGACCATCAGCAGGATGCCAAGGATGAACAAAGAGAGCCGCGCAGGCCGGCTGTCGAAGAAGTCGCGCAAGGCTTCGCGGCTGATCATGTCCGGTGATGTAGGCAGCTAAGACAGCCGTGCAAGGTGAGGGCTTGAGCAAACCGTTGAAGCCGCGTAACCCGGTTCCGCCGAGCTAGGGGGACTGTGCGTACTGCCGTGTTGGGCCGTGAGGGCCGCCGCTGATGGTCGCGGTGGTATCCACGGTCGCCTACCTTGGACTCGAGGCGCGTGGCGTTGAGGTCCAGGTCCAGCTTTCCACCAATGTTCCGGCGTTCACGATCGTCGGATTGCCGGACAAGGCCGTGGCCGAGAGCCGCGAGCGGGTCCGTGCGGCCCTGTCCGCGATCGGGCTGGCGCTTCCGCCCAAGCGGATCACGGTCAATCTCTCGCCGGCCGACCTACCCAAGGAGGGCAGTCACTTCGATCTGCCGATCGCGCTGGGTCTGCTGGCGGCGCTCGGTGCGGCCGATGCCGAAAGCCTCGCACACTATGTCGCGGTCGGCGAATTGGGTCTGGACGGCCGAATCGCCTCCAGCCCCGGCGTGCTCCTCGCCGCCCTTCATGCCAGCGGGGAGGGCAAGGGGCTGATCTGCCCCGCCGCCCAGGGACCAGAGGCCGCGTGGGCCGGGCAGGTTGAGGTGGTCGCCGCGCCCGACCTGCTGGCTTTGCTGGCGCATCTCAAGGGCACCAGCCTGATCGCGCCGCCTCAACCCGGGGAAGCCGAGGTGGTCGGCAGCGGGCCCGACCTGTCGCAGGTCAAGGGCCAGGAAACCGCCAAGCGCGCGCTGGAGATCGCCGCCGCCGGCGGACATAATCTGCTGATGAGCGGGCCGCCAGGCTCCGGCAAGTCGCTGATGGCCGCCTGTCTCCCCGGCATCCTGCCGCCGCTCACGCCCGCCGAAGCGCTCGAAGTCTCGATGGTGCAGTCCGTCGCTGGCGGGCTCGACGGCGGCAAGATGACGCGCAGTCGGCCGTTCCGTGCCCCGCACCACAGCGCCTCGATGCCGGCGCTGGTCGGCGGAGGCCTCAAGGTCCGCCCGGGCGAGATCAGCCTGGCCCACCTCGGCGTGCTGTTCCTCGACGAATTGCCGGAGTTCCAGCGCGCCGTGCTCGACAGCCTCCGTCAGCCGCTCGAGACGGGCAATGTCAGCGTGGCGCGCGCCAACACCCACGTGACCTTCCCCGCGCGGGTCCAGCTGGTGGCGGCGATGAATCCCTGCCGCTGCGGCCATCTCGGCGAACCGGCACTCGCCTGCGCCCGGGCGCCGCGCTGCGCGGCCGACTACCAGACGCGGGTGTCGGGCCCGCTGCTCGACCGGATAGACCTTCACGTCGACGTGCAGGCGGTGAGCGCCGCCGACCTGACCCTGCCTCCACCCTGCGAAGGCAGCAGCGAAGTCGCCGCTCGCGTGGCCCATGCCAGGGCGGTGCAGACTAAGCGATTTAATGGCAGCGGGCCACGCACCAATGCCGAGGCCGACGGCGCCATTCTCGATTCGGTCGCTACGCCAGACGAACCGGGTCGCAAGCTGCTGGCCGACGCGGCGACGGTCATGCGCCTGTCGGCCCGCGGCTACCACCGCGTGCTGCGCGTCGCCCGTACGATAGCCGACTTGGCTGGAGCCGAGACGGTTGGCCGGATCCACATTGCCGAAGCGCTGAGTTACCGGCGGCGCGCTCCAACCAATTGAAAGTGTCGGACGGCCTCGCTGAACTTCATGGCATTGCTCCTGACGCCGAGCGCGGCTAGCAGGAGCGCGGGCCCCTGTGGCGGAATGGTAGACGCGATCGACTCAAAATCGATTGCCGCGAGGCGTGTCCGTTCGAGTCGGACCAGGGGCACCACCGCTTGGTTGATGGTTGAGGCAGATGGATGGCCGAACGCCAGTACCGCACCTTCGCCGAATTCTGGCCGCACTACCTGCGTGAGCACAGCAGCCGACGCACACGCGCGCTGCGCTATGCCGCAACTACGCTGGTCATCCTCATTGCGATGGTTCTGATCCTTACCGGCGACTGGCGCTGGTGGATCGCACTGCCGCTTGCCGGTTACGGCTTCGCCTGGGCGGCCCACTTCCTGGTCGAGAAGAACCGGCCGGCGATCTTCACCTATCCGCTCTGGTCCTTGTTCAGCGACTTTCGGATGTTCTTCCTTGCGCTGGCCGGCCGGCTTGGTCCGCACCTCGAGGCAGCGGGCGTGACGGGGCGCTGACGCTGGTCGCGCCCGGCCGGTTGGGTTAACGCTGGCGCCATGGAAGTTCCTGCACCGGTCGTCGATCCCGTTCCCCCGCCGCCACAGCCCGCCACGGTCCCGCACAATCCCGATGCGGTTGAATTTGTGGAAGGGCTGACGATCAAGCGCGACCGGCTGCTGGCCTCGCTGACGCTGGTAGCCAGTATCGGCCTGATCGTGGCACTGCCATTCGCCTTGCGGGGCGGGGCGGAGTTCTTCCTGCCGGTGACTGCCGCGCTGGTGATCGCGATCGCGCTGGTGCCATTGCTCGAATGGTTCGAGCGGCGCGGACTGCCATCGGCCTTGTCCGCGCTGATGTGCGTCCTGATGTTTCTGGCGGCGGCGGCCTTCGCGGTGCTGTCCATCGTCATTCCGGCCATTGACTGGGTGGCGATGGTGCCGGAGCGGATTGGCCGGGTCCGGGACGCGCTCGCGCCGGTGTTCAACCTCTACAAGAGCCTCAACCATTTCGTTGACCGCATTTTCAAGCAGCTGCCGGCCGCCAACCCTGGTGGATCGGGCAGGGTGGTCCGACTGGAAACGCCGAACTCCATGCTTGACCTGTTCACCCAGTCGGCCCCGCACGCCCTGATCCAGCTCTTCTTCGCGCTGCTGGTGATCTACTTTTTCCTGTCCTCGTGGACCGGGATGCGCAAGCAGACGATCACCGGCCGGTCGAGCTTCGAGGGAGCGTTGACCACCGCCCGAGTGATCCAGCAGGTGGTTGACGCCACCTCGACCTACATCGGCACGATCACCGCCATCAACGTCACCTTGGGAACACTGACCGCGCTCATCCTGTGGTGGATCGGCATGGATTCGCCGTTGATGTGGGGCGGCATCGTGGCGGTGCTGAACTACATCCCTTACCTTGGGCCCATCGCCGCGGCGCTTCTGTTGGGCGTCGGCGGGCTGATGACTCTGCCCGATCCGTGGACCGCGGTCCTGCCGCCGGCGATCTTCATAAGTCTCCACCTTGTGGAAGCCAACGCGATCACGCCGCTGATTGTCGGCAAGAGGGTCAAGATCAACCCACTGCTGATCCTGATTTCGCTGTCGTTCTGGGCGTGGGTGTGGGGCACAACCGGTGCGCTGCTGGCCATTCCGCTGCTGATCATCCTCAAGACCATCTTCGCCGCCGCAGGCACCCCCGACATCGCCGGCTTCCTGTTCGAGCAGGGTACGCTGACCCACGCCGGCGAGGAGGGCGAAGAAGACGACAGCTGATGCAAGTTTTCTGGCGTGACGACGGTTGACGCGCCGGGGAGCCTACCCTAGTTGGCCGCCCACACCACGCGGGTGTAGCTCAGTTGGTTAGAGCGCCGGCCTGTCACGCCGGAGGTCGCGGGTTCGAGCCCCGTCACTCGCGCCATTTCCTTTCTTCAGTGGAAATGCGCGCCGCAGCCCTCGCTGTGGTCGCGCTGAGGCGAGTTACTCGCTCGCGCCGCCCGCTGGCTTCGCCGGCACGCTTTCCGCCGTTGCCGGTGCCGGCTTTGCCGCCGCGCGGCCAAGCGGCTTCTGGCTCGCCGCACCCTCATCGCCCGTCATGCTCCATCGCATGCTCTCGGTGTCGAGCTTGAGCTCCGAGTTCGCCGCCCGCTCCCGCGCTGCGATCTCGGCCGCACGGCCGGTCGGAATCCGCATCTTGATGCGAGCCTTGCCGTTCAAGGCGCCGGCGCTGCTGACCAGATCGGCCAATTCTGGCGGCAGTTCCTGCTTGGCCGCAGCGACTTCTGCCGTGACCGCTGGCATCGCCTGGTCGCGGGCTTCGGCGGCGAGCGCGAGGCTGCGCAGGGCGCGCGGATCACCCTCACGCAGGCCGTAACGCTGGCTGAAGGCGCCCGGCTGGCCCCAGCCACCCTTCCACCGATAGAAGATGTGCGTGGCGATGGCCGCGTTCTTGCTCAGCGTCGGTGACCAGTAGGGGACGACGTAATTGGCGTGGTAATGGGTGGCCATTCCGACGGGCGCAAACACATAGCCCTGCAGTGCTGCCCGGGCGATCGCACTCGCGCGATCCCAATATTCACGCATCGGCTGCCGGTAGAGCGAGCCGTCGCAGGTGAAGCTGAACTGACAGCCCGTCGGGCGCTCCGAGCCCTGGTAGACCACGCCGCAGACCGAATTCGGGAAAGCCGGATGGCGGACTCGGTTGAGCACCACCTGAGCCACCGCCCGTTGTCCCTCCTCGGGTTCACGCGCTGCTTCGTAGTAAATGGCTTCGGTCAGGCACTCGAGTGACCGGGCGAAGGCGGTGCTGCTGCCCGGCGCGGCACGGAACGGCTGTGCCGGCGGGTTCGGACCGTCGACGATCGGCACGGCCGCATTGAGCGCGACGGCCTTGTCGGGCGCGATGTCGCGAACCTGAAAAGGGGTGAAGGTCTGCGCCTGCTTGGCAACTGCTTCGGCTGGGTTCGTGCGCTCTGCGGCAGTCGGCGTCCGTGGAATGCTGCGCGCGCTCTGCGATATCAGGCCGAAGCTGCCGAGGACGGCTACTGCAACCGCAACGCTGCCATAGGTTTCCAGTCGGCGCGGGCGGATCCAGGCTCGCGCGCGCCGCAACGACATATGCACCGTTGCCGGTGTGGAAGAGAGTGCCAGACTGTTCATGGGGGTGTGTTACTTAGGCAATTCACCTCGTGTTTTCAAGACTTGGGTCGTTCATCCCGCCAGCGGCCGGTCTCGCTCCAGCGCATGATCGGCTTCAGTGGCAGGATCCAGATCAGGCCCGCAACCACGTAGAAGAGCAGCTGTGCCAGGCCCGGCCAGCGGCCAACCACGTCAGCGAAGCTTGCGATCAAGAGAGCCCAGATGGCGATGACGCCCATGATCATGAAAATTCCGACTGTCGGTCGCGACCGTGGCTCCAGTTCCTGGTTCATGCGGTGAACTCTACCACACCATCGGGAGACGCGAACCCGTCCAAAGGAGCATCCCAAGGATCAGCAACAAGTGGCGTGTCGAGCAGCTGGAAATTCCAGCCCACGCCAATGATCCGCGTTCCCTTTGCCCGCAGGTCCGGGATCGCACGATCGTAATGACCGCCGCCTTGCCCGATGCGATTCCCATGGTGGTCGGCGCCGAGAAGGGGGACCAGGAGGAGGTCGGGCGTGACCTTCCGCGCCTGGACCGGCGGCTGAACCCCGCCGACCGGGCAGTCTTCGGCGCATGTCCCTAACCGGAAGATCATCGGGGACTCCGCCGACACGAAGGCAGGGTAGGCGGCGCTGATGCCGTGGTTCATGGCAAAGCGAAGAACGGGCTCGACACTGATCTCGCTGCCACGCGCGGAATAGCCACCGACTATCCGGGCGCTGGAAAGGAGCGGCAGCAGGACCGCAACAAGCTTGCTCTCCAGCACTGCGCGCTCGTCCGCCGACAGGCTCGCCACATGCAGGCGGCGGCGACTGCGTAGCTCCGCGCGAATCGTGGCCTTGTCGGAAGGGGAGGGTGACGGGACCATCACAAGGTCGTTACTCAGAAATCCTCTGACGCCAGTAGCATCAGGTGGGGACCATGTTTCCCGGACCAGGGTCCAGGCAGGGACAGCCCCCTCGGATCGGGAATAGCCTCAGGGATATCGAAGAGCTCGTGCCTGACAGTACCCGTCATGACCTGATCTAGGGTGTTGCGGCCGTCATCTCAAGGCTTCCCGCAAGCCGCTCGAGCCGCTCGGCCAGCGCGTCCACGCGGCGGACAATCTGCGGGTCAGGCGGCATGGTCGGCGCGGGAGCCTGCACGCCCTTCTTCTCGATGAGCTGGTCGGCGACGAGCAGTGCCGCGAGCAGGAGCTGCTTGGCCTCGCTCATCGCGCCCATGCCGGCCAGCGCTTCGCGGCTCTTGGCATCAATGAGGTCGGCCGCGGCGCGCAGATTGTCCTCTTCGCCGTCCCTGCAGGCGAGACGATAGTGGCGTCCGGCGATCTCCAGGTTCACTTCGGCCATGTCTCAGGCCTCCGCGCGCTGAATGAGTTGATCCAGTTCGGCAATCGCCTCGCGGACCCGGACGCGCAGCTGTTCCTCGCGCCGCCCGCTGCGGGCAATCGCATCGCTCGCCCGCTCGGCCCTCGCCAGCGCGCGCTCGGCGCGGGTCAGGGCCGCTTCCAGTGCCTGTTCGGTCATGGGAACGGAGCTAGGCTCATGCTTGCCGGTGGGCAAGGTTGACGCATCACCGCTCACCGCCCAAAGGAGCCGGGCTACCGGCCTGGTCGATTCCGATCTCAGGGCAGGGGACCATTACTACCCACTGGAGTGTCGATGCAGCCGACCCAGCGCCGTCTCGCCAATGCCATCCGGGCACTGGCCATGGACGCGGTCGAGGCCGCCAACTCGGGGCATCCGGGAATGCCCATGGGCATGGCCGATGCAGCCACCGCCTTGTTCACACGCCATCTCAAGTTCGATCCGCAAGACCCAAAGTGGGCGGACCGCGACCGCTTCGTGCTCTCGGCCGGCCATGGCTCGATGCTGATCTACGCGCTGCTGTATCTCACCGGTTACGAGCGGCCCACGCTCGACGACATCAAGCGTTTCCGCCAGCTGGGCAGCCCCTGCGCCGGCCATCCCGAGAACTTCGAGCTACCCGGCGTCGAGACCACCACCGGGCCGCTGGGCCAGGGCTTGGCGACGGCCGTCGGCATGGCCATCGCCGAGCGGCACCTCAACGCCATCTATGGTGACGAGGTAGTTGATCACCGCACCTACGTAATCGCCGGCGACGGCTGCCTCATGGAAGGCATCAACCATGAAGCGGTGGGGCTGGCCGGGCACCTGAAGCTCGGCCGTTTGATCGTTCTGTGGGACGATAATCGCATCACCATCGACGGCTCGACCGAGCTCAGCCGCAATGAGGACGTGGTGGCGCGGCATGTCGCATGCGGCTGGCATGTGGTCGAGTGCGACGGGATGGACGCTGGCAAGGTGTCCGCGGCTCTGGACAAGGCCAAGGCTGACCCGCGGCCGAGCCTGATCCGCTGCAAGACCATCATCGGCTACGGCGCCCCCAACAAGCAGGGCACATCCGCGACGCATGGCGCCGCACTCGGCAAGGATGAAGTCGAGGCGGCGCGCGCGGAACTGGGGTTGGCGCCTGCAGAGTTCACCATTCCCGACGACGTGCTGTCGGCCTGGCGTGAGATCGGCGGGCGCGGCGCAGCGGAGCGCTCCGCCTGGCTGCAGCGACTGGCGAATAGCGGCAAGCGCGGCGAGTTCGATGGGCGGATGAAGGCGGTGGTGTCGGATGCCTGGCTCAAGCCGTACCTGGACGGGCTCATCGCCAACCCGCCGAAGGTGGCCACCCGCAAGGCGTCAGAGATGGCGCTTGAGGCGATCAATCAAGCAACCGAGCTGACTATCGGCGGTTCGGCCGACCTGACCGGTTCCAATAACACCAAGACCCGGGCGCAGCAGCCGCTGACCGCTGAAGATTATGCCGGGCGTTACATCTACTACGGCATTCGCGAGTTCGGTATGGCGGCGGCGATGAACGGCATGGCGCTGCACGGCGGCGTAGTGCCGTATGGCGGCACCTTCCTCGTATTCTCCGACTATTGCCGTCCTGCCATCCGCGTCTCGGCTCTGCAGGGCGCCCGCGTTATTTACGTCATGACCCACGACAGCATCGGGCTTGGCGAAGATGGGCCCACCCATCAGCCCGTCGAACACCTCCAGAGCCTTCGGGTGATCCCTGGCCTGCAGGTCTACCGCCCGGCGGATGCAGTGGAGACCGCCGAGTGCTGGGCACTCGCACTTGCGGAGAACGGCCCGTCGCTGCTGGCCCTTTCTCGGCAGAACCTGCGCCCTGTTCGCATGGAAGGGGCGGACGAAAACCGTTGTTCACGGGGAGCATATCGGCTGCGCAGTGCGGGCGAGAACCGTATGGTCATCCTGTTGGCGACTGGCTCCGAGGTCGAGTTGGCGCTGGACGTCGCTGACAGGCTGGCGGATCAGGGCATCGGCGCGGATGTGGTCTCCATGCCTTCGACCACTCGCTTCGATGCGCAGCCGCCAGCTTACCGCGAGGACATCCTGCCAGACGTGTCCAACCGGCAGATCCTGCGGGTCTCCATCGAGGCCGGAACTACCATTGGCTGGGAGCGATACACCGGCTTGCACGGGCTTAGGATCGGCTTTGACGGCTTCGGCGCCTCGGCGCCGGCCCATGACCTCTATGAACATTTCGGACTGACACCGGACGCGATCACGTCGCGAATTCTGGCGCACATGGATCAAAGGGAGATGAGATGACCAAGGTTGCCATCAACGGGTTCGGCCGCATCGGCCGACTGGTCGCACGCGCGATCCTTGAGCGGCCTGATTGCGGCCTTGAACTGGTTGCGATCAACGATCTTGCCGATGCTAAGTCCAACGCCTGGTTGTTCAAGCGTGACAGTGTCCACGGCGCCTTTCCGGGCGAGGTCAGCGCCGAAGGCGACTCGCTTGTCGTCAACGGAAAGCACATCCGCGTTACTGCGGAACGCGACCCCGCGAAGCTGCCGCACCGAGAGCTCGGCGTCGAACTGGCGCTCGAGTGCACCGGCTTCTTCACCGACAAGGAAGGCGGCCAGAAGCACCTCGACGCAGGCGCCAAGCGCGTCCTGATCTCCGCTCCCGCCAAGGGCGCCGACCTGACGGTGGTCTATGGCGTCAATCACGACAAGCTGACGCCCGAGCACAAGATCGTCTCCAACGCGAGCTGCACCACCAACTGCCTCGCACCGGTCGCCAAGGTGCTGAACGACGCGATCGGGATCGAGCGCGGGCTGATGACTACCGTCCACGCCTATACCAACGACCAGAAGATCCTCGACCAAATCCACTCTGACCTGCGTCGCGCCCGTGCGGCGGCGATGAACATCATTCCGACCACCACCGGCGCCGCCCGCGCGGTGGGCGAGGTGCTGCCGGAGCTCAAGGGCAAGCTGGACGGCTCGGCCGTGCGCGTGCCCGTGCCGGACGGAAGCCTTATCGACCTGACCTTCACGCCCAAGCGACCGACCAGCGTCGAGGAAGTGAACGGCGCGCTTAAGGCAGCGAGCGAAAGCGGGCCGCTCAAGGGCGTTCTGGTCTATTCGGACGAACCGCTCGTCTCGATCGACATTGTGCATACCCCGCAGAGCTCGACAGTTGACAGCCTCGAGACTGCCGTGCTCGAGGGCACGCTGGTCCGGGTGGTCAGCTGGTACGACAATGAGTGGGGCTTCTCGAACCGCATGGTGGACACCGCCTGTGCGATGGCGAAGCTCGGCTGAGCATGCCGTTCAAGACCCTCGACGAGCTACCCCCGGATCTGACCGGCAAGCGAGTCCTCGTCCGCGTCGACCTGAATGTACCGATGCAAGACGGGGCGGTGTCGGACGCGACCCGGCTGCAGGCGTTGCTCCCGACGGTGCTCGAGTTGAGCGACCGCGGTGCAATCGTGCTTTTGCTGAGCCACTTCGGTCGGCCCAAGGGGCAGAACCGGCCGGACATGTCGACGGCGCTGCTGGTCAAGCCGCTGACGGACCTTACAGGTCGTTCGGTGCGGTTCGTCGAGGATTGCCAGGGTACGCAGGCGGAGCGGGCGATCGCGACCATGACGCCTGGCTCGATCGGCGTCTTGGAGAACACCCGCTTTCATTCGGGCGAAGAAAAAAACGACCTCGGGCTAGCGCGCGCGATGGCGGCGCTCGGAGACTATTACGTCAACGACGCTTTCTCCGCCGCCCACCGCGCACATTCCTCGACAGAAGGGCTGGCGCACCTTCTGCCGGCCTTCGCCGGGCGTGCCATGGAAGCGGAACTCAAGGCATTGCAGAAGGCACTGGGCAGCCCCGAACGACCGGTCGCGGCGGTCGTGGGCGGAGCCAAGGTTTCGACCAAGCTGGCGGTGCTTGGCCATCTGGTCAGCAAGGTCGATCACCTGATCATCGGTGGCGGGATGGCGAACACCTTCCTCGCCGCGCGCGGGATCGGAATCGGCAAGTCGCTATGCGAGCACGACCTGACCAGCGAGGCGGAGGCCATCATGGCGCGCGCCGACGAAGCGGGCTGCACGGTTCACCTGCCCTACGATGTTGTGGTCGCGAAGGAGTTCGCAGCCAATCCGCCGTCCCTGCGGACATGCAACGTCCATGAGGTCGCCGAGGACGAGATGATCCTCGACGTGGGCCCCGCCGCGGTCGAGGCGTTGGCCGATGCGCTGAAGACGTGCCGGACTTTGGTCTGGAACGGACCGCTCGGCGCGTTTGAGACGCCACCGTTCGACGCTGCCACCGTTGCGCTCGCCCGGACCGCAGCTGCAATGACTCAGGATGGCAGCCTGGTCTCTGTCGCGGGCGGCGGCGATACGGTCGCCGCGCTTAACCAGGCAGGTGTCACTAAAGATTTCACATTCGTGTCCACCGCCGGCGGCGCGTTTCTTGAATGGATGGAAGGCCGAACCCTGCCGGGGGTCGCGGCGCTTGAACGATAGGAAGAGCGATGAATCAGTCTGAGATGCGTGAGAAGATCAAGGGCGGCAATGGTTTCATCGCGGCGCTAGATCAGTCGGGCGGATCGACCCCGAAGGCGCTCGCCGGCTATGGCGTGGACGAAGGCGCTTGGTCGAATGACGAGGAAATGTTCGGGCTGATTCACGACATGCGGGCGCGGATCATTACCTCGCCCTGCTTCTCCGGCGAGAAGGTCATCGGCGCGATCCTGTTCGAGCGGACCATGGACGGGCAGGTCGACGGCAAGCCCACCCCGGCCGCGCTGATTGAGCGTGGAATCGTTCCGTTCATCAAGATCGACAAGGGGCTCGAGGAGGAGCGCAATGGCGTTCAGCTGATGAAGCCGATGCCGGAGCTTGACGATCTCCTGAGCCGCGCAAAAAGCCTTGGCGTGTTCGGGACCAAGGAGCGTTCGGTCATCAATCAGGCGAACGAGGCGGGCATCGGCGCTATTGTCGGCCAGCAATTCGAGGTTGCGTTCCAAGTCCTCCGCCACGGTCTGGTGCCGATCATCGAGCCCGAAGTGAACATCAAGAGCGCCGACCGAGCGGCATCCGACGTTTGCCTGCGCGACGAGATCCTGCGGCACCTCGACCGTTTGCCTGAGGGTGAGGAAGTCATGCTCAAGCTATCGATCCCGGCTGAGGCGGGGACCTTCGCCAAACTGGTGGAGCATCCGCGCGTGCTGCGGGTGGTGGCCTTGTCGGGCGGCTTCAGCCGTCAGGACGCCTGCGCCGAACTGGCGAAGAACCCTGGCATGATCGCCAGCTTCAGCCGGGCCCTACTGTCCGACCTGCGTCACCAGCACGACGACGGCGAGTTCAACCATACGCTCGGTCAAGCGATTGACGAGATCTACTCGGCCAGCACCACGAAGGCGCCCGCCTGACGTTCAGTTACCATCGTACGCTCGCTCCGCCGATGTGGGCGTTCGTCGGACTGGCCAGCATCGAATTGCTGGGCGTGCACCTGTTCGCGGCACTCAAATGGCCGCGGTTGGCTTGGCCGATGAGCGCCGTGACTTTGCTGTCGATCATCTGGTTGGTCCGGCTGATCCGTTCATTCCGGACGCGTCCGCACGAGCTGTCAGATGAAGCGCTGCAATTATGGCTCGGCAATCTCCGCTCGCTGCGCGTGTCGCGCGACGTCATTGCGCGGGTTCGGCCGGTGACTGACAGTGCGGAGGTAAAGGCAGCCGGAACCGCGAAGCTGTCGCTGCTGAGCTATCCCAACCGCATCGTGGACCTAAGAGAGCCGGTGAGTTTTTGGGGACGTTCGACCCACCGCGTCGCCTTGGCTCTTGACGATCCGGCGGCATTCGACTTGGCCCTACGAGCATGACCGAAATCGACGATGCGCTTCCGGACCTGGCCGACTTCGCCGAACGTTTTGGAGGCGAGCCGCGTGGTGATGCGCAGCTTTACCTGATCAGCCCGCAGGACGTCGGAGGAGACTTTCCCGACCGGCTTCGCCTGGCGCTTGCTGCAGGGCCGGTCGCAGCGTTTCAGTTGCGGGTAAAGGGTGTCGACCAGCATGAACTGGCGCGACTGGCCGAACCGCTGCAGCGCATTTGCGCGGAAGCTGACGTCGCCTTCATCGTCAATGATGACATGAGCCTGGCCAAGAGGATCGGCGCTGACGGCGTGCACCTAGGGCAGGAGGACGGTGATCCGCGCGAAGCGCGGGCGCTGCTGGGGCCCAGCGCGCAGATCGGGGTGACTTGCCACGACAGCCGCCATCTCGCCATGGAAGCTGGCGAGGCGGGGGCCGACTATGTCGCATTCGGCGCCTTTTTCCCCACGACCACCAAGGACGTGAAGCATCGCGCCGAAACCGCGTTGCTCGGCTGGTGGTCGGCGGTGTTCGAACTGCCCTGCGTGGCAGTAGGTGGTATCACGCCGCAGAACGGAGCCGACCTGGTGAAGGCTGGCGCGGACTTCCTGGCAGTCAGTAGCGCCGTCTGGAACGACGCCGACCCCGCCGCTGCGGTAGCCGCCTTCACGCCGGTGTTGAAGCGCGGCTGAGCGGACTTTCGTCGAACTGGGCAAGGAGGTCAGCGACGTCGTCATAGATGGCGACTGCGCCCCTCAACTGAGCGTCGGTGAACAGGCCCGAGCGGAGTGCAATCACCCTCAAACCCGCCTTGTCCGCAGCCTTGATGTCGAACGGCGTGTCGCCAACCACGATTGCTTCGTTCGACTGGGCGCCGGCTTTGCGGAGCGCCACATTGAACACGTCCGGGCAGGGTTTCGAGCAGTCGACCTCGTCGCTGCTGGTGCTTGCATCAACGAGGTCGGCCGCGTCCAGCACCTGGAGATTGCGCTCGACTTCATCGGCTGACGCGGAAGAGGCGAGCACCACCCGGTAACCAGCCTCCTTGCACCGACGCAGCAGGGCGCGGGCACTTGGAAATGGCTGAAGGCGGCCGGAATAATGCTGCTCGAACAGCTGGTGATGGGAGTCTTCCAGCCGTTTCAACTCTTCGGGGGACAAGTCTGGCAGCAGCGCCGGAACGAGATTGTCTCCGCCCTGACCGACTTGATCGTGAATGGTCGACAGCCGCATCTCGTGACCGGCCTGCTTGAAGGCCTCGGCCCAGGCGAGGACGTGGAAGTCGTTGCTGTCGACGAGCGTACCGTCGATGTCGAACAGGATGGCTTTGAGCATGAGCGGCTAACGACCCGCGCTAGCGAGGGTTGCCAGCGACTGCTTGAGGGTTCGAGCGTCATCCAGCGCGTGCCCATGAATGTGGTTGTTGAAATAAGCCCAGGCCGACCGGCCCTGCGCTTGTCGATCGGTCAGCCACTTGGCCCAGCCCGCCATGTCAACTTCCGAATAGCGCCCCCAATATTTGCCGCTTGTTCCGTGAAAACGAACGTAGGCGGTGCGGCCGCTCGCCACACGGGGCTGACGAGCCCGGCCAAGTCGTGGGCGACGAAACCGACGCCATTCTGGTCGAGCAGGGCAAGGACCTCCTTATCGTACCAGCTGGAATGGCGGAACTCGACCACGTGCTCGAGATCGGAGGGCAGTAGGGCAAGGTAATTGGCCAGACGCTGGTCATTGCGGCGGAGGTTTGGTGGCAGCTGATGGAGGAGAGGGCCGAGGGACTGTCCAAGTCGCCGGGCAAGGTCGCAAAAGGTACCGAGCGGTTCCGCGCAGTCCAGCAGCTTCTTGTTGTGCGTGATGAAACGGTGGACCTTGACCGCATAACGAAAGCCCGGAGGCGCCTTCTCGCGCCACCCGTCGAAGGTGGAGGCGAGGGGAAGGCGATAGAAGCTGGCGTTGATCTCGACCGTCTCGAACTCACCGGCGTAATGCTCGAACCAGCGCTTCTGCGGCAAGTTGCCAGGATAGAAGATCTCCCGCCAGTGACGGTAGACCCAGCCGGAGCAGCCGACATGCGGTAGGGAAACCTCGAAGCTCTGCATCGTTGCGCATCCAACACATCGAATTGTTGGAGAGTTTCGTGCTGAGAGCCCGTGTTGCCCCGATCGGTCTGGCCCTGTGCCTGACAAGTGCCTTCGCCCTGGTTGCCGCGAAGGCGCCGACCCAGGTTCATGCAGCGACAGCCCAGCCAGGCGACAAAGCCGCCGGCGAGGGCGCCTGGGTTCCGCCCGGCACCAAGGGCTCGCCAATCGATGGGACGATCTTCCATGCGCAGGTGCTGCTGGACGCGGCCGGTTTTCCGACCGGCGTGATCGACGGCAAGAAGGGCATGGTGTTCGAGCAGGCGTTGCGCGGATATCAGCAGGCGCGGGGCCTTCGGGTCAGCGGTGACCTCGACGGCGCCACCCGGCAGGCACTGCTGCAGGACACGCGTCCGTCGACCCGCACCTTTCGCCTAAGCGCGGACGACGTCGGCGGCCCGTTCCTCTACCCCTTCCCCAAGAAGCCGGAGGAGCAGGCGAAGGCGCCCGGTTTGTACTATCGCAACATGCTGGAGAAGCTCGCCGAGCGCTTCCACACCACGCCCGACACGATCGTGGCCTTGAATGGGCCCGACAAGATGATCGGCGTAGGACAGGAGCTTCGATTGCCGAACGTTCTTCCGCGCTCGCGCGAATACGGGAAAACCATCGACGACAAGCAGGCGGGGCTGCTCAATCTGTACCAAGTCGACGCGCAGCAGCCGCAAGGCGACTTCATCGTGGTCGACAAGTCTGAAGGCGTGCTCAAGGTCTTCCAGGGACCGGTTCCGGAAGGCGCCTACAGCACCGAGAAGAACCGCGGCGCACCGCCAACCCTTGGCGATAATCCCGGCAAGCTCGTCGCGCAATTTCCGGTGACTATGGGGTCGACCCACGATCCGCTGCCGCTCGGCAAATGGAAAGTGCCGACCTACGCCTTCATGCCGCCGTTCCACTACCAGCCGAACCTGTTCTGGGATGCGAAGGACAAGGGCGCGCCGGACCAGACGTTGCCGCCCGGACCCAATGGCCCGGTCGGCGTTGCTTGGCTGGACCTCACCAAGGAGCATTACGGCATTCACGGCACCGCCGAACCGCAGACGATTGGGCGGGCGGAGAGCCATGGCTGCATCCGCATGAGCAATTGGGACGTGACGCGCCTTTCGCGGATCATGAAGCCAGGCTTCACCGCCATCTTCCAGGCGTGACGAGCAGCGGAGATGGAAACGGCACCGCGCAGGAGCAGGATCGGGCTGTTCGGCAACATCATCGTGCTGGCCATCCTACTGGTCGGTGCCTGGCTGGTCTGGAGCAACGTGCGCGGCGGATCCGCGCCCGTCGTCTCCAACGGGCCCATGGGCGAAGCGGTGCGCGATGCCG
Source organism: Sphingomonas sp. KRR8 (assembly GCF_023559245.1). Taxonomy (NCBI): domain Bacteria; kingdom Pseudomonadati; phylum Pseudomonadota; class Alphaproteobacteria; order Sphingomonadales; family Sphingomonadaceae; genus Sphingomonas; species Sphingomonas sp. KRR8. Next base: position 543,555 of record NZ_CP097462.1, read on the forward strand.
GGAGCGCTCTTGCGAAGCCCGGATTCGCACCGCGCACCGACGCTGATCGTCCGGGCGACATCACCATAAGCCCGACGGGCTTGGCGCTGCCGGTTGCTGGCGTTAAGACCAGCGAACTGGTTGATACCTACGCTGCCTCACGCGGCGGCGGCTCGCGGGTTCACAACGCAATCGACATCATGGCGCCCGAAGGCCGCCCCGTGATCGCCGCTGCGCCCGGCACGGTCGAGAAACTGTTCAACTCGATCGGCAAGGGAGGACTGACGGTCTACGTTCGCTCCGACGACGGCCGGTGGATGTACTATTACGCCCACCTGTCCGCTTATGATGCCAACCTCAAGGAAGGGATGAAGATCAGGCGCGGCGATCCGATCGGGCTGGTCGGGCACACCGGAGATGCCAGCGCCGACGGTCCTCACCTGCACTTGGCAATCAACCGCATGGCGCCGGGCGAGCGCTGGTGGCAGGGCGAGCCGATCAATCCCTACCCGCTGCTTGCCGGAAAGCCTGCCGCCCGCTAGAGGCCGCGCGGCTCTTTCCACTTCGTTCACACAGGCAGGCGATCCATGAAGATCAGCGGCGTCGACATTCGTCCCGGCAACATCATCGAATATGAAGGCGGCATCTGGCGTGCGGTGAAGATCCAGCACACCCAGCCTGGCAAGGGCGGCGCCTACATGCAGGTCGAGATGAAGAACCTCATCGATGGCCGCAAGACGAACGTTCGTTTCCGCTCGGCCGAAACGGTGGAGCGGGTCCGGCTCGACACCAAGGACTTCCAGTTCCTGTTCGCGGACGGCGACATGCTGACCTTCATGGACAAGGAAACTTACGAGCAGATCAGCCTTCCCAAGGACCTGCTCGGCGACGCGGCGGCCTTTCTTCAGGACGGCATGGACGTGGTCATGGAGTTGCACGAGGAGCGGCCGATCAGCGTTCAGCTGCCTGACCAGATTGAAGCCACGATCGTCGAGGCTGACGCGGTGGTGAAGGGGCAGACCGCCTCGTCCAGCTACAAGCCCGCGATCCTCGACAATGGTGTTCGCGTGATGGTTCCGCCGCACATCTCGGCGGGAACCAAGATTGTCGTCGACGTGTACGAACAGACTTACGTCCGCCGCGCCGACTAAGGAACGCTCTGTGGTTTCCCATTCTGGTCTGATCACCGTCATGCAGCGCGCCGTTCGCAAGGCGGCGCCGCGCCTCCGGCGTGACTTCGGCGAGGTCGAGCAGCTGCAAGTTAGCCGCAAGGGGCCCGGCGACTTCGTCACCATGGCCGACAAACAGTCGGAGCAGACCATCGTCGACGAACTGAAGCAGGCTCGGCCCGACTGGGGTATGGTCCTCGAGGAGCGCGGCCTGGTCGAAGGCGATCCGGACAAGCCGCGCTGGATCGTCGATCCGCTCGACGGCACCACCAACTTTCTGCACGGCATCCCGCACTTCGCCATCTCGATCGCGGTTGAGGATCCTCGCGGAGCGCAGGGAAAGCCGGAGATCACCCACGGGATCGTCTATCAGCCGCTCACGGATGAGACCTTCTGGGCCGAGAAGGGGCGGGGGGCCTGGCTGCACGACCGCCGCTTGCGTGTGTCGGCCCGGCGCCATCTGGACGAGGCGGTGATTGCCACCGGCATACCACACCTCGGCCGGTCGGACGCCGCTCGATGGACCAGCATCTACGCCCGGATCGCACCTGAAGTGGCGGGTCTTCGCCGCCTGGGCTCTGCAACCCTTGATTTCGCTTGGTTGGCCGCTGGCCGTTATGACGGGTTCTGGGAAGACGACCTCGATGTTTGGGATGCCGCGGCGGGTATCTTGCTGGTCCGCGAGGCAGGCGGTTTTGTCAGCGATTTCCGCGGTCAGGACCGGATGGCCGAGCGCCGCGAGTATCTTGCCGCCAATGGCGAGTTGCACAGCAAGCTGCACAAGCTTGTCGGCGGCGCGCTTCGGGGCTGAGCGCAAGGTCCAATCTGGCCTTTCAGCCGTTGTGTCCGGCACGGTGCTGCTCTAGAGCGCCGCCGAGCCTAGTTTCCGGAGAGTCTTCGTGGCTGCAGTTGCCACCAATTACCTGCCGATCCTCTTCTTCCTGGCGGTTGCGCTCGGACTGTCGACAGCGTTCGTCGTGCTTCCGATGGTCGTGTCGCGGTTGACTGGAGCGGCCCGGCCGTACCCGGAGAAACTGAGCGAGTATGAATGCGGCTTTCCCGCTTTCGAGGACTCGCGCAGCCAGTTCGACGTTCGCTTTTACCTCGTCGCGATCCTGTTCATCGTTTTTGACTTGGAAGCCGCATTCCTGTTCCCGTGGGCGGTCACGCTCAAGACGACGGGTTGGGTCGGCTGGGGAGCGATGATGGTGTTCCTCGCCGAACTCGCGCTGGGCCTCGCTTATGCCTGGAGGAAGGGCGCACTCGAATGGGAGTGATCCTCGATCCTGCCGCCAATCCTTATCCGACCGAGGAAGAGATTGCGCGCGCTGCCGGGCTGGTCCCCGGCTCACCCCAGCATCGGGCCCTGGAGCAGATGCGGCACGACCTCGACAGCAAGGGCTTTGTGGTCACAGCCACCGAGGACCTATTCAACTGGGCCCGCACCGGCTCGCTGTGGTGGATGACCTTCGGGCTCGCCTGCTGTGCCGTGGAGATGATCCACGTCAACATGCCGCGCTATGATCTTGAGCGGTTCGGCGTCGCTCCGCGCGCCAGCCCGCGGCAGTCGGACGTGATGATCGTGGCCGGAACGCTGTGCAACAAGATGGCCCCGGCGCTGCGCAAGGTCTACGACCAGATGGCGGAACCGCGCTACGTCATCTCCATGGGCAGCTGCGCCAACGGCGGCGGCTATTACCATTTCAGCTATTCGGTGGTGCGCGGCTGCGACCGCATCGTGCCGGTCGACATCTACGTGCCCGGCTGCCCGCCCACCGCCGAGGCGCTGCTTTACGGGATCATGCAATTGCAGCGGAAGATCCGCCGCGAAGGGACGATCGAGCGCTAGGATGGCGAGCTCCGCACCTCGGATGGCATCAAACGATGGCCTGATCGACGCCGCGCAGGCCGCGCTTGGCGACCTTGTCGTCGACGCAAAGGACCATGTCGGCGAGATCACGCTGACGGTGCAGCGCGACGGCGTGGTCGAAGCGTGCCGCCTGCTGCGTGACACGCCCGGCCTCGAATTTCAGTCGCTAATGGAGATTGCCGGGGTCGACTATCCCGAGCGGCCGGAGCGGTTCGAAGTTAATTACCACCTGCTGAGTTACACCCGGAACCGGCGGTTGCGGGTAAAGGTGCTGACCGACGAGCGCACCCCCGTGCCGAGTATCACGGGTCTGTGGCCTGTCGCGGGCTGGCTCGAGCGTGAGGTTTTCGACCTTTATGGAGTGACGTTCGCCGGCAATGCCGACCTGCGCCGCATCCTCACCGACTATGGTTTCGAGGGGCACCCGCTGCGCAAGGACTTCCCGCTGACCGGGTTCGTTGAGATGCGCTACTCGGAGACCGAGAAGCGAGTGGTTTACGAGCCGGTCGAGCTGGCGCAGGATTTTCGCGCATTCGATTTCCTCACGCCATGGAATGGGCCGGAGTACCGGCTGCCGGGCGACGAAAAGGCGGAGCCGCAGGCCGCTGGTGCGCCGTCTCCGGCACCCGCCACGGGCGAGGCGCCTAAGGTTGCGCCGGCTGTCGGCGCAGGACCGCGACCGGAAGAGAAGCCGTACAACTCCGACAATGACGAGCGCGGACGCAAGGGCGCGGCCACCGCCGCCGCCGAAGCCAGGAAGCCGAACGAAGACAAGGCGGCGCAGGCTGGCGGAAAGGTCACCGGCACCGATGAGCCGGTGCCCGACAGCCCCAACGTCACCCGCGACAGTCCCGAGGCGCAGTGATGAGCGAAGTGGAACAGGAAGTGGCGTTGGCTCCGGCCGACGCGCTGACCTCCGAGGTCGGCGGTGTCAAGCGGCAAAGTCGCAGGGTCGAGGTGGGGGTGATCGCTGGCTCCGGCGACGAGAGCGCCGGCGACGAGGTGATCCAGAACTACACGATCAACTTCGGGCCGCAGCATCCGGCCGCGCACGGCGTGCTGCGGCTGATCATGGAGCTCGACGGCGAGATCGTCGAGCGGGTCGACCCGCATGTCGGGCTGCTCCACCGCGGCACCGAGAAGCTGATCGAATACAAGACCTACGCGCAGGCGATCCCCTATTTCGACCGGCTCGATTACTGCTCGCCGATGTGCATGGAGCATAGCTTCGTGCTCGCTGCCGAGAAGCTAATGGGTCTCGAGATTCCACTTCGCGCCCAGTACATCCGGGTGCTGATGGCGGAACTGACCCGCATCAAGAACCACATGCTGAACCTGGGTTCGCACATCATGGACGTGGGGGCGATGACGCCCAACCTATGGCTGTTCGAGCTGCGCGAAGATCTGATGCAGATCTACGAGATGGTTTCAGGCGCGCGAATGCATGCCAACTACTTCCGTGTCGGCGGCGTTCACCAGGACATCCCGCCCAAGGTGCTGAACCACATCGGCGAGTTTCTCGACAATCGCCTGAAGCTGTTTGAGGACGCGATCAGCCTTGTCGCCGACAACCGCATTTTCAAGCAGCGTAATGTCGACATCGCCATCGTGTCCAGAGAGGATGCGATGGCGTGGGGCTTCTCTGGCCCGATGATCCGCGCAACGGGCTTGCCGTGGGACATCCGCAAGTCCCAACCGTACGAAGTCTACGACCGCATGGACTTCGACATTCCGGTGGGCACAAACTCCGACTGTTACGACCGCTTCATGGTGCGGGTCGAGGAAGTGCGTCAGAGCTGGCGCATCGCGCGGCAGTGTCTGCTGGAAATGCCGGAAGGCCCGATCGGCACGGCCGACCGCAAGGTCTTCCCGCCCAAGCGTGCCGAGATGAAGCAGTCGATGGAAGCGCTGATCCATCATTTCAAGCTCTACACCGAAGGCTATCACGTGCCTGCGGGCGAGGTCTACGTCGCGACGGAGAGCCCCAAGGGCGAGTTCGGCGTCTATCTCGTCGCCGACGGCACCAACAAGCCATACCGCTGCAAGATTCGGCCGACGGCGTTCAGCCACCTGCAGGCGATGGACTTCATGATGAAGGGGCACATGCTGGCCGACACCACCGCGGTGCTGGGCGCGATGGACATCGTCTTCGGGGAGTGCGACCGCTAATGGCCGAACGTCATTTCGCGCCCGACGTGCCGGAGTTGCGTGAGCGCTGGGGAAATTTCACCTGGGACAAGGCGCATGCGCCCGAGGCGGCGCGGGCGCTCGGCAAATATCCCGAGGGTCGCAAAATGTCGGCGGTGATTCCCCTGCTCGACCTTGCCCAGCGACAAGTCGGTTCGGAGACTGGAACCCAAGGCTGGCTGCCGATTCCCGTGATTGAATTCGTCGCGGCAGAGTGCGGCATGCCGCCGATGCGGGCGATGGAGGTCGCTAGCTTCTACACCATGTTCAACCTGGTGCCGGTGGGCAAGTATCACGTGCAGCTGTGCGGAACGACGCCGTGCATGCTGCGCGGCTCGGACGATGTCCTGCGGGCGTGCGAGAAGAAGGGCCTCAAGAAGGGTTATACGACGGCTGACGGGCTGTTCACGCTGACCGAGGTCGAATGCCTTGGCGCTTGTGCCAACGCGCCCATGGTCCAGATCAACGACGACAATTTTGAAGACCTCACCGAGGAGAGCATGACCACCATCCTCGATGCGCTTGCGGCTGGAGAACCGGTCAAGCCGGGCTCGCAGATCGGTCGCCAGACAAGCGCGCCGGAGGGTGGTCCCACCAGCCTCAAGAAGATGGCCGAGCGCAATTACGATTATCGCCCGCAGTGGTCGGCAGAAGCGGCGCCAGCGCCGGCAGGAGAGGGTGCCTGAGATGGGTTACACCGGATCCCTGAGCGACAAGGATCGCATCTTCACCAACGTCTATGGCTTCCAGTCGCCGGACCTAAAGGAGGCGCAGGCGCGTGGCGATTGGGACAATACCAAGGCGCTGATGGCGGTCGGACCCGACGCGATCATCGACGCGGTCAAGGCAAGCGGTCTGCGTGGCCGCGGCGGCGCGGGCTTTCCGACCGGCATGAAGTGGAGCTTCATGCCGAAGGAGCCAAAGCCGGGTAAGCCAAACTTCCTGGTGATCAACGCCGACGAGTCCGAGCCCGGCAGCTGCAAGGACCGGGAGATCATCCGACACGATCCGCACAAGCTGCTCGAAGGCGCGCTGATCGCCAGCTTCGCGATGCGGGCGCGGGCCTGCTACATCTACATTCGCGGCGAATATATCCGCGAGGCCGAGGCGCTCGAGCGCGCGGTTGCGGAGGCCTATGCAGCCGGGTTGCTGGGCAAGAATGCGGCCGGATCGGGCTACGACTTCGACTGCTTCGTCCATCGCGGCGCGGGCGCCTACATCTGCGGCGAAGAGACCGCGATGCTCGAAAGTCTCGAAGGCAAGATGGGCCGGCCGCGGCTGAAGCCGCCGTTCCCGGCGGGCGCGGGCCTCTACGGCTGCCCGACCACGGTCAACAACGTCGAGAGCATCGCCGTCGTCCCCACCATCCTGCGCCGCGGCGCCAGCTGGTTCGCGGGCTTCGGGCGCGAGAAGAACGAGGGCACCAAGCTCTTCCAGATCAGCGGCCATGTCAACAAGCCGTGCGTGGTCGAAGAGAGCATGAGCATTCCTTTCCGCGAGCTGATCGATCGCCATTGCGGCGGCATTCGCGGCGGTTGGGACAATCTGCTGGCGGTCATCCCGGGGGGAAGCTCGGTTCCGCTGGTCCCAGCAGCCGAGATAATGGACGCGCCGATGGATTTCGACGGGCTGAAGGCGCTTGGAAGCGGCCTTGGCACGGCAGCGGTCATTGTTATGGACAAGTCGACCGACATCGTTCGCGCGATCAGTCGCATCAGCTACTTCTACAAGCACGAGAGCTGCGGCCAGTGCACCCCGTGCCGCGAGGGTACCGGCTGGATGTGGCGGATCATGGAGCGACTGCGCGAAGGAGACGCCACGGTCGACATGATCGACCGTCTGCAGGACGTCACCAAGCAGGTCGAAGGCCACACCATCTGCGCGCTGGGGGACGCCGCCGCGTGGCCGATCCAGGGCCTTATCCGCCACTTCCGCCCCGAGCTCGAGCGTCGCATTGCCGAGCGCGGCGGGAACAATTTACTTGAGGCCGCCGAGTAATGCCCAAGGTCACCGTTGATGGTCAGGAGATCGAGGTCCCCGCTGGCGCCACCGTGCTCCAAGCCTGTGAGCTCGCTGGCAAGGAAATCCCGCGTTTCTGTTATCACGAGCGGCTGAGCATCGCCGGCAACTGCCGGATGTGCCTGGTCGAGGTGGCGCCGGGGCCGCCCAAGCCGCAGGCGAGCTGCGCGCTGCCCGCCGCCGACAATCAGGTGATCCGTACCGACAGCGCGATGGTCAAGAAGGCGCGTGAGGGGGTGATGGAGTTCCTCCTCATCAACCACCCCCTCGATTGTCCGATCTGCGACCAAGGCGGCGAATGCGACTTGCAGGATCAGGCCATGGCCTATGGTCGCAGCGTGTCGCGCTTCGACGAGAACAAGCGCTCGGTCGATGACAAGTACATGGGCCCGGTCATTAAGACCTCGATGACCCGCTGCATCCAGTGCACCCGCTGCGTGCGCTTCGCCGAGGAAGTGGCGGGCACGCCCGAACTGGGCATGCTCTATCGCGGCGAGGACGCGCAGATCACGCCTTACCTGGAGCGCGCCCTAACCAGCGAACTCAGCGGCAACCTTGCCGACCTCTGTCCGGTGGGCGCGCTGCTGCAGGCGCCGCAGAGCTTCGAGGCGCGGCCTTGGGAGCTCAGGAAGGTTCCGGGCATCGACGTAATGGACGCGGTGGGCTCGAACATCCGCTTTGACATGCGCGGCCCGCAGGTGATGCGGATCCTGCCGCGCATCAACGAGGACGTGAACGAGGAGTGGATCAGCGACAAGACGCGGCACCATGCCGACGCGCTGGTCCGCAACCGGCTCGACCGGCCCTGGGTGCGGGTCGAAGGCAAGCTTCAAGCGACCGACTGGACCGAGGCGCTGCAGATCCTTGCCGACCGGCTTGAGGATGCAGGAAGCAAGGTGGCGGCGATCGCGGGCGACCTGCTCGACGCCGAGACAATGTTTGCCGCGCGAAAGTTGCTGGAAGGGCAGGGGTCGACGCTGCTTGAGGGGCGACAGGGCGGGATGGACTATGACGTCTCCTCCTTGTCGGCGGTGGCGTTCAACTCCACCGTGGCGGGGATCGAGAACGCCGACGTTGTCCTGCTGGTCGGGTCCAACCCACGCTGGGAAGCGCCGCTGGTCAACACCCGAATCCGCAAGGCGGTCCGCCGCCAGGGGGCTCAGGTGTTCGTGGTCGGACCGCAGGCTGACCTGGCCTATCCAGTGACCAACATCGGCGACGATCTGTCGCTGCTCGGCAATCTGCCGGCGCATGTCACCGAGGCGTTCGCCAGGGCCGAGCGGCCGGCTGTAATCGTGGGCCCCGGCGCGCTTGCGGCGGGCGCACTCGGTGCATCGCTCAGGCTCGTCGACAGCCTTGGGCTCATCAAGGGTGACTGGAACGGCTTCAACGTCATTCACACCGCCGCGAGCCGCATGGCCGGGATCATGCTGGGTTATGCGCAGAAGGGCGGGCTCAAGGACATCGAGGATGCCGCGCCGCGGCTCGTGCTCCTGCTGGGTGCCGACGAGATCGCGACGACTCATTTCCACGGTGCGTTCAAGATCTACATCGGCCATCACGGCGACGCGGGCGCGCGCCAAGCCGACCTGGTACTTCCCGCTGCCGCCTACACTGAGAAGCATGGCACCTACGTCAACCTGGAAGGCCGGGTGCAGCGCGGCGAAAAGGCCAGCTTCCCACCCGGCGAAGCGCGGGAGGACTGGACCATCTTTCGTGCTGTCTCGGATTTGATTGGCAAGCCGCTGCCATTTGACCGTTTCGACCAGCTGCGAGCGGCCATGATCGCCGAAGTGCCGCAGCTCGGCCGTGACGGACTGGTCGATCTTCCTTGGGCGCCGCCTTCGCTCCCGGCGGACGTCAGCGGCTCATGCGGGCTGCCGGTGAAAGACTTCTACCTGACCAACGCCATCTGCCGAGCCAGCCCGACGATGCACCGTTGCAGCGAGGAACTGATCCACGGCCGCAGCTTCGCGGAGGCGGCCGAGTGACTGCTCTCTTCCAGTCTTACGGGGCAAGCTACGAATGGGCTTGGTTCTGGTCCATGCTGATCGGCATCCTGGTGATCGCCTTGCCGCTCATGCTGGCGGTGGCGATGATCATTTATGCCGAGCGCAAGATCTGGGCCGCGATGGCGCTGCGCCGTGGTCCGAACGTGGTCGGCCCTTTCGGCCTCCTGCAGAGCTTCGCCGACGGTCTGAAGGTCTTTCTCAAGGAGACCATCGTCCCGACTAGCGCCAACAAAGGCCTTTTTCTGTTGGCGCCAATCATCAGCTTCACGGTTGCGCTGATCGTCTGGGCGGTGGTGCCGTTTCAGGTTGGGGTGGTGCTGGCTGACGTCAACGTCGGGCTGCTCTACATTCTCGCCGCGAGTTCGCTCGGCGTCTACGGCGTGATTATCGCCGGCTGGTCGTCCAACTCCAAATATCCCTTCTATTCGGCGCTTCGGGCGGCCGCGCAGATGGTCAGCTACGAGGTTTCGATCGGCTTCGTGCTGATCTGCGTCGTCCTCTACGCCGGCACCTTCAACCTGGGCGGGATCGTCGCCGCGCAGCAGGGCAACATCCTATTCGGCCTGTTCAACGGCTTCGGGTTCAATCCTTTGCTGTTCCCGATGGCGGTGGTGTTCCTGATCAGCTCCATGGCCGAGACGTTCCGTACCCCGTTCGATTTGACGGAAGCGGAGAGCGAGCTCGTTGCAGGATTTCAGACCGAATACAGCTCAATGAGCTTCGCGCTCTTTTGGCTTGGCGAATATGGCAACGTCATCCTCATGTGCGCGCTGAACTCGATCCTGTTCTGGGGCGGCTATTTGCCGCCGGTGAACTGGGCGCCGCTCTACGTCATCCCGGGCATCATCTGGCTGCTGATCAAGATGATGCTGTTCTTCTTCATCTTCGGCTGGGTCCGCGCGACGGTGCCGAGGTACCGCTACGACCAGCTGATGCGCCTAGGCTGGAAGATATTCCTGCCGCTCAGCCTCACCTTTGTTTTCCTGATCTCGGGCTGGCTCATGCTGACCCGCTATGGAGCCTGACCGGCCATGAATGCCGTCACCCAGTTTGTTAAGTCGTTCACCTTGTGGGAGCTGGTGAAGGGTCACGCCCTCACTCTGAAGTATTTCTTCAAGCCCAAGGCGACGATCAACTACCCTTACGAGAAGACGCCCATGTCGCCGCGCTTCCGCGGCGAGCATGCGCTACGGCGTTACCCAAACGGCGAAGAGCGTTGCATCGCGTGCAAGCTGTGCGAGGCGGTGTGTCCTGCGCTGGCGATCACCATCGAGGCCGAACCGCGGGAAGACGGCAGCCGGCGGACCACCCGCTACGACATCGATATGGTGAAGTGCATCTATTGCGGGCTGTGCGCCGAGGCGTGCCCGGTGGATGCGATCGTCGAAGGACCGAACCTCGAGTTTTCCACAGAAACCCGCGAGGAGCTTCTCTACGACAAGGCAAAGCTACTTGCGAACGGCGACATGTGGGAACAGGCGATAGCCGCCAACCTTGCCGCTGACGCGGCCTATCGTTAAGCGGCCCGCCAACCCGACATGATCGCTCTTCTCGCCTTTTACCTCTTCGCGACGCTGACCATCGGGTCCGCCGTGCTGGTGATCTTCGCCCGAAATCCGGTGCACAGCGTGCTGTGGCTGATCGTCGGCTTCTTCAACGCCGCGGGGCTGATGCTTCTGACGGGCGCCGAGTTCATCGCGATGCTCCTGGTGATCGTCTACGTCGGCGCGGTCGCAGTGCTGTTCTTGTTCGTGGTGATGATGCTCGACATCGATTTCGCCAGCCTAAGGTCCGGCTTCAATCGCAACCTGCCATTTGGCCTTCTGATTGCGCTGGTGCTGTTGAGCGAGATCGTAATCGCCATCGGCGCGCACCAGGCCGGGCCTGCGTTGGCGCGGGGCAACGGAGCACCGCCGGCTAACGCAGTGCCCAATATCGAGGCGCTCGGGAACCTGCTCTACACACGCTACCTCCCGATCTTTGAACTGGCGGGTTTCGTCCTGCTGGTGGCGATGATCGGGGCCATCGTGCTGACGCATCGCAGTCGTGGCGACAGCCGCGGTCAGAACGCGAGCCGGCAGATTGCCCGCAGGCCCGAAGATGCGGTCCGGATCGCAAAGCCGGCAGTCGGCGAGGGAATGACACTGTGATTGGTCTTCCGCACTATCTGACGGTCGCCGCCATTCTGTTCGTAATCGGCGTGCTCGGCATCTTTCTTAATCGCCGCAACGTTATCCTGATGCTGATGTGCATCGAGTTGCTGCTGCTGGCGGTAAACATCAACCTGGTCGCGTTCAGCGCCTTCCTTGGCGATCTGACCGGACAGGTGTTCGCCATGTTCGTGCTGACGGTAGCGGCGGCCGAGGCGGCGATCGGGCTGGCGATCATGGTCATCTTCTTCCGCCGTCGCGGCACCATCGCGATCGACGCCGCCGACCAGATGCGCGGATAAGCCATGCACCCCATTGTACCTCTCGTTTTCTTACCCCTTCTGGCGGCCATCATCGGTGGCCTGCTTGGGCCGTGGATCGGCCGTACCGCCGCCAAGGCGGTGACGACCGGCGCGCTCTTCATCTCGGCTGCGCTGGCCTGGCCAATCTTCATCTCGTTCCTGAACGGTAATGCCCAGGCGCAGGTCGTGCCGGTGCTGCACTGGATTCAGTCAGGAGCCTTGGACGTCAGCTGGTCGCTCCGGGTTGATACGCTGACCGCCGTGATGCTGGTCGTAATCACCACCGTGTCGAGCCTCGTCCACCTCTACAGCTGGGGCTACATGGCCGAGGACCCCAGTCAGCCGCGCTTCTTCGCTTATCTATCGCTATTCACTTTCGCCATGCTGATGCTGGTGACGGCGGACAGCCTCATCCAGATGTTTTTCGGCTGGGAAGGCGTGGGCCTGGCGTCCTACCTGCTGATCGGCTTCTGGTATTACAAACCTTCCGCCAATGCGGCGGCGATGAAGGCCTTCGTGGTCAACCGCGTCGGTGACTTTGGCTTCAGCTTGGGCATCTTTGGCACGTTTTTGGTGTTCGGGACTGTGTCCATCCCGGCGATATTGGCCGCCGCGCCATCAATGGCCGGCTCGACCATCGGTTTTGCCGGCATGCACGTCGACACAATGACGCTGCTGTGCTTGCTCCTGTTCATCGGGGCGATGGGGAAGTCGGCGCAGCTCGGTCTGCACACCTGGCTGCCTGACGCGATGGAAGGACCGACCCCGGTCAGCGCCCTGATCCATGCCGCAACCATGGTGACCGCCGGCGTGTTCATGGTCTGTCGTCTTTCCCCGATGTTCGAAACGTCAACGACCGCCATGACCGTGGTGACCTATGTCGGCGCCGCCACCTGCATTTTTGCGGCCACAGTCGGCACGGTGCAGAACGACATCAAGCGCGTGATCGCTTATTCGACCTGCTCGCAGCTCGGATACATGTTCTTCGCCGCGGGCGTCGGCGCGTACGGCGCGGCAATGTTCCACCTGTTCACCCACGCCTTCTTCAAGGCGCTGCTGTTCCTGGGCGCAGGCTCGGTCATCCACGCCATGCATCATGAGCAGGACATGCGGTACTACGGCGCCCTGCGGAAAGAGATCCCGTTCACCTTCTGGACGATGATCGCCGGCACGCTAGCAATCACCGGAGTTGGTATTTTCGGTGTCGGGTTCGCGGGCTATCACTCTAAGGATGCCATTCTGGAGAGCGCTTTTGCCAATGGCTCCGTGCATGGCACGGTCGCGTTCTGGCTCGGTGCTTTCGCCGCGCTGCTCACCAGTTTCTACTCGTGGCGCCTCATCTTCCTGACCTTCTTCGGCAAGGCTCGCTGGGCCGGCTCCGAGCACATCCAGCATGCGGTTCATGGCGATCATCACGATCATCCAGACGAGGAACATGGCGACAGCAGTCATGACGCCCATGCTGTTCCCGTGACCGGCACTGCTGGATACCACCCGCACGAGAGCCCCTTGTCGATGCTGGTTCCACTCGGCGTTCTCGCACTGGGTGCGATCGCGGCGGGCTTTACGTTCTCACACGCGTTTATCGATCCGGAGGGTGCGCCCGACTTCTGGAATGGCAGCCTCGCGTTCAACGAGCACCTCGCTCACGCCATGCATGCTGTGCCGGTATGGGTGAAGTGGACTCCGTTTGCTGTCATGCTGATCGGGCTTGCGATCGCCTGGAACAACTACATTCGCCATACCGAGGCGCCGGCGCGCTTCATCGCTGCGACCGGGGCGCTCCACACCTTCCTGATGCACAAATGGTACTTCGACGAGCTCTACGACGCCATTTTCGTCCGTCCGGCGCTGTGGCTTGGCCGGCAGTTCTGGCATCGGGGTGACGAGAAGACGATCGATCGCTTCGGACCGCATGGCGCTGCCTATGCGGTGGGTGTCGGCAACCGCATCACTGCCCGCATTCAGTCGGGTTACCTCAACAGCTACGCTCTGGTGATGCTGCTCGGCCTTGTCGCCGTCGCCACCTGGGCCATCACGCAGGTCAGCCGGTGACCGGTTTCCCCATTCTCTCGACCATGATCGCCCTGCCGCTGCTGGCGGCACTCGCCTGCCTGTTCGTGCGGGCGGACCGTGCGCGCTGGATTGCGCTCGGAACCACCCTGTTGCTGTTCGTGCTCGGGTGCTTGCTGTGGGTGGGCTACAATCCCGCCGGGCCGCAGTGGCAATTCACCGAGCGGCTGCCGATCGGCGGCCCTTACCTCAACTGGGCGCTAGGGATCGACGGCATTGCGTTGATGCTGATCATGCTCAGCGTCTTCCTGATGCCGATCTGCATCGGCGCGAGCTGGCGCAGCATCACGCGCCGCGTGCCAGAATACATGGCAGCCTTCCTGCTGATGGAGGCGCTGATGATCGGCGTCTTCGCGGCGCAAGATCTGCTGCTGTTCTACATCTTCTTCGAGGGTGGCCTCATCCCGATGTACCTGATCATCGGCATCTGGGGCGGCGCCGAGCGGATCAAGGCAAGCTACAAGTTCTTCCTCTACACGCTGCTCGGCTCTGTGCTGATGCTGATCGCCATGCTGGTCATGATCTTCCAGGCCGGCACCGGCGACATTCCGACGCTGATGGCTCATGATTTCGCGCCGGGGTTGCAGACGTGGTTGTGGCTGGCATTCTTCGCCAGCTTCGCGGTCAAGATGCCGATGTGGCCAGTTCACACCTGGCTGCCGGACGCGCACGTCCAGGCACCGACGGCGGGTTCGGTCATCCTCGCAGGCGTGCTGCTCAAGATGGGCGGCTACGGCTTTATCCGCTTCTCGCTGCCCATGTTCCCGGACGCGAGCGCCCAGTTGTGGCCGCTGATCTTCATCCTGAGCTCGATCGCGATCGTTTACACGAGCCTCGTGGCCCTGGTGCAGGCCGACATGAAAAAGCTGATCGCTTATTCGTCGGTGGCGCACATGGCCTTCGTGACCTTCGGCCTGTTTGCCTTCAACCGGCAGGGGATCGAGGGCGCACTGATCGTGATGCTGAGCCACGGCTTGGTTTCCGGGGCGCTATTCCTGTGCGTCGGCGTGATCTACGACCGCATGCATACCCGCGACATCGCCAAGTACGGCGGCCTCGCCGACAACATGCCAGGCTACGCGCTGCTGTTCCTGCTGTTTACCATGGCGGCCGTGGGCCTCCCGGGCACCAGCGGTTTCGTTGGCGAGTTCCTGAGCATGATGGGCACTTATCAGGTGTCGACTTGGAGCGCGGTCTTCGCGACCACGGGCATCATCCTGGGCGCTGCCTACATGCTCTATCTCTATTGGCGCATCAGCTACGGCACCGCACGCACGGCCGAGGCGAAGGCAATGCAAGACCTGAGCGCGCGCGAATGGTGGCTGCTCGCGCCCATTGCGGTGGTGGTACTGTGGATGGGGGTCTACCCCGACAGCTTCATGGCACCTATGCGTGCCGACGTCGGCCACCTGCTGACGCGGATTGAGCGAGTACGGCCCGCCGGTGATAGTCTACCAACTCCCGGCCACCCTGCACCTGCTGGCACCGCCGCTCATGAAGGCGCGTCGGAGGGGGCGCACTGATGAACACCCTTGCACCCATCCTTCCCGAGTTCATCCTTGGGATCGCCGCCATTGTCCTGATGTTGGTGGCCGCATTTGCACGCCGTGGCTCATCGCTGACGCACTCGCTAAGCATCGCGGCGCTGTTGGTTTCGACCGTCGCTCTGGCGGGAGCGCCGCAACAGGCGGGTCCGATCTTCGGCGGGATGTTTGCAGCCGATGGCTTCGCGGCTTTCGGGAAGGTCATCATTTATCTGTCGGCTGCGGTTGCGGTGATCATGGCGCACGGCTGGTTCGACCGTGAGTTCGAGCATGGCGGCGAATATCCGGTGCTGATCCTGCTGTCGGCGATCGGCGCTTCGGTGATGGTCTCCGCGACCGACCTGATGATGCTGTACGTCGGCCTCGAGCTGCAGTCGCTGAGCGCTTATGTGCTCGCCTCTTACCGCCGTCATGACGCACGCTCAGCCGAAGCGGGGCTCAAATATTTCGTGCTTGGCGGGCTTGCCTCAGGGATCCTGCTGTACGGCATTTCGTTGCTCTATGGGTTCAGCGGAACGACAATGTTCAGCGGCATCAGTGCTGCGTTCGCTGGCGGCCCTGTCGGATTTGGGCTCATTGTCGGCCTTGCGCTTACGTTGGCAGGTATCGCCTTCAAGATCTCGGCCGTACCGTTCCATATGTGGACGCCGGACGTCTACGAAGGCGCGCCGACGCCGGTAACGGCCTTCTTTGCATCCGGTCCGAAAATTGCCGCCGTTCTGCTTGGAACCCGCGTCTGCTTGGAGGCGCTGGGACCAGCGACCGACGCGTGGCGGCAGATCGTCGTCTTCGCTGCGATCGCGTCCATCGCACTGGGCGCGGTCGCCGCGTTCGGGCAGACCAACATAAAGCGGCTGCTCGCTTACTCATCGATCAACAACGTCGGCTTCGCGCTGGTCGGCCTTGCGGCAGGCGGGCGAGGCGGGGCGCAGGCCGTGCTCTTCTATTCCGCGGTGTACGTCGTCATGACCCTGGGCGCATTTCTCTGCGTCATGCGGATGCGCGATTCCGAAGGCCGCCCAGTGGAAAGCCTTGCCAGCCTGTCGGGGCTGTCGCAGACACAACCTCTGCTGGCGCTTGCGATCGCCATATTCATGTTCAGCCTGGCGGGCATCCCGCCGCTGTTCGGCTTCTGGCCCAAGCTGATGGTGTTTCAGGCTGCCGTGGATGCTGGTCTGTTGTGGTTGGCCCTGACGGCCGCCGTTTTAACGGTGATTGGTGCCTACTATTACCTCAGGATCGTGAAGATCATGTACTTCGATGAGCCCGCAGCCCCATACCTTCGGCGTCGCGAGCCGCTGCAGACGGCGCTGATCGCCGCTTGCGCCCTGTTCGTCAGTCCGCTTGGCTATCTGCTGATCACACCCATCGGCCGTCTGGCGGCCAATGCGGCGAGCATCTTCTGAGCCGGCTGCGGTTCGTCGAACGGACCGGGTCGACCAACGCCGACCTGATCGCCGACCGCGCGGCTGCCGAGGGCGAATGGCTGATCGCTGGACAGCAGGACGGCGGTAGAGGCCGGCAAGGACGGGGCTGGGATAGCCCTCCCGGCAATTTCCACGGGTCCACCATCGTTCAACTTCGCGATGCCGACGCTCCACCCGCAACCCTGTCACTGGTCGCGGGAGTCGCGTTGATCCGGGCCGTCGAGGTAGCCGCTCCCGCCACCGGACTGATGCTCAAGTGGCCGAACGACCTACTGCTCGGTCCGGGAAAGCTCGCCGGCGTTCTTCTCGAACGAAGCGGCGAGCGGGTGGTCGCCGGCTTCGGGGTCAATTTGGCTCATGCGCCGAACCTGCCAGGTAGGGCGACCTCCGCGCTCGCCCCAATTGCGCTGGTCAGTCCGGAGGCGTTCGCCCCGCTGCTCGCCGCATCATTCGCGCGCGAACTGCAGCGCTGGCGCGACGACCTTCCCGCGACAATCGGACTGTGGCGCGAAAGCGCTCACCAGATCGGCACTCCGCTGACCGTTCACACGGCCCCTGATGAGAAAATTTCTGGCACATTCGACGGCCTTGAACCGGACGGCCGACTTCGGCTGCGCTTGGAAACCGGCGAAGTGCGTGTCATCCACGCTGCCGACGTGATGCTGGGGTAAGGCAGTGCTGCTCGCGATCGACGCTGGAAACACCAATCTCGTCTTCGCCCTGGTTGATGCGGAGCGCCAGATCCGTGCGCGCTGGCGCATTGCGACCGACCCTCGCCGCACGGCTGACGAGTATGCGGTCTGGCTCCACCAGTTGCTGGCTCTCGAAGGGTTCGCAACTAGCGACATCTCCGGCGTGATCATCGGCACGGTTGTTCCGCGAGCGCTCCACAATCTACAGGTCCTCAGCCAAAAATACTTCCACCAGGAGGCCGTGGTGGCGGGGCAGGGGGTTGCTGCCTGGCCGATCAGGCTGGATGTCGACGAGCCGCACAATGTGGGTGCGGACCGAGCGCTCAACGCGATTGCGGCACACGACAAGCACCAGGGTGATCTGGTGGTGATCGACTTCGGCACCGCCACAACATTCGACGTGGTTGATTATTCCGGCGCCTATAAAGGCGGGATTATCGCGCCGGGTATCAACCTCAGCCTCGACGCGCTGGTCGCGGCGGCGGCCAAGCTTCCACGAATTGCGATCGAAGCACCCGAGAGTAATAGCGTGATCGGGCGGACAACGCAGAGCCAGATGCTGAGCGGCATCTACTGGGGCTATGTGGCCATGATTGAGGGTCTGCTTGCCCGCGTGAAGGCAGAGATCGGCCGCCCGGTGACCACCATCGCGACAGGCGGACTGGCCACCCTGTTCCAGCAACATACCGCCGCGTTCGATTCGATCGAGCCCGACCTTACCATCCAGGGCCTGGCCCTGCTTTGGCAGCGAAGCGTTTCGCCTGCCTGACCCGAGATGATGAGCGTAGGTGGCATGCCGATGCCTGCCCGCGCCGACTTTCAGCATCGGCTAGTATGACTGGCACGCCGCGGCGCGCCGGTCCGAACGGGATGAGCTTATGACCCCAGCAAATGAACTGATCTTCCTCGCACTCGGCGGCTCTGGCGAGATCGGAATGAACGTCAATCTGTATGGAAGTCAGGGTAAGTGGCTGATGGTCGATTGCGGCCTCAGCTTCAGTGACCCGGAATTGCCCGGCATCGAAATCACCTTGCCCGACCTCGATTTCATCGAGGAACGCCGCCGCGACCTGGTTGGGATCGTGATCACGCATGGTCACGAGGATCATATTGGCGCGATTCCCTATCTCGCTGCTGATCTCAAGGTGCCAATCTATGCCACCCGCTTCACGGCAGGGCTGATCGCCAACAAGCTGGAAGAGGAAGGCTTGTCCGGTCAGGTGCCGGTGCGGATCGTGGAGCGAGGGGAGCCGATCGATTTGGCGCCGTTCCAGGTAACCTATGTACCGCTTGCCCACTCCATCCCGGAGGGCAATGGGCTGCTCATCGAGACACCGTATGGCAAGGTCTTCCATACCGGCGACTGGAAAATCGACCGGACGCCGGTGCTCGGCAATCCGACCAGCGCCGATATGATGACGCGCATCGGGGATGAGGGCGTTCTCGCGCTGGTCTGTGACTCGACGAACGCCTTCAGCCTGGAAGAATCGGGGTCCGAAGCGGACGTCATCGAGGGGCTCACTAAGTCGATCGGCGAGGCACCCGGACGAGTGCTCATCACCACCTTCGCCTCGAATGTGGCGCGGCTGGACACAATCGCGCGGGTAGCGGAGGCAACCGGGCGACGGCTGGCACTCGCGGGCCGCTCAATCGAACGAAACGTGAAGGTCGCCAAGGCCGCCGGCTATCTGGGCGACTTCCCCGAAGTGGTTCGCTACGACGAGGCCATGCGCCTGCCTAAGCGCGAACTGCTGATCCTCGCGACCGGGGGGCAGGGTGAGCCGCGTGCTGCGCTCGGGCGCATCGCTTCGGGCCAGCATGAACTCAAGCTTGGGGAGGGCGACACGGTGATCTTTTCCTCGCGACAGATACCCGGCAACGAGGTCGCGGTCGGTCGAATCATGAACCAGCTTAGTGACCTGGGCGTGATTACTGTGACGGATCGCCAGGTTCATGTGCACGTCTCTGGCCACCCTGGGCGGCCGGAGCTCAAGCAGATGTACGACTGGATCCGACCGCAGTTGCTGGTCCCGGTGCACGGCGAGGCGCGTCACTTGCGGGCGCAGGCGCGGTTTGGGCTAGAGTGCGGCATCCCGCAGGCCTTTTTCCAGAAGGATGGCGACATCGTCCGGCTGGCACCCGGTGAGCCCAAGAAGCTTGGCGAGACCCGCATCGGCAAGCTGGTGCTTGACGGCGATGTGATCCTGCCCGCTGGCGGCTCAACCATGAACGAGCGGCGCAAGCTGGCGTATCAGGGCATCGTCATGGTGAGCATCGCTTTGGGCAAGAATAATGCCCTGCTCGGTCAGCCTGTCGTGCGGGCCGTGGGTCTGCCGGTGGAGGCGGACCGCGACGACTTCCTGGGTGACGCTGTCGACAGCGCCGCCCGTGCCGTCGAACGCGGGGCGGACGAGGAGCGGCTACGTGAGAACGTCCGCCTTGCCGTTAGGCGCTGCGCAACGGCATGGACCGGCAAGAAGCCGATCGTCGAAGTGCTGGTGATGCGCGCATGAAGTGGCAGTCTGCTCTAGCCATCTATTTTCTTTTTTTCTGCTTCGCCGGCTTCGTGCTGCTGCCGTTCGGGGTGAAGACCGACGAGGAGGTAGGCGCGCCAAAGGTGCCAGGGCAGGCGGAAAGTGCCCCCCACCGCTTTGACTTGAAAAGGCACCTGTTGCGCAGCGCCATTGCGGGGGCGCTCGCCTTCGCTCTGTTCTATGCCAATTACGTCTACGGGTGGATCAGCACCGACGACCTCGATTTCACGCGGCCGCGCTAGCGGCGGCCCGCTACGACCTGCGACAAAGCGGCGTAGAGCTTGCCCATGTCGCTGCTCATTAGCGTGACGGCCAGTGGACCTCCGTCGCGCTCGCTCAGAACGCGGCGGAGCATGGCTTCGAAATCGGCAACGAAGCGGTTGGCGCCCGCCTGGAACTCCCGGTCGACCTCGTAATGGCTGGCCAGCGAGCGCTGCTCGCTATGGTTCAGCAGGCGCACCGCCCGACGCGTGAAGACCCCGCGATCGCCTTTCAGATATTCCTGCCAGTTGCGATCATCGACGTCGGTCGAGAGGATCTTGCCTACATCGATTGCCGCAGAATGCATGGAGTCGATCAGCATGGCCGTGCGGCGGCCGAACGCCTCGCTCTCCGCGGTTCGTGCGGCCTCCTGGCTCTTGTCGATATGCTCTTCGAGCGCGGCTGCGGTCTGACCGATGGTGAGTAGTTGCCCCGTGAGGCGCTCGGACGCGGTGCGGGCGGCAGCAACGGCGCGGGCAGCAACCTGCTCGACCTCTGCCACCTGCGCAGTCACTGTTTCGGCAATCACCCGCTCGATCGCCGCCCGGCTTTCCTTCGACAGCCGCTCTGCACCGTCAGGAATGGCGCGATCCAAGGCCTCGCGAGCGCGCTCGGCTGCATGGGTGGCTGCTTCGCGGACTTGAACCATGGCCTGCACCAGCGCGGGCGCGGTTTCGGACTGTAATTTGGCGGCCTCCTCGCCCGCCGCCGCCATCGCCTCGCGCAGGCCGGCCAGCCGCCCCTCGGCCGCGCCAGCACCTGCATCCAGTGACGAGAGAAGATCGTTCAATCGCTCCTGATGCTGACCAAGCCCTTGGCTTGTGGCCGCCATCCGGTCGGCGGCTTCCGAAGCGGCTTGATGCATCCACTTTATTTCGGGCTTGGCGGTCTGGACCGAGGATAGCAGCCGCTCGGCGCCGCTTTCGGCTTCGACCAAGGCACTGCCGAGACGCTCGCTCAAATCCGCGTGCAAGGTCGATACGCTCTCGCGAAGCGCATTCGTGCGCTCGGTCAGCCCCTCCAGCGAGCCGTCGCTCGACTTGGATTGGAGGGCGAGGGCATCAAGCTCGTTCCGGACACGCTGGATGGTGGAGGCAATGGCTCCAGCCCGCAGGTCGCCCTCGGCCGCGAGGTCAACGAACCGCTGGTCCAGATCGGCCAAGCTTCGCTCGATGGAGGCGACGAGACCCTGACTGGCGCGATCCTGCTCGGCGATACGGGTGGAAAGGCCATCCAGGGAGGCGCTGGCGGCGGAAAGTCGCTGGCCCACCGCATCGGCCGCTTCCGCACCCGCACGGCCCATAGTCGCGGCGCTATGCTCGAGGAGGGCATGGACGGCGTCCGATTGCCCATCGATGCCAGTGCGGATGTCGACGAGGGCCTGCGTTGCCCGGTTGAGGAGGTTCTCGACCCTCAGATTGGCGTCGTTCGCTACTTCGCTGATCCGGCTTCCGGCGGAGGCACTCGCGCTCTCGATGCTGGCGAGCTGGGTGGCGAGCCGATCGGCAGCGCCGCCAACACTCTGGTCGGCTTCCGCGGCCTTGGCGGCGAGCCCGGTCAGGCGCTCCTCGAGCAGCCGCGCCTGCTCACCGGCATCGCGCCCGGCGCCGCGAAGTTCATCGGCCATGGCTTTCGCCGATTGTTCCGCCAAAGGCAGATCGCTCAGCAAGACGCCAATGTCTGTGCGGGCGCTTTCAGCGGCGCGGTCGAGCGCTGCGCTATGCTGCGCGAGCGTATCGGCACCTGCATTAAGATCCCGGGTGACCTCGCCAAGCCGCTGCCCGGCTTCGTCGCCAAGGCTCATCAGACGGTCGGCCATACCCTTGAGGGCCACCTGTTCCTCGTCGATCCGCTGGCGAAGCACGCCGAGCAGGCTCTCAAGACTTCCGGCCTCGGCGCGCATTTGCTTGACCGAGTGGATAAAGCGCTCCGCCTCTTGCCGCCGAGTGCGCCCGAACATCAGCCAGACAAGGCCAAGAAGGGCAAGCGGCCCTGCCGCGGTCGCCAGCCATTGCGAGGCGATCGCTGGGGTGAGCGCCTGATTGCCGAGCGCGCGTCCCGCGCCCCAGGCCACGAAGGCTGTCCATAGGGCGGCCAGCAGGCCGAGGCTCCAGCCGAGGACCCGCCGGCCACCCAAGCCGGCGTTCCGGGAGGTCGAGCTCCACGGGCCAGGCTCGAACTCTGGCATCGGCTCGGTCGTGAATTCAGGAGGGGCCTCCGTCTCCTGCGGAAGACGGTCGGTAAGCTCGAGCGGTTCGGCTCGAAGCGCGGCGCGTTGCGGATGCCCCATCATTTGGCGAGCTTACCATCTTTGAGCCAGAGCGGAAGCGTGCAAGAGAGCCGGGCCGGGGAGGGTGTTCAATATGGCGCTTGGCGCACTTATCGGTGCGTATCAGGAAGACGGGGCAGGCGTTCTCTACGCCCTTCAGCCGCTCGCGGGCCGGACACTGATCGAATATCAGGCGCGGTGCGCGGCTGCGGCCGGCTGCGCTCCGATCGTAGTCGTGGTCGAGACCGTGCCGGTGGCGCTGGCCGCCGCCTTTGAACGGCTGCGTGGCGAAGGCGTTCAGGTCGTCCCGGTCAGCGACGGGCAGGAAGCGGCCGCGCGGTTCGAACCGCAGGCGCGCGTGCTGCAGATGGCAGATGGGATTGCACCCGCCATGGCGCTGGTGGAGCGCATCGCCTGTGCCGACCATCGCACGGTGGTCACTGTCCCGGACGACGACGCCCACCAATTGTTTGAGCGGATCGACAATCAGCATCGCTGGGCCGGACTCGCGCTGGTCGATGGCCAGACGCTCGCCTCCACGGCTGCCATGCTCGGCGACTGGGACTTGCTCTCGACCCTGCTGCGGCGGACCATCCAGGCCGGAGCACAGCAGATCCAGACGATCGATGGGGTGACGCCCTATCACGCGCAGAGCGGCGGCGGCGCGGCGGCTTTTGATCGCAGCCTGCTGGTCGCCTCGCGGCAGGCGCGGCCCGACTGGGTCGCCTGCTTCCTGCTGCCGATTCCCGAGGAGCTCGCAACCGAGCAGCTAATGCGCTCGCCCATTCAGCCGAGTTGGTTGATGACGGCGGCCCTTGCGCTGACGGCCGTCGCGGTGCTGGCGATATGGTTGGGGTGGAAGTGGACGGGCATCGCCCTGCTGCTGCTTTCCCTCCCGCTCGATCTCATTGCCGATCGCCTTGCTCAGCTTCGGCTGCAGCCCCTCCCGGCGCGCTCGCTGGTGAGGCGGTTGCTCTGGCCCGTGGCGGGGCTGGCTCTGGTGGCACTCGGCTGGCTGATGTTCCGAGAAGGAGCGGGCTGGGGACCACTCGCCAGCGCAGCCGCCGCGCTCGCCTTCGCCGAGGCGCTGCGGTTGGAGCGGAGCGGCCGTGACCTGCCGTTCGGTTATTGGCTGTTCGATCGGCGTCCAGCGGTGGTCACCGCGCTGCTGATTGCCGCGGTGGGCGGCTGGGCAGTGCTGCCTGTGGTACTCGCCTTCTACGCCGCGGCCAGTTTTTTCGTCGTTCAGCAAGTGGTTCATCGATCGTCGTACGATTGAGGACGCGTTAACCCAGCCTTGGTAAGGCAAGAGGGATGGCAGAGCCACGATCGCCTGCGGCCCGAAAGGGAGACCGTCCGACCGCACCTGCGCGCACACCGCGCGGGGTCGATCGGCTTGGTGCGGCGATGGTCGATCTTTCACTCGATCCCATTGCCCGCCCGTCCGAGCAGGAAAGGGCGCTGATGCTCAGCCTGCTGTCGGGCCTGGTCGGGCAGATCGCTGAGGAACTGCAGCTTCGACTTCCGCCTGGCGCAACCGACGAGGTCGATGCCGAAGCGCTAGTCGCGCAGCTTCGGTCGTCTGGACTGTTCACCCGTGACCTGGTTGGCCTGCTTGTTCGTCGGGCAGACCTGCTCGCCTTCCGCGCCGCCGCGCTGCATCAGGACCAAGGTGGGCTGTTGCAGGCCTGGGCTGCAGATCCGGAACCCTCGATTGCCAGCGCGGCCATGGCCGTGGTGATCGCGCGCGCCTCCGCCCGTGATCGCTTTGGTCGGCCAGGACTTACCCTTGCCGATTGTGATGCCGAGACGGCCGTGGCGCTCACTTATGCGGTCGCAGCCGCTCTTGCCGGACCAACAGAGTCGCTGGTCGCCGCAGCGGTAGATTTGCTTGCTCGGCATGATGAAGGGGATCGTTTGGATGCTCGCGAAGCGCGGCTGATGGTGGCGCTCGAGCAGGCGGGACGGCTTGATGGCCCCTTGCTCCTCTCTTTGGCGACGCACGGTGAGGCGGGCCTGCTGGCGGAGGGCCTCTCCCGCCTTGCACGAATCCCTGCCAGCGTAGCCTGGCAGATGCTCACCGGGACCGACGAACACGCCATCGGGCGTCTTCTGCGCCTCGCTGAAATCAACCGCTCGCTGGCTGCGGGACTGATCGCCGCGCTGAGCAACGGACGCGGCTTGCGAGAGCCGGGCGAGGCCATGGCTGCCTTTGACGCCATGGCGTCGTCCGAAGAGATCGCCGAGGCACGGGCGTACATTCGCCTCCCGGGCGCCTTCATCTTGGCTCGTAGGGCTCTGGAAAAGCATGGCCAGCGCGGCGCCTGAACCCATCCGAGGCCTTGTGGACGCGAGCGGCCGGCTAACCTCCGCCGATCCGCGCCTTGCCCGTTTGCAGGAAGAGGCGGGCGGCGGCCTTGGCGCAATGCTAGCTGTGCCTCAGCTCGCTGCCATCGCTCGTCTTGCAAGCCAACTCGGAGTCAGCCTCTCGCGGCAAGCACTGGCGGCGACCAGCGATGCTGACCTCGACCTGTGGGTCCGTGCCGAGCCCTCCAACAACGGCGTCGCACTCAGCATCGAAAGCTGGGTGGAGCGGCCGCCGCGGCGGCGACGTTTCCGCGTGATCGAAGGACTCGACGCCACGACCGCCGATTCCGGCGCGGACATCACAGCAGATGGCGATCTCAAGGTTGTAATGATCAGCGACCAGCTTGCCGACAAGCTGGGTGGCACGGTCGCCGAGATCCGGGGCCAGCCGCTTACGCGTTCGCTGGAGCTGTTACCTTCCGAGCAAGGCGACCTGCCGATCTTGGGAGCGGTCGCAAGTCGCCGTGCCTTCGAAGGGCAACGCGTCCGCGCTCGGTCGAACGGTCAGGAGCTGCTGCTCAGCGGAACTCCACGCCTCGCGCCGAACGGTAATTTCAATGGCTTTGCACTGCGGCTGGAAGGAGCGGCTGCCGAGCAGTCCGACCCGCCGCCCGTTGTCGACGACGGCTTCGACAATCTTCTTCGTCATCCCATCGATGTGATCATGGACGAAGCGGAACGTATCTCCGAAAAAGGGGAGGGACCGCTTCGGAGCGACTACGCGGGCTATGCGGCGGACATCGCCGCTGCCGCTCGCCACCTGCTCGATGTGCTGCAGAGCATGACGGCTGAGCGTGCGCCGCCAGCGCCGGAGCGGATCGACCTTGCCGCCTTGGCGTTGGAGGCGACTGGACTGGTGCAGGTGCAGGCGGTGGAAGCCGGCGTCGCTTTCGACGTCGACGGGCCGCCGTCGCTACCAGCGCTGGGCGACGCCCGCTCAGTGACCCAGATTCTCGTAAACTTGATTGGCAATGCCGTGCGCCATTCGCCCCGGGGCGCAACCGTACGAGTGCTTTGCGCTCGCGGAGCAGACGTGAGCATCACCGTTGCCGACGACGGTCCGGGCATCGCTGCCGTCGACCAGCAGCGCATCTTCGAGCGGTTCGAGCAGGCGCAGCCGCGAGCCGACGGCGCCGGACTGGGCCTTGCCATCTCACGACGCTACGCGCGAGAGATGGGAGGAGATATCACGGTGCAAAGCGCGCCCGGTAAGGGTGCGCGCTTCACCCTTCGCCTTCCCGCAGCCTGACGATTATCGCCTAGCGGCCGCTGACCGGCACGTAATCGCGCTGGGTCGCACCGACGTAAAGCTGGCGCGGACGACCGATCTTCTGTTCGGGGTCGGAGATCATCTCGTTCCATTGCGCGACCCAACCGACGGTGCGGGCGAGCGCGAACAGGGCAGTGAACATCTCGGTCGGGAAGCCGATCGCGTTCAATATGACGCCTGAGTAGAAGTCGACGTTCGGGTAGAGCTTCTTCTCGATGAAGTATTCGTCGCTCAATGCGATCCGCTCCAGCTCCTTGGCGACGTCAAGCACCGGATCGGAGATGTTGAGTTCCTTCAAAACCTCGTCGGCGGTCTGCTTCATCACCTTCGCGCGCGGGTCGAAATTCTTATAGACCCGGTGGCCGAATCCCATCAACCGGAAGGGATCGTCCTTGTCCTTGGCACGGGCGATGTACTCGGGGATGCGCTTCACGTCGCCGATCTCGCGCAGCATATTGAGCGCTGCTTCGTTGGCGCCGCCGTGCGCGGGACCCCACAGGCAGGCGATGCCAGCCGCCATACAGGCGAACGGGTTGGCGCCAGAGGAGCCAGCCAAGCGAACCGTCGAGGTCGACGCATTCTGCTCATGATCGGCGTGGAGGATGAATATCCGATCCATCGCCCGCTCAATGATCGGATTGACGACATATTCCTCCGCCGGGACGCCGAAGGTCATCCGCAGGAAGTTGCCGGTGTAGCTGAGCGAATTGTCTGGATAGAGGAACGGCTGCCCGATGCTGTACTTGTGCGCCATGGCAGCAATCGTTGGCATCTTGGCGATTAGTCGGTGCGACGCGATCTCTCGCTGCTTGGGATCGGTGATGTCCGTGCTGTCGTGGTAGAATGACGAGAGCGCACCCACCACGCCGCACATGATCGCCATGGGGTGCGCGTCGCGGCGGAAGCCCCGGAAGAAGGTCGCCAGCTGCTCATGCACCATGGTGTGGCGGCTGATCGTGTAGGTGAACTTGTCGAGCTCGTCCTTGGTCGGCAGCTCGCCATGGAGTAGAAGGTAGGAAACCTCCATGAAGCTCGACTGCTCCGCCAGCTGGTCAATCGGATAGCCGCGATGCAGCAGGACGCCGGCCTCACCGTCGATGTAGGTGATGGCGCTGCTGCAGCTGGCGGTTGAGGTGAAGCCGGGATCGTAGGTGAAGGCACCGGTCGCGCCATACAGCTTGCGGATGTCGACCACGTCCGGTCCGACGCTGCCGCTCAGCACAGCCATCGAGAGATCCTTGCCCTCGAGGTTCAGCGTTGCAGTCTTGTCCGACATCAATTGCGCTCCGTCTGGGGATTGTTCCTGGGCATCTGGTCTTCGATCCGGGCCAGGCTTTCGCCCTGCCCCAACAGCACGAGCACGTCAAAAATGCCTGGGCTGGTGGTCCGGCCGGTCAAGGCGGCGCGCAATGGCTGGGCAACTTTTCCCAGCTTGAGCCCCGCTTGTTCGGCTACCGTCTTTATAGCGGCCTCAGTGGAATCATGGTTCCATTCACCGAGCCGCGCGAGGGCTGCATAGCTATCGGCAAGCAGCGACCGGCCTTGATCGCTCAACAGCTCCGCAGCCTTTTCCTCGATTGCGAGCGGCCGCTTGGCGAACAGGAATTCAGCCCCGCTAGCGAGCTCGTTCAGGTCCTTCGCCCGCGCCTTGAGCTCGGGCAGCGCCCGCTCGAGAAGCGCCAAGTCGTCCGCGCTCATGCCCTCGCGGCGAGCGGCCACGAGCACTGCGAGCCGTGCGTCGTCGGCACTGCGAATATAATGGCCATTGAGGTTCTCAAGCTTCTTGAGGTCGAAGCGAGAGGGCGACTTTCCGACATGGTCGAGGCTGAACCACTCGATCGCCTGCTCACGGCTGATGATCTCATCATCCCCATGACCCCAGCCGAGCCGGAGCAGATAGTTGTTGAGCGCCTCGGGAAGGATGCCGAGTTCGTCGCGGTAAGCGTCGACACCAAGTGCCCCATGGCGTTTGCTGAGCTTGGCGCCATCTGAGCCGTGGATCAGCGGGACGTGCGCGTAGACCGGCTCGGGCCAGCCCATCGCCTTGATGATCGCCAGCTGACGAAAGGCATTGTTGAGGTGATCGTCGCCGCGGATGACGTGGGTGACGCCCATGTCATGGTCGTCGACCACCACCGCCAGCATATAGGTGGGGGTTCCGTCCGAACGAAGCAGGACGAAGTCATCCAGCTCTGCATTCTGCACCGTGACCCGACCTTGCACCTGGTCTTCGATCACCGTTTCGCCTTTCTGCGGCGCGCGGAGACGTACAACGAAGGGCTTGTCGCCCTGTGGCTCGATGACATCGCGCCATTCGCTGCGAATCCGGAAAGGGCGGCGTTCCGCCTGAGCTGCCTCGCGTTGAGCCTGAAGCTGCTCCTGCGTCAGATAGCAGCGATAAGCCTGACCCTTGGCAAGCAATGCATGCGCGACTTCGGCATGGCGAGCCCAGAACTGCGATTGATAATATTCGTGACCGTCCCAATCGAGGTTCAGCCAGCGCATCCCGTCAAGAATCGCGTCGATCGCGGGCTTGGTGGAGCGCGCCTTGTCAGTGTCCTCGATGCGAAGGAGGAACTTGCCTCCGTTCGCCCTTGCGAAGAGCCAATTGAACAATGCCGTTCGAGCGCCGCCGATGTGCAGGAAGCCGGTCGGCGAGGGGGCGAAGCGGGTGACGACGGAGCTTGCGCTCAAGCGGGCTTTCCTCTTTGATGTCGGTGCCGGATCGCCATGGAAGTGAGACCTTGCGCGTGCAAGTCACCACCTTTGGGCGATGGGCTCCGGTGCTCCCGCACTGGCGCGTCCGAGCGCTCTTCGCAAGTGCGGAATCGTTTCTCGATCGGGAGCGTGAGGCACTCCCCCTCTGGTGGGTCGTCAGTGTGGGCGGCGGCATTGCGCTTTGGCTGATCCTTCCGGGTCTGCGAAGCTGGATCGCGGCGATGTGGCTCGCGGCCGGCTTGTGTCTTGCAGGAATGGCGCTTGGAGGGCGAACACGCCGGGCGGTGGTGGGCTGTGCACTGGGCCTGGCGATCGGCCTGACCCTCGTTTGGTGGCGGGCCGAGAGCGTTGCCACCATCCGCCTCGACCGTCCGGTGATCCTGACACTCACTGGCACCGTCGGCAGCATAGAGCCGCTGCCAGCACGTGACCTAGTGCGACTGCTGATCCGTCCCGACGATCCGTTACTGCCGCCGCTGGTTCGTCTCAATGTCGACAGCAAGAATGTGCCTGCGGGTCTGGAGGGAGGCGCCCACCTGAGCGTGAAGGCTCGGCTGACCGGCCCGATGCAGATGCCGCTGCCCGGAGCGCATGATTACGCCCGTGACTTCTGGTTTTCAGGCATTGGGGGCATGGGCAAGGCTCTTGGCCCTGTCGTCCTGCTCAGTCCAGCGCAGGAGGCTTCAGGCCTTGACCAGTGGCGTGCGCGGCTGGATCGGCACGTTCGTGCTCAGCTCAACGCCAGCGAAGGCGGCATCGCCACCGCGCTGGTCACCGGGGATCAGGGGGCACTGCCCCAGTCCGACGCAGATGCAATGCGGCGGTCGGGCTTGGCGCATCTGCTTTCGGTCAGTGGCTTGCATATCGCGGCGGCGATAGGCGCAACCTTCTTCGTTGCCTTGCGCCTATTGTCCTTGTCGGAGCGACTGGCATTGCGGTTCAACCTCGTGCTGATTGCCGCCGGTGCAGGTGCGCTCGCCGGAATTGGCTACACGCTGCTGACGGGGATGCAGGTGCCCACGGTCCGCAGCTGTCTGGGCGCGCTGCTGGTTCTGGCCGGAACGGCGCTTGGCAGAGAGGCCATCAGCCTTCGTATGATCGCCACGGCGGCGTTGCTGATCCTGATGCTGCGACCGGAGTCGCTCTACGGGCCGAGTTTCCAGCTCAGTTTTGCAGCGGTAACGACGTTGGTCGCGCTGTTCAGCTGGCCCTGGTTCAAGCGCTTCGTCGAAGTGCGGGAAGACGGGCTCTCGAGGCGAGCGATCAGGCACGTTGCCGAGTTGCTTATGACCGGGCTCGCAATCGAACTGGCGCTTATGCCCTTCGCGTTGTTCCACTTCCATCGCGAGGGCCTCTATGGGGTCTTTGCCAACCTCCTCGCCATACCGCTTACCACTTTCGCCATCATGCCCTTGGAAGCTGCGGCGTTGCTGTTCGACGTCGTCGGCTGCGGCTGGCCCTTCTGGCAGGCCACCGGATGGGCAATCAGCCTGCTGCTTTGGATTGCTCATGCCGCCGCAGAAGCGCCCGGTTCAGTGGCGCTACGCCCGCAGATGCCCGACTGGGCCTTTGCGGCAATGGTACTCGGCGGCCTGTGGCTGGCAATCTGGCGCGAGGGAAGGGTGCGGGTTGCGGGGGTTGTCCCCATTCTAGCGGGCGCTGCGGCGGCGCTCTCAAGCCCTCGTCCCGACCTGCTGGTAACCGGCGATGGCCGCCACCTCGCGATCGTGGCTGAAGACGGCACTCCGTTTCTGCTTCGAGAACGTGCGAAAGATTATATTCGCGGGCTGCTTGGCGAAACCGCGGCGTTCGACGGTGAGCTTCCAGCTCTCGACGATTGGCCAGCGGCCAGATGCAGTCTCGATAGCTGCATCGCCATACTGGATCGTGGTGAGCGACGTTGGACGGTGCTGGCCGTACGCTCCGGCCAGAAGCTGGAATGGAATGAGCTGACCGCCGCGTGCACGAACGCCGACATCGTGATCGCCGACCGCCGCCTTCCGCAGGCCTGCCACGCCCGCTCCCTGCGGCTGGGCGCACGGGAGCTTGCAAGAACAGGGGGGCTGACGATCAAGTTGGGAGTGGAGCCAGAACTGAGCACGGTGGCCAGCGAAATCGCCGGTCACCCTTGGAGTGCGTCGCCCTGATTAGCTGAGACTCACCGAAAGAAAGCTCGGGAGGGGACCATTCCAGCCGCCTTCGCCTGCATCCTCGATTGCCGGTTCGGCTCTCGGGCGAGCATCTTCGGCACGGTCCCGCTCAGTGCGGGCGCGTTCCCGCCGCGGCTTCTTCTCGATCGGCGCGTCTTCCAGCGGTGAGCGCTCAGTTTGAGCGGCCGCAGGTTCTCGCTTCGGCTCCGCCGCCTTGCTCCGGCCGCGTCGAGGCGCCTTTTCTTCTCCAGCGGGCTTGCGGCTCCGGCGCTGCGCCTTGTCTTCAGTCTCTGCCGCCACCTCGGACAGGGGAGCATCTCCGAGCGTAATCCGCGGTATCTTGGTGCCGGTCAGATGTTCGATCCGCCCAAGCGCCTCGGCATCTTCCCTGGTCGCGAGCGTAATGGCCGTGCCCTTGGCGCCTGCGCGACCGGTGCGGCCGATGCGGTGAACGTAATCATCGGGCTGCCACGGTACGTCGAAGTTGATCACATGACTGACGCCGCGCACGTCGAGGCCTCGTGCCGCAACGTCGGAAGCGACCAGAACAGTGATCTTATCATTCTTGAAGCGGTCGAACTCGGCGATGCGATCCGATTGCTCCATGTCACCATGAATCTGTCCGACAGCGAAACCTGACCGCTTCAAACTCGTGTAAAGTTCGCGAACCATCGTCTTGCGATTGCTGAAGATGATGGCGTTCTTGACACCCTCACCACGAAGCAGTTCTCGAAGCACGTCACGCTTTTTGTCGGAGCGAACCTCGATGACCTTCTGATCGATGTTGACGTTGGCAGTCGCCGGCCGGGCAACCTCTACCGTCTTCGGCTCCGACAGAAATTTCGCGGCCAGCTTTTGAATTGGCGGCGGCATGGTTGCCGAGAACAGCAGGGTTTGCCGCTGCTTGGGGAGTCGCGAGGCGATCTCCTCGATGTCAGGGATGAACCCCATGTCGAGCATCCGGTCCGCCTCGTCGATGACGAGCAGGTTGCAGCCGGTCAGCAAGATCTTGCCACGGCTGAACAGGTCCATCAGACGGCCAGGCGTCGCGATCAGCACATCGACGCCCTTTTCAAGCGCCTTGATTTGATCGCCCATCTGCACGCCACCAATCAGCAGCGCCATCGAAAGCTTATGATACTTGCCGTACTTTTCGAAGTTCTCGGCAACTTGAGCGGCCAGTTCGCGGGTCGGCTCCAGGATCAGCGAGCGCGGCATTCTTGCCCGGCTGCGGCCGTTCCCAAGGATGTCGATCATCGGCAGCACGAAGGCCGCGGTCTTGCCGGTCCCGGTCTGGGCGATACCAATGAGGTCACGGCCCATCAGGACCGAGGGGATTGCCTTCTCCTGAATGGGGGTCGCTTCGGAGTAGCCACTGTCGTCGACAGCGCGCAGCAGTTCGTCAGAAAGGCCGAGATCGGCAAAGTTCATGAAAATATCCGGAGTAATCCCGCATGAGCGCTAATCGCTCCGGGCGCTTCGCGCCGTGCGGGAGGAGGCGCGAAAAGTCAAGGAATCGCTAGCGAATGGGGTGGGGGACCATGCGTCGAAAGCGCTCAATCGCGCACGCTCCACCGATGCGGCTGCGCACCTCGTCGCGGCGCGCACAGATCGAGCCGTCGGCCGACTGAAGGTACAGGCCGCCATAGAAATCAAGGGTTGGACACTGGTTTTCGAGACGTGCTCGAATGCGTTCACGCGAGCGCATCAGGAAGTCGATGCTGCCGTCGTCCGCAAGCGCAGTCGCCAGGATATTGTCGCTCTTGATGCAGCGGGGGCCTTTCGTCTCCTCCCAGCGGATCGGCCAGGCGAAGTGCGGGCGGATCACCGGAATCCGCATGACAACTTCCTCGCTGATCGTCACTCGCGAAACGCTCACCGCCTCGGGTGGCGCTGCGAACAGCGCCAGGATAGCCGAGAAAAGAGGGTAGGCGGATAGGAACAACTGGCAAAACCAAGCAGGAAGCGATTGTCCCGCTTCGTTGCAAGCCGTTGAACATTCGATGAACCCTGCCACCCTTGCCAGACGCGGCAAGCGCTTTTAGAGCGCGAGCCGCGTCCGTACCGGGCTTTTTCCAGGAGTTTTTTGATCATGGCGACTGCCGCGCCGACTGCGCTGCCGATCCTCTACAACCAGCTTGAGCCGCTCAACAGCCAGGCGCACGGCAGCCTCAAGGTCCGCGGGATCGAGACCTTGCCTGCGCTTGCTCAAGTCCACGCCATTCCTCTCACGGTCGACGAGTTCGCTGCGGCGCAGCGCCATTATCCGATCATCTTCTCGGTCGGTGACGAACCAGTTCCGCTGGCGCTGATGGCCCTCAATGAGGGCCTCAACACATTCGTCGACAAGGACGGCAAGCCGCTCGACAGCAGCGTTTACATGCCGGCATACCTTCGTCGCTATCCGTTCCTGCTAGCCCGTCTGTCGCCTGACAGCGACGAACTCTCCCTCTGTTTCGATCCGACCGCCAATGCGATTGGTGACTTCGCGGAAGGGCAACCGCTGTTCGACGGCGACCAGCCGAGCGAGTCGACCAAGGCCATTCTCGAGTTCTGCGAGCAGTTCGAACAGGCCGGTCAGCGCACCCAGTTCTTCATGGAGGAACTAAAGAAGTCGGGGCTCCTGATGGACGGGGAAGTCGCCATCCAGCCGGAAGGCTCCGATCAGCCGTTCGTCTATCGCGGCTTCCAGATGATCGATGAAGAGAAATTCCGTGAGGCGCGGGGCGACGAGCTTCGCAAGATGAACCAGAACGGCATGTTGCCGCTGCTCTATGCGCACCTGTTCAGTCTTGGCCAAGTCCGCGACCTGTTCAGCCGCCAGGTGCAGCAGGGCACCGGGCCGGTCCCGGCGCAGCTGCAGCCGCAGGCCTCTTCCGCCCAGTCGTGATCCTTGCGCGCCGGAATACTGCGAAGGGTCTTGGACTCTACGGCCTGCTTCCCATGTAATGGTGGCCGGGCCGCGTCCCCCCTTCGCGGTCCGGCCAACGCGCCGCTTCGCTGAGGTGCGTTCCTTCCTGAATACGGCCACCTTGCTTCGCGCAAGGTGGCCGTTTTTTATTCCGCCGCCACGGCTTGCGCCTGCCGATTGAGCAATTCCTCGCCAGCGACACGAGCCAGACGCTCAATCAGCCGTGCCGTCCGGTCGAAACCCGGGCCAGGTGATCGGCCGTCCGCGGCCAGATAACAGCCACGATCCAGTTCGAGCTGCAGGGCGTGCACGCCAGCGCTCGGCTGGCCGTGGCGTTCGACGACGTGACCGCCCGCGTAGGGATCATTGAAGGTTGCCGCGTAACCCGAGTCCTGCGCGGTTCGACGGATGAGGTCGCCCACCCATGCGGCAGCGCTTCGGCCATGGCGGTCTCCAACCACGAGCGGTGCGAGAGCGGACGGACGAGCCGGCATCGAATGCACGTCCAGCAGCAAGATCTCCCCATGACGCTGCTGAGCCAGTTGCAGCTGCTTGGAGAGTTGAACGTGGTAGGGGCTCCAGGCCTGCTCCAATCGCGACCGAATATCCGCCCGAGTGAGCGGTCGGCGCCATAAGTCGCCGTGCCGTGGAGTTCGCGTCGGCACGAGGCCTAGGCCTCCTCGAGCGCGCGCCCCCGGGTCGTGATCCGGCCCCGAGTCCACGAGGTCTGTAGCCATTTCCAGCGGTCCGCGATTGCAGTCGATGAGCGCCCTCGGTGCGCGGGCAATGACAGCCGCGATGCCGAGCGCCGCCGCCCGCCAGATCAGCCGATCGACCAGCGGATCTTCCAAGGTTTGAAGGACATGCCGACCCTGTCGTGCCTCCGCGAGGAGCGCCGGGGAGTAATCGGTGCCTGCATGCGGGACCGAAAGAACGATGGGCCACCGACCGGTTCCTGGCCTGATGTCGGGAGGCGTTGCTAAGATGCTCATCGATTCCCGCGCTTATCGAATCACTGTTGCTCACTTGTCATAACGGGTGATCAGCCAAGCCGTTGCCATTCTTCTGCGCCCGACTTTTCCGTCCATTCACCTCGTAGCTTTGGCGAAGGCACTACAAGGCATGGAAAATGTTAAGCAGCAGGCGCATAGGAGTGGTCACCATGTTTCGAATCCTGCTGGCCGAAGATGACACTTCGATGCGCGAGTATCTGGCGCGCGCCCTCACTCGCGTTGGTTACGACGTCTCCGCCGTTGGTTGTGGAACGGAGGCCATGCCGTTGCTCGAGGTGGGGCGTTTCGATCTGCTCCTGACAGATATCGTGATGCCTGAGATGGATGGCATCGAGCTGGCGCAGAAGGCCGCGGTCATTGACCCGGCGATCCGCGTGATGTTCATCACCGGCTTTGCGGCAGTGGCACTGCAAAGCGGCCGCACGGCTCCGGAAGCGAAGCTGCTGAGCAAGCCCTTCCACCTCAAGGACCTTGTCGCTGAGGTTGATCGCATCTTCCAGACCGAAGACCAGCACGGACGCCTGTAACCTCGTAAAACGGGTTGCGCGCCTGCCCAAGTCCGACTAGTTGGCCCGTCGAGTGGGCGTGTAGCTCAGTGGTAGAGCACTGTGTTGACATCGCAGGGGTCGCAAGTT
This sequence comes from Sphingomonas sp. KRR8, assembly GCF_023559245.1. Taxonomy (NCBI): domain Bacteria; kingdom Pseudomonadati; phylum Pseudomonadota; class Alphaproteobacteria; order Sphingomonadales; family Sphingomonadaceae; genus Sphingomonas; species Sphingomonas sp. KRR8. Next base: position 579,107 of record NZ_CP097462.1, read on the forward strand.
CAATCCTTGCCACGCCCACCATTTTCCCTGTCAGAACGGGGACTCAGGCCACCCTGCGGCAGCTGAACTGTTGCAACCACCCCCGCGAAGGTCCGATGACGACCCGAAGGTAGGGCCGCGTCTGGTCGGAATCTTTCCAGGCGTTCAGAGCAGTTTTGTCGCTTCTCGCATTCGGACGTGGACCATGTGCTCTTGGGGGCTCAAGTGATCGGCAGCCAGATGGCGACAGTTTCCCCGGACAAGACCGCGTAGGCTACATCCCCACTGACGCAGTTTGTCTCGCATTCTTCGGGGAATGCCTCTTGCGCGGGAGAATGGTTTTCGGCGGTGCCTCTGATACTGCTAGGAGGGATCACCCGCCGTTGTCTCTTTGATCGCTTGGCGGTGGCCAGCCATGTAACCCGCTTGGAGCGACCACTTTGAAGACTCTCACGCACCTCGAAAGGCTCGAAGCCGAGAGCATTCACATCATACGCGAAGTGGTCGCGGAAGCGGAAAAGCCGGTGATGCTATATTCCGTCGGTAAGGACTCGGCCGTGATGCTGCATCTCGCCCGCAAGGCTTTCTACCCCTCTCCGCCGCCGTTCCCGCTGCTACATGTTGATACGACCTGGAAGTTCAGGGCCATGTACGAATTGCGCGACCGAATGGCTCGCGAGAGCGGCATGGAATTGCTGGTCTATCAAAATCCCGAAGCGAAGGAGCGGGAAATCAACCCCTTCAAAGACGGCGCCGTCCACACGGATATGTGGAAAACGGAAGGTCTGAAGCAGGCCCTCGATCTGCACGGCTTCGACGTGGCATTTGGGGGCGCAAGGCGTGACGAGGAAAAGAGCCGCGCGAAGGAGCGCATCTTTTCATTCCGATCGGCAAGTCACGGTTGGGATCCGAAGAACCAGCGGCCTGAACTCTGGAATCTATACAATGCCAAGAAGAAGAAGAGGGAGTCCATCCGCGTCTTCCCGATTTCGAACTGGACTGAGCTCGACATCTGGCAATATATCCATCTCAACGGCATTGAGATTGTTCCCCTCTACTTCGCGGCGGTGCGGCCAACCTACGAGTGGGACGGCCAGCTGTTCATGGCTGATGACGTCGAGCGTCTGGAGCACGTGCTGGGCTACCGCCCCGAGATCACGGAACGTTCGGTGCGCTTCCGCACACTTGGCTGCTTTCCGCTGACGGGTGCGGTCGAGAGCACGGCCAGCACCCTGCCCGAAGTGATTCAGGAGACCCTGCTCACTACTACCAGCGAACGGCAGGGGCGGGTCATCGACAAAGACGCCGGCGGCGCAGGCATGGAAGTGAAGAAGCGGCAGGGGTATTTTTGATGCCCGAGCAGGTCACCACCGCAGACCAATCCTACGTCATGGACGAGCTGGTTGCCCGGGACATCGACGCTTATCTTGAAGGCCATCAGCACAAGACTATGCTGAGGTTCATCACCTGCGGGTCGGTCGATGACGGAAAATCGACGCTGATCGGCAGGCTGCTCTACGATTCGAAGATGATCTTCGAGGATCAGCTAGAAGCGCTTCGTTCGGATTCCAAAAGGATCGGGACCCAAGGCCAGGACATCGACTTTGCGCTGCTGGTTGACGGCCTTGCGGCGGAGCGTGAGCAGGGCATCACGATCGACGTCGCCTATCGCTTCTTCAACACTGAGAAGCGCAAGTTCATCGTCGCGGACACGCCGGGCCACGAGCAATATACCCGCAACATGGTGACGGGCGCGTCTACCGCCGACCTTGCCGTTATCCTTATCGATGCCCGCAAGGGCGTCCTGACGCAGACGCGACGGCATAGTTACCTTGCCCACCTGATTGGCATTCGTAACATCGTCGTAGCTGTAAATAAGATGGACCTCATCGGTTACGATCAGGCGGCGTTCCACAAGATCATCGCCGATTATGAGGGGTTTGCGGCGTCGATTGGTATCGAGCGCTTCGTCGCCATTCCAATCTCTAGCTTCAAGGGCGACAATGTTGCCAGGCTTTCGCTGAACATGCCCTGGTACGACGGACCCACGCTGATCGATCATCTCGAGACTGTCGAGCTCGATCAGTCCGCCGACCAGGAAAAGCCTTTCCGAATGCCCGTTCAATGGGTGAACCGCCCTAATCTCGACTTTCGTGGTTTCTCAGGTCTTGTTTCTTCGGGAATGATCGCGGTCGGGCAGGACATACGGGTTTTGCCCGGGGGCAAGACGTCGGCGATTGAACGCATTGTCACGCTGGATGGGGATCTGGAGCGAGCCGTTGCGGGACAGTCTGTGACCTTGACGCTGTCCGACGAAATAGACTGCTCCCGCGGCGATGTGATTGCGACGGCGGAAACACCGCCGCAAGTTGCCGATCAGTTCGAGGCGACCATCGTCTGGATGGCCGACGAGGAGATGCTGCCAGGCCGGTCCTACTGGCTGAAGCTGGCCACGCAGACGGTCGGCGCGACCATCCAGCAGCCCAAATATCAGATCAACATCAACACGATGGAGCATCTTGCAGCCAAGACGCTGGGGCTCAATGCAATCGGCGTCGCCAACCTTACGACCGATCATCCCCTTGTGTTCGAGCCGTATGCGGAGAACCGCTCGCTGGGCGGGTTCATCCTCATCGACAAGCTGTCCAATGCGACAGTCGCGGCGGGGATGACCCACTTCTCCCTGAGACGCGCACAGAACGTTCACTGGCAAGCGCTTGATGTTACACGTGAACGCCGCGCTGAGCTGAAGAACCAGAAACCCGCGGTGCTCTGGTTCACGGGCCTGTCGGGTGCGGGCAAATCGACCATCGCCAACCTGGTCGAGAAAAAGCTGTCACGGATGAATCGGCACACCTTCCTGCTGGACGGTGACAATGTGCGTCATGGGCTGAACAAGGATCTCGGCTTCACGGATGCCGATCGCGTCGAGAACATTCGCCGTGTTGGCGAAGTTGCCAAGCTCATGACGGATGCCGGCGTTATCGTGATCGCGGCCTTCATCTCGCCCTTCCGGGCCGAGCGCGAGATGGTCCGCCAAATGATGGCACCCGGCGAGTTTTTCGAAATCCATGTCGACACGCCTCTGCAGGAGGCGGAGGCGCGGGATGTGAAAGGACTCTACAAGAAGGCCCGGGCTGGCCAACTGAAGAACTTCACGGGGATCGACAGTCCTTATGAGGCGCCCATTGCTCCGGACATCAGGATCGACACGACAACGGTGACGCCCGAGCAGGCTGCTGACCTGATCATCGATCGGCTCATCCCCTAGCCGGGCGCTGGTAAAGAACTTCCGTGTCCTTGCTGCGTCGCACAATGAACCGCCGCAGTTTCGCGAGGGGGGCCTTGGAGTGAGGCGATTGGGGGAGTGTGCTGCGGTATGCAGAGGGCCACATTGCCGGCCATGCGCTGACCCAAACCAGTAAACTCCAACCCTTGAACCTGCCGCAATCCTCGCATCGCAAGCATCCAAAATGTGCAATCCGACCGTTTCCCGGTGAAATAATCTCATCAGCCCACCGGCGCTTGTGCGCCGCAACAGCGGCGGCCATCACTTGGGATTGAGCAAGCGTCGGTCCGTACCGCACACCGGCGATGATGCACTCTGAGGGGGGTGGACGCATGATTGTCGCCAAGCGGATTCGCCGGCTCGGCAGCGGGATCTTGCTCGCTTCGATTGTGGCCGCTCCCGCTTTTGCGCAGGATCACGCATCGATCATCCCCGCCTCAAACAAGGGCGACACAGCCTGGCTGCTCGTCTCGTCCGCCCTTGTGCTTCTCATGGCCATTCCGGGACTTGCCTTGTTCTATGGCGGCCTCGTTCGGGCGAAGAACATGCTTTCCGTGCTGATGCAGGTGCTGACCATTGTGGCCATCGCCTCGCTTGTCTGGATCGGCTGGGGCTACAGCTTGGCGTTCACCGGCGGAAACGAGTTCATTGGCGGCTTATCGAAAGCGTTTCTTCACGGCGTCGATGCGACGAGCTTAGCTGCGACTTTCTCGAATGGCGTGTACGTCCCTGAATATGCCTTCATCGCCTTTCAGATGACCTTCGCATGCATCACTCCGGCGCTCATCGTCGGCGCCTTCGCGGAGCGGGTTCGGTTCTGGCCGCTGATGCTGTTCGTTGTGATGTGGCTGACCGTCGTCTACTTTCCGGTGGCGCACATGGCTTGGTATTGGGCGGGCCCCGATGCCCAGCCGAGCAACCCCGCCGATCATGGTCTTCTGTTCGGCTGGGGTGCACTTGATTTTGCCGGTGGAACAGTAGTTCACATCAATGCTGGTATTGCGGGCTTGGTCGGCTGCCTCGTTATCGGCAAGCGGCTTGGCTATCAGCGCGAACCACTGCCGCCGCATTCGTTGGTCATGACCATGATCGGCGCCTCGCTGCTCTGGGTGGGCTGGTTTGGGTTCAATGCGGGCTCCAATCTGGAGGCGAACGGCGTGGCTGCCTTGGCATTCATCAACACCTTCGTGGCGGCGGCGGGAGCGGCGCTGGCTTGGGCGGCGCTTGAGCAACTGCTGCACGGGAAGTCGTCCCTGCTCGGTGGAGCCACCGGAGCCGTTGCCGGACTTGTCGCGATCACGCCAGCCGCCGGCTATGGAGCGCCGAGCACGTCCATCGTGCTCGGCGCGGTCGCGTCCGCCGTCTGCTTCTTGTTCGTCACGAAGGTCAAAAACCGCTTCGGTTATGACGATACCCTCGACGTGTTTGGCGTTCACTGCATCGGCGGGATTGTGGGAGCGATCGGGACCGGCATTGTCGCGTCTCCTGCGCTCGGAGGGCAGGGGGTGCTCGACTATAATGTGCTCCCGGCCGCGCCAGGCACCTTTCACATGGGCTCGCAGGTGCTGACGCAGATGAAGGCCGTGGCATTCACCTTGCTGTGGTCCGGCGGCCTTTCCGCGCTGCTTTTCGCGGCCATCGAGAAGACGATTGGCCTACGTCCCTCGAAAGATGCTGAGCGCGAGGGGCTGGACATCAGCGCGCACGGGGAACGCGCGTATAATCTTTGATCATCGGCCTGGCGTCGCCTCTTACCAACGCTGAGCTTCTTTGGGACGTTCAAGCTGCTATCGGGTCCCGGTGCGAACGCGGCTCAGCATTTGTCGGCGGAAAACGTCCTATAGATTCGAAGAGGATGCTTTCGACGCGGCTAGCAAAGCCGCACTCCAGCTGTGGCCATATCGCTGCGACAAGTGCCGACTGTTCCATCTGACCAGCCGCGGAAAGGGACGGCGCCGACCCCGCGCGGCCGAGTAAGCATTATCCGCTCGCACGAGCGAGGCAGCGCTGTGCCTTTGAGGATCATACAAATCGAAGATCTAAAGTATTATCGCCCGGGCCACATCGCGAGGCTGGTACGGACCACTTCCTCAAGCTGCGACTTGCTTGCCCCGCTGCCGGCCTGGACAGACATGCCCTGGAGGATGGCGAGAAGGTAATTGGTGATGCCCTGGACGTCGGTGCCCGGCGGAAGGTCCCCCTCGGCTTTTGCCCGCTCCATGCGGTCAACCAGAGCCTGCTGCGACGACACTCGGCGCGCCTGTAAGTCGGCACGTACCGACTCGGCCTCTGCACCGCAGGTCACCGAACTGATCACCCGCAGGCACCCGCGCGGCTCACACTCGCTGGTCTGCATCTCGAGCGCGCCCCTCAGTAGCCGCTCGGCCACGCCGCGCGACGTGGGGGCGGCAAGCGCTTCGCCGATATACGACAGCTTTTCACGCTCATAGAGATCGAGCGCCTTGCGAAAGAGCGATTCCTTATTGCCGAAGGCGGCATACAGGCTGGGCCGGGTGATCCCCATCGCGTCGGTCAGGTCCGTCAGCGAGGTGCCTTCATAGCCCTTCTGCCAGAAGACGCGCAGCGCCGCCGCCAATGCCTCGTCGACATCGAACTCGCGGGGTCGGCCCTTGCAGGCACGATGCAGGACAGTTTCCATATCGGTCGGTATATATTGTCTAAGTGCTTGATGTCCAGTGAACAACCTAGCCTACCGCCGGGCAGCACCTAACCAGCGGTCGGCAACCTTGCCAAGCCGCCCATGCCCCCAGGCAAGTGCGCCATACAGGGCAAGGCCGGCGCGAGCAGGGCGCAGGTATAAAGCAGGCCAGTCCAACCGGTGCGCCGCCCAGGAAAGACGATGGCTCCAGCGGGCGATGGCTGCGCGCGTGCGATAGACCAATTTACGGCGCAGCGGCAGGCTACTGCCACCAGGCGCTACGCGCTTGCGCGGTTGAACCGGTTTGCGGCGCGTGGACCTCCAGCCCAGCCGATAGGCGAGGCCCTCATGGCGATGGCGGAAGCCGGCGGCCTGCGTGTCGGCCACGAAGTCGGCATCAACTGGCGTCAACGCGAGGCGACCATCGGCGCTGCCGGCCTTCAGCATCGCCAGCATCTCCGCGTTGCGGGTCACCACCACATTCGTACCGCGGCCGTCGCTGCTGTATGGTTCCACCCAGGCGTCACCAAAGGCGACGTCGGCGGTTTCCGCGGCTACATCGTCGCACCAGTTGCACGCTTCGGACTGGAAGAAACCGGCGCCCCAGTCGCCGTCCGCCAGCCGCCACCAGTCCTCAGCCCGTTGCGACCCATCCGCAAGTGTCAGCTGCGCTCGGTACCAGTTGGCCGGGCGTCCTTCATCTTTCACCCGATAATCGACCGCGCGGACCTCCGGCATCGGAGTGTGGAGTTGCCAGGCAAAGCTCTCGACGAAGCGCGCGCTTTTCATGTGCCCGCAGAACAGGCCCAGCGTGTGGGTGATGCGCTCTGCCAACGACGGTTCGGCCTTCCTAGCCAGGTGCACGGCCTTGATGAAGCAGGGAATGCCAACGATGGCGTATCGGCCCGGCTTTGCACGGATGGTGCGCAGGATGCCGCTCAGTTCCACGGGGTGGTAGCGTGACTTGGCGCCAGCGAAGAGCTCCTCGACGCTGTGGGACAGGCCGTAGGCGAAAAAGCCGCCACTGTCGGGTTGGGTTGGGGCGACGTGCGCGACCGCGTCGACCGCGCCTGTGCGGAGCAGCTCGGCCGCCACCCAGCTGACCAGCCCGCCAGAACTTCCGTTGTTGCGAAAGCCCGGTTCGGTGACGTGCCCGACGAAGCAGCCGGTCAGCGCGCCCAGTCTTTCGTCACGTGGAACGGCCGGGAAGCGCTCGTCGGCGATGATGTTTTCGTTCGCGGCGGCAGGGGAGAAGGGGCAGCGGCGCGCCACGTCGGTTGAAGGCTGCTCGAACCAGTCGACGGATCCGTGCGGCTCCAGCTGGCGGAAGCGGTTCCATCGCATCGAGCCTCGCGAATCCGCGCTCGCGCAACTGCCGCAGCCGATGCAAAGGCCCGACCGAACGAGATCGCGGGGCGACATGGTCTCAGCCAAGGGCGCCGTCGAGGAATGCGTGCGATTGCCGGCGTAGTTCCGCGATGCGAGCCTCTACCGCTTCGCCCGGTGGGCGGCTGAGCAGGTCGACGATCAGCCCTTCGGCGGGCTCCTCCAATATCAGCCGCTCCTCGCAGCCGGTCGCGGTGGTCAGGTCCCGCAGCTTATTGTGGCGGTACGGCGTCGACACAGCGGCGAACGGCTTGCTGTGGCGCAGCGCGAACACGCTGCCGTGGAAGAAGTTGGTCGCCACCGCCGAAGCGCCCGCCATCACCTGCGCGAACTCCAGCGGTCCAGCATCGAGCAGCTGCTCGTCGGCGATCGCAGTTCGGTAGCCGATGCTGATCAGTCGAAGGGCACGCTTGTCGGCGGCAACCCGGACAGCTTGCAGATACCAATCCGGAAAGCCGTGGCCGTACAGCAGAGCGTAGGGCTGCCTGTCCGAAGGCAGCTCCGCGGCGCTGACGTCGGGCCATTGCAGCACGGGGTCGAGCACCATCGCCGGGTCGCGGCGGGTGGCGCCTTGAACCAGCCAGTAGCTGTTCTCGTCCCGGACCGAGAGCTGGTCGAAACGCTTCAAGCGTCCGGCCAACTCGTCGGAGATGCCCCAATGGCAGCTGTAGTTACCAAAGCTGGCCGCATAGGAGACCAGCCGCGCGCTGCCGAGGCCGTGGCCGTAGAAGATCTCCTTGCCGCCATACCAGGGGTGAGACAGGTTCCAGACTTCGTCGCTGCCGACCACCACCGCATCATAGGTTTGGGGCAGGGCTGGCGCATCGAGCGGGAAGGGCGCACTCTCCGGTAGCTGGTTGAAGGCCTGAAGGAAGCGCCGGGTCTTGGCGGCGTAGAGCGGAAAATCCGCGCGTGGCGTACGCTCCGGCAACGTGGGCTGAAAGGCGCAGCGCCATTCGGCGGACGTCACGCGGTCGTTGCGATGATCGAGCAGTTCCGCGTCATGACCGCGCTCGCGCAGGCCTTCGACTAGGGCTCGCGCCTGCCAGTAGGAACCGTAGTTGATACATCGATGAAAAGTGAGAACGCCAATGCGCTGCTTGCCTGCCATTCCCATCATACGCGAGGTGCGGCGGCTCGGTTCCCACGGGAGGCTTGCCGCCGCTTCCCATCCCTCGGTCGGAGGGAGCCGCCCGCTGGTCGAAGCTCATCCGCCGGTCACCATGCGTTCAGGCGTGGATAGTGTAGCGGCCCGCTCATGATCCGATTTCTGCTGACCACCAGCGCGGCCGCGGCGCTCGCCGTTCCCGCCGCCGCCCAGCCCGCTCCCGCAGCAGCGCCGGCGCCTGCCAGCGCCGACTCTCGCACGCCAAGCCAGGAGAACCCGACAGCTGGAGTGGACGATGAGGACGCGGCGGAGATCACGGTGGTCGCACGGCGGGACCCGACCGCAGTGATCGGCGACATTCCCCCCGAGAACACTCTCTCGTCGCGCGACATTCGGGCCTATGGCGCCAGCAGCGTGGCCGAACTCTTGCAGCAACTTGGCCCGCAGCTCGGAAGCGTGCGGGGGCGGGGCGGGGAGCAGCCGGTGGTGCTGCTCAACGGGCGGCGCATCTCGGGCTTCCGCGAAATCCGCGATCTCCCGCCCGAAGCCATCCTCCGGCTCGACATCCTGCCCGAGGAAGTCGCGCTCAAATACGGCTACAGCGCCAACCAACGGGTGGTAAACATCGTACTGAGGCCGCGCTTCCGTTCCACATCGGTGCGGGCGGAAGGCACGGTCCCGACCTCTGGCGGGAACAGCAGCGGTGAGCTTGATGTCACCCGGCTTCAGATCGGCAAGACCACTCGCACCACCCTTAACGCGCACACCGAAGGCAATAGCGCGATCACCGAGAATGAGCGCCTCATTCAGTTCGGCGGGACGGGTGTCGACCCGCGCCCCTTCCGAACGCTGGTCGGCTCGCAGGAACTGGTGCGGGTAGGGGGCAGCCATAATTTCGGGTTGGGCAAGGCCTCCGCCACCATCGACGGGCAGGTACAGCAGCAGAGCGGAAACAATCTCCTGGGACCATCCCTGATCACCTCAGGCATCGGCCTCAACCGCCACAGCAACACGCGGGCGGGACAGCTCAACTTTGCGGTCAACGGCAACCAGTACGATTGGCGCTGGTCACTGACCGGCGGCTATCAGTCAAGCCGTACACGGACCCAGACGGACCGCGAGACAACGAGCCTGAGCGCCTATTTGGATCGTGCGCGGTTCACGACGCGCGCGGGCAATGTCGACGCGGTGTTGAACGGCAGTCTGTTCAAGGTTCCGGCCGGTGATCTGGCGATTACGCTCAAAGCCGGTGCCGAGGCGGAGGGGATCAACAGCGAGTCCGTACGCCAGGGCGTGAGCTTGAACCCGCCGACCCTCACCCGCCAGTCAGCCAATGCGGGCTTCAGCCTCGACCTGCCAATCTCGCGGCGCCGGTCGGGCTTCGACGCGCTCGGCAATCTGTCGCTCAACGTCAACGGCGATGTTGAGCATTTCTCGGACGTCGGGACGTTGAGCACGATCGGAGCAGGCCTCTCCTGGTCGCCCTCGGTGCCGCTCAATTTCATCGCCAGCTTCACCCACGACGAGGGCGCGCCGACACTCAACCAGCTCGGGCAGCCACAGCTGGTCACGCCCGGCAGCCGGGTGTTCGACTTCGTCCGCAACACTACCGTGATTGCGGACGTGGTGAGCGGCGGGAATCCGGCGCTCACTCCGGACCGCCGCAATGTGACCAAACTTGGGCTCACTTGGAAGCCGTGGGCGGACAAGGAGATCAACCTGCGCGCGGACTACAGCCACACGCGCTCCAGCAACGTCATCAGCGATTTCCCCGGCGTGACACAGGCGGTTCAGGACGCCTTTCCCGGCCGCATCGCCCGGGATCCCGGAACCGGCAATCTGCTGCGGGTCGATGTCACTCCGGTGAACCTCTATCGCGCCAGCAGGGATGAGCTGCGCTGGGGGATCAACTTTTCCAAACCGTTGACCTCCGCACGTCCGAGCCAGGCGGTGATCGACGCTTTCCGCCGGCAGTTCGGCCTTGCGCCGGGCGGCGCAGGCGGCGCGCGACCCAGCGGCGGTGGCGACGGTCCTCCTCCTGGCGCCGGCGGCGGTCCGCGAGGCGGGGGAGGAGGCTTCGGTGGCGGCGGTCGTGGCGGCGGCAACTTCCGGCAGGGAGGCCGCTTGCAGCTTTCCGTATATCATACCTGGGTGTTCCGCGACGACGCGCAGATCGGACCGGGCGGCCCAGTGCTGAGCTATTTGAACGGTGAATTGGTCAGCGGCGGTTTCCGCCCGCGCCACAAGCTCGAGCTGGATAGCGGCTACTTCAACAACGGGCTCGGCCTCCGGCTGGCAGGAACGTGGCAGAATGGCGGCACCGTCCGAAGCGGGACAAGCACGCTCGATTTCTCGCCGCTTGCGCAGATCAACGTGTCTGCCTTCGCCAACTTGGGTGAGCGTCCGAATATGGTGCTCAAGCACCAGTGGCTGCGCGGCGTTCAGCTTCGCCTGAACGTCAGCAATTTGTTCGATTCTAAGCAGCAGGTGCGTGACGCGGCCGGTGGCGTGCCGATCAATTACCAACCCGACCTGCTCAACCCGACGGGCCGCACCTTCTCGATCAGCATCCGCAAGCTGTTCCTGCCGCCGCCATCCTTCTTCCGCCGGGCCGCGGCTGAGGGCGCAGGATCGCGTTAGGCGAGGAATTTGGGCTCGAGGAAGCAGGAACTTGCACGGCCGAGCGGTTCCGGGAGCATGAGCATGCTTTCATGCGCACACTTATTGCACAGCCCCGGGGAGCGCCGCACATGGACGCCCGCATGACCGATCTTGCTATTCTCTACGAACACCCGCGCTGGTTCGAGCCACTGTTTGCTGCGCTCGACCGGCGTGGGATCGACTATCGCGCCATTGAGTGGGGCAACCACCATTTCGACCTTGCCGCGCCGCCTCCGGCCAGTGTTGTGTTCAATCGTTTGGCCATGTCCGCATTCCTGCGAGAGCCCGAGCACCCGATCTTCTATGCCGCGGCCGCGCTGGACCATTGGCGTCGCGGTGGGGCGGATGTCCTGAACGGCCCCGACGTGCTTGCGTTCGACAGCAACAAGGCGCGGCAACTCTCGCTGTTCCGCTCCCTTGGCCTCGCCATCCCGGCGACGCGCGTGGTGCACCGGGCCGCCGATCTGGTCGGCGCTGCCGAAGGGATGAGCTATCCGCTATTGGTCAAGGCCAATATCGGTGGGGCTGGGGCAGGCATCATGCGTTTCGACGCTTCGGCCGAGCTCGCCAGCGCCGTGACTGATCGTGCCGTGCCAACATCCATCGACAATGTGTTGCTACTTCAGGATTATGTCCCTGCGCGCGACGGCTCTGTCGTGCGGATGGAGACGCTTGGTGGCAAGTTCCTCTACGCGCTTGAAGTCGCAACCGGCGAAGCCTTCGACCTGTGCCCGGCGGACGCCTGCATCGCACAGCCCGGTCGCGCGGCCATCCGCATGAAGGCAATCGACCCCGAACCCGACCTGATCGCCGCAGCGGAGCAGGTCGCCCAGGCCAGCGGGCTCGACGTCGGCGGCGTGGAAGTCGTGATTGACGATCGCGACGGAAGCGCGCGATTCTATGATTTCAACGCACTCTCCAATTTCGTGGCGAAGCCGCTGGAAGTGCTTGGCTGGGACCCGCACGAGCAGCTGGTCGACATGCTCGTGGCGCGGATCGAAAGGGCACGGGCATGAGGTTCGGTTACTGGATGCCGGTGTTCGGCGGCTGGCTGCGCAATCTGCCGGACGAGGGTATGGAGGCGAGCTGGGATTATGTCCGGCGACTGACCCAGCGGTCGGAAGAAACTGGCTGGGACCTCTCCCTCATTGCCGAACTCAATCTCAATGACATCAAGGGCGTCGAGGAACCGGCGCTGGATGCCTGGTCCACTGCCGCAGCGCTCGCGGCGGTCAGCAACACTATCGAGCTGATGGTGGCGGTTCGCCCGAACTTCCATCAGCCGGCACTGTTCGCGAAGCAGGCGGCCAACATCGACCGGATCAGCGGCGGTCGGCTCGCACTCAACGTGGTCTCCAGCTGGTGGGCCGAGGAAGCGCGCAGCTACGGCTTGCAGTTCGACGCGCATGATGACCGCTACGGCCGTACCGCCGAGTGGTTGCAGGTGGTCGACGGCCTTTGGCGCGAGAAACGGTTCAGCTTCACTGGTGAGCGCTACACGCTGGACAATGCCATCTGTGAGCCCAAACCGCTCCGCACACCACGCCCGACCATCTATGCCGGCGGCGAGAGCGAGGCGGCCAAGAACATGATCGCGGCCCAGTGCGACGCTTATGTGATGCACGGTGACGCGGTGGACGCGATCGCCCCCAAGGTCGCCGACATGGAAGAGCGGCGACACAAGATCGGATTTGGCCGCATGCAATATGGCATGGCCGCCTTCACCATTGTTCGGGACAGCGAGGCAGAGGCGAAGCGGGAGCTGGAGCGCATCACCCAGATGCCAGCCCGCCCGCCCGCGGGTTTCGCCAATTTCGACCAATGGCTGTCGGGCACCCAATTGGAGCGCGAGCTTAAGATTCAGGAATACAGCGTCTCCAACCGTGGGCTCCGCCCCAATTTGGTCGGCACGCCCGAGCAAGTAACGCAGCGTATCGCGGATTACGAAGGGGCGGGGCTCGACCTCCTGCTTCTCCAGATGAGCCCGCAGGCTGAGGAAATGGATCGCTTCGCCGCCCAGGTGATGGCACCGCTGCGGCAATCGGCTGCGGTCACGCCGCACTCGTGACTCCCTTGGCAGGCTGACTGCTTGCCAGCCCCTCTCGGCTGAGGCAGCCTCGGACTGCTTCCTGAGGAGATTGACATGTTCCGTTCCGCGTCCGCGTTCCTGCCGCTGGCCCTGCTGCTGGCAAGCAGTCCCGCAGCCGCCCAGATCATCGGGGCCGCCCCGGCCGAGCTTGCCGCCAATCCGGTCATCACGCTCCAGATCAGCGAGCAGCTTCGGACCGTGCCTGACCAAGCAACGCTGACCATTTCGACCGAGGGGCGGGCGCTCAAGGCGACCGACGCCCTGGCCGATAATCGCGCCAAGACGGAGACCCTGCTGTCGGCGATTCGCCAGGCCGGTATCGCCGACAAGGACATCCAGACCCAAGGCATCTCGCTCAACGCCGACTATGATTATGTCACGACGAGCGGGCGCGGGCAGCGGGTGTTCCGGGGATATGTCGCGAGCAACAGCGTGCGCATCAAAACCCGGGACCTGGACCGCCTGACCGGGCTGCTCGACAAGCTGACCAGCGCCGGCGCGACGGGGATCAACGGACCCTATTTCGAGATCGCCGACCCGCTTCCGATCCGGGCCCGGGCACGGACGCAGGCGATGGCCCGCGGGGTGGCCGAGGCGACTGAATATGCCCGCAACGCCGGCTTCAGCCGCGTGAGCCTGCTGACGGTGCAGGAGGGCGTATCCTATCGCGGGACCGATATCGTGGTCACGGGGAGCCGGATCCTGTCAGCGGGAGCACCGCCGCCGCCGCCGCCGCCCGCGCCGGAGCGTGACGGCGCGATTGCACCGGGGCAGATCGAGACCGGCGTGACGTTGACCCTCCAATATCGGATGGAGCGCTGAAGCGGCGCTCCCAGCTCGTTCGGATCACGAAGTTTCCGTGGTGGGGGTGTTTCCAGCCGTTCGCCACAAGCACGGTTTGGCGGTTTTCCGCGGTGGGCGGCGCGTGTCGCGGAAGTTTCCAAGTTTCCCCGGTGTGACCCTCATCGGAAGATGCAGCGGTGACTTCCTTGGCACTTGGGCGCTTGTTCCACTGTCAAAGATGCGGGCGACCGCGCGGGCAATGAGCCATGCCAAATCCTATTGTTCAAGCGCGAGGGGCAGCGCGGATGAAATTGGCCGACCGGGCGACCAGGCCTGCCTCTTATCGCCCGCTTCCGCGTTGAGCGGGCAAAGGAGCAGATGATGGCGGACGGAGCGGATCGGGCGAGCAATCAGGTGCGGACGGTGAACCCGGCGACCGGTGAAGCGGGGAAGAGCTACACCGCGCATTCCCTCGACGATGCCCGCGCCGCGGCAAAGGCGGCCCGGGCAGCGTACGGGCAATGGCGGCGGACCAGTTTTACCGACCGTGCGGCTATCATCCGCAAGGCCGCCGAACTGCTTCGCGCCCGCGCTGATGACTATGCCGCGCTGATGACGGCAGAGATGGGCAAGACCCTGACCGAGGGTCGCGCCGAGATCGAGAAATGCGCTTTTCACTGCGACTGGTTCGCGGACCATGCCGAGAGCTATCTGGCGAATGAGCCGGTCGACCTTGGCGGGGGCGAGGCGTTCGTCACCTTCAACCCAATCGGCGTGGTGCTGGCCATCATGCCGTGGAACTTCCCGTTCTGGCAGGTGATCCGCTTCGCCGCACCGGCGCTGATGGCGGGCAATGGTGCGCTGCTGAAACACGCCAGCAATGTCCCGGGCTGCGCGCTGGCGATCGAAGAGGTGCTGCATGACGCTGGCGTGCCCCATGACCTGTTCCGCACGCTGATCCTGCCGAGCAGTGAGATTGAGGCGCTGATCAAGGATGAGAACATCGCCGCCATCACCCTGACCGGCAGCGTTCCGGCGGGCAGGAGCGTGGCCACGGCCGCGGGATCGGTCCTCAAGAAATGCGTGCTCGAGCTGGGCGGTGCGGACGCTTACCTGGTGCTCGAGGATGCCGACATCCCTGCCGCCGCCAAGGTGGCGGCAACGGCGCGGATGGTGAACGGCGGGCAAAGCTGCATCGCGGGCAAGCGCTTCATCGTGCTGGAGGCGGTGAAGCCGCAGTTCGAGCAGGCGCTGGTCGAAGCGATGGCCGTGTTCAAGATGGGAGACCCGGCGCAGGAGGGTACCAACCTGGGACCCCTGCAAAGCGTCAAGGCGCGCGACGAAATCCACCAGCAGGTCGAGAAGAGCATCGCCAATGGAGCCCGCCTGCTGCTTGGCGGCGAGGTGCCCGACCGGCCTGGTGCCTGGTATCCGGCGACCGTCCTGACCGATGTCGCGCCCGGCCAGCCGGCGCATGACGAGGAGGTGTTCGGCCCCGTGGCGGCGATCATTGCCGCGAGGGACGAGGCGGAAGCGATCGCCATCGCCAACGCAAGTGAGTTCGGACTGGGCTCGGGCGTACTGACCGGGGACCTCGATCGCGGCCGCCGCATCGCCGCCAACGAACTCGAAGCCGGGATGAGCTTCGTCAACGAGAACGTTCGATCCGACCCGCGCATGCCGTTCGGCGGGGTCAAGAACAGCGGCTTCGGACGTGAGTGCGCCGCTTATGGCATCCGCGAGTTCGTCAACATCAAGGCGGTGCATGTGAAGGCACTGGAGGCGTCCAAGCCGACGCGGGTGGAGTAGAGCGGGGCGTCCGTTTCGGCGAGGAAGCGTTGGGGTCGTCAGCAGGCGCTTAGGCCTACCGAGCGCTTCACTGTCCGTCCCGCGCCTGTCCAACCCCCGCCCGGACGGCGCGCTTGATGTCACTGCGCTGCGCCGGGCCGTTGACGAATGAGCGGGCTGAATAGAGGCCGCGGAGGAAGCCGACGTCCCAGGCGGTCAGGCCAGCGGGCACGACGGCGTTGGCCGGCGCGTCGAGGACCTTGAGTACGGTCGGCGCACTGGCAGCCTCCGCCCGCTTGGGGTCGGCCCCGCTCAGCAGCCGCATGGCCGCATAATCCGCCAGCTGGTTGCGCGTCAGCCCGGCCAGGCCACGGGCCTCCACCACCACCACGGCGACGTCGAACACGGGCCGCACGGGCTCGCCGATGCGGCTGGCCGACGTGGTCGTCCTGATCGGGATGTCGTTCGATACGTCCGTCAGAACCTGGCCGCTGTCCGCCACCGTGCCGCCGATCTGCCAGGCCGCCGCATAGCCCGGGCTCCGCAGCAACGCCCGGAGCGGAGCCGGATCGAGGTTGCCCAGATAGTCCGGTTTGCGCGTGGCGAGTGCCTGGATGAAGGCGCGTTTGTCCGCCGTCACGATCAGCAGCATGTTGGGCCGGCAACGCGAGTCGCCGACCTTGACCCCGACCGCGCTTGCCACGGTTCGCAACCGGGCCTCGACGGCCGCCGCATCGCTGGCGGCCAGCCCCTGAACAATCGGGCAGAAGGTCGCCGCCAGCAGGCTCATCTGTTCATTGGTGTGCGGCGCGAGCGAGCCGACGAAATCCTTCACCTGCCGGTCGATATCGGGTGCGGCGGTGACGGTGACCGTCTGCGGCTCATCGCTCCGTGGCGGATCCGCCGGAGGAGCGGCGGTTGCCATGGACACGATGGCGGCTAGCGCGGCCAGAAGCGGCTCACGAGGGAGACGACGCATCACTAACTCCAACCCCATTCGGCGCGGGCCAGCATAGCCGCAGGCGCGCGCCCAGACCAGTTCGCCTTACAGGCAGGCCTCAAGGTAGGGCTGGTCGAACCCGTACTGCTTCGCCTTTTCCAGCGTGTAGGGGCGCAGGCCCATCGAGCGATATTCGCCGATGATCTTGCCGTCCGAGGTCTCGTCCAGATATTCGAACTTGAACAGCTCCTGGGTGACGATGACCTCGCCCTCCATGCCGATCACCTCGGTGATGTTGGTGGTGCGGCGCGAACCGTCGCGGAGGCGCTTGACCTGGACGATGAGGTCGACCGAGTCCGCGATCTGGCGGCTGATCGCTTCCTTCGGAATCTTGATGTCGCCCATCATCACCATGTTCTCCATACGCGCGAGGCATTCGCGCGGGGAGTTGGAGTGGAGCGTGGCCATCGAGCCGTCGTGACCCGTGTTCATGGCGGCCAAGAGGTCGAACGCCTCCTGGCCACGAATTTCGCCCAGGATGATGCGGTCAGGACGCATACGCAGGGCGTTGATGACGAGGTCGCGGATGGTGATCGCGCCCTGGCCTTCCAGGTTCGGCGGACGGGTTTCGAGCGGCAGCCAGTGCGGCTGCTGCAGGCGGAGTTCGGCGGCGTCTTCGATCGTGATCACGCGCTCGCCCGGGTCGATCATCTTCGACAGGGCGTTGAGCATGGTCGTCTTGCCCGAACCGGTACCACCCGAGATGATGATGTTCATCCGCGCCGCGCCGGCGATCTTGAGCAGGGTCGCCATTTTTTCCGACATCGATCCGAAGCCACGCATCATGTCGAGCGTGATCGGCTTTTCGGAAAACTTACGAATGGAGATGGCGGTGCCGCGCAGGGAGAGCGGCGGGATGATGACGTTGACGCGGCTGCCGTCGGCGAGGCGGGCGTCGGCGAGTGGCGTGGTCTGGTCGACGCGGCGACCGACCTTGTTCACGATCCGCTGGGCGATCTGGAACAGATGCTCCTCGTCGCGGAACTGGATCTGCGCGATCTCCAGCTTGCCCTTGCGCTCGACGAAGGTCTGGTCCGGGCCGTTGACCATGATGTCGCTGACGGCCGGGTCGGAGAGCAGCTCTTCAAGCGGCCCAAGGCCGAGAAGTTCGTCGACCAGCACCTTTTCCAGCGCGAACTGCTCACGCCGGTTGAGGTTGATCTTGAGCTCGGCCAGCACCTCGGAGATGATCGGGCGGAATTCCTCCGCGAGTTCGTCCTTGCCGAGGGTGGCGGCGGCTTCCGGGTCGACCCGCTCGAGCAGGCGCGGGAGGACCTGCTCCTTGATCTTGTGGACGCTGGCCTCGAAGCCTTCCTGCTTGGACGAAGCGGCCTCGCCGCTGCCGTTCATGCGGTTGTTGAGGCGGTCCATGGCATCGGCATTTGCCGGCATGACGGGGTCGAAAGGAGTTGGCGCGTCGTCGGCTGGTTCCGGTGCGGGCTCCGCGCCTCCGCCTGAACCCGTCCCGCCCTTCATCGGCCGGGCTACGCCGAAGGCAGGCCGTGCGCCCGCTCCGTTCATGCCGCCACGCTTGCCGAATGCATTCATCGTTTCACCTGGGTCCCGAGCTTTCTCGGTGATGGTGAATAAGCGGCAAACTTAAACGAATGGATAATCGCGGTTTGCGGCGAGGGGAGTGCTTCTGATGCAGAAGGGCGCCTCCTTTCGGAAGCGCCCTTCTGCTTTTTTACGAAGACCGTTCGGGTCAGGCCGTGACGGCGCTTTCGGCAAGTACTGTCAGCCCAGCAGCCCCGACTTCGGCGAAGCCGCCGCTCACCTGGATTCGCTCCGGAGCAGCGCCGGCGGTGCGGTAGACCGCCAGCTCACCGTCACGCAGCGTGGTCATGAAGGGCGCGTGGCCGGCCATGACGCCGAACTCACCCTCGCTGCCGGGGACGACGACCATGTGGACGTCGGCCGACAGCACTTGCTTCTCCGGCGTGACCAGTTCGAAATGCAGCTCGGCCATTTAGGCGTCCGCCGCCATCTTCTCGGCCTTGGCCTTCGCCTCCTCGATGCCGCCGACCATGTAGAAGGCGCTCTCGGGGAGGTGATCGTAGTCGCCGTTCACGACGGCCTTGAAGCTGCTGACCGTTTCCTCGACGGGAACGAACTTGCCCGGGATGCCGGTGAAGACTTCGGCGACGTGGAACGGCTGCGACAGGAAGCGCTGGATCTTGCGGGCGCGGGCGACCGTCAGCTTATCCTCTTCCGACAGCTCGTCCATGCCGAGGATGGCGATGATGTCCTGCAGCGACTTGTACTTCTGCAGGGTTTCCTGGACGGCGCGGGCGGTCTCGTAATGCTCCTGGCCGACGACCGACGGGGTCAGCACGCGGCTGGTCGAGTCGAGCGGATCCACCGCCGGGTAGATGCCGAGCTCCGAGATGGCGCGCGACAGCACGGTGGTGGCGTCCAGGTGGGCGAAGGAGGTGGCCGGAGCCGGGTCGGTCAGATCGTCCGCGGGGACGTAGATCGCCTGCACCGAGGTGATCGAACCCTTGTTGGTCGAGGTGATCCGCTCCTGCAGCGCACCCATGTCGGTCGACAGGGTGGGCTGATAGCCCACGGCCGAGGGGATGCGGCCGAGCAGCGCCGACACTTCCGAACCCGCCTGCGTGAAGCGGAAGATGTTGTCGACGAAGAACAGCACGTCCTGGCCCTCGACGTCGCGGAAATATTCGGCCTGGGTGAGGCCGGAGAGGGCGACGCGGGCGCGGGCTCCCGGCGGCTCGTTCATCTGGCCGAACACGAGGGCGACCTTGGAGCCTTCGGGCGTCGGGTTGCCGTCGGCGTCCTTGGCGATGACGCCCGCGTCGAGGAACTCGTGGTAGAGGTCGTTGCCCTCACGGGTCCGCTCGCCGACGCCCGCGAACACCGAAGTGCCGCCGTGGCCCTTGGCGATGTTGTTGATCAGCTCCTGGATGAGCACGGTCTTGCCGACGCCGGCGCCGCCGAACAGGCCGATCTTGCCGCCCTTCGCGTAAGGGGCGAGGAGGTCGATGACCTTGATGCCGGTGACCAGGATGCTGGTCTCGGTCGACTGGTCGATGAACAGCGGAGCCTCGGCGTGGATCGGGGCGGTCTCGGTGTGGCCGATAGGGCCGCGCTCGTCGATCGGTTCGCCGATGACGTTCATGATCCGGCCAAGCGTCATCGGACCGACGGGAACGCGGATCTGCGAGCCGGTCGAGTTCACCACCTGGCCGCGGGTCAGACCCTCCGTTGCGTCCATGGCGATGGTGCGGACGACGTTCTCGCCGAGGTGCTGGGCGACCTCGAGGACGAGGCGCTGGCCGTTGTTGCTGGTTTCCAGCGCCGACAGGATCGGCGGCAGCTCACCCTCGAACGACACGTCGACGACGGCGCCGATGACCTGCGCGACGCGCCCGGTCAGGTTGCTGGTGGTGCCCGTGGGGGCAATGGTGTCGGCGGCGGTGGCCATGGCTTTGCTTCCTTGCCTTGCTTGTTCGTTAGAGCGCTTCGGCGCCCGAGATGATTTCCACCAGCTCGGTCGTGATCGCGGCCTGGCGCTGGCGGTTGTACTGAATGGAGAGGCGGTTGATCATGTCCCCGGCGTTGCGCGTGGCATTGTCCATCGCGGTCATCTGGCTGCCGTAGAAACCAGCCTGGTTTTCCAGCAGCGCACGGTAGACCTGCACGGCGATGTTGCGCGGCAGCAGCGCGGCCAAAATGTCTTCCTCGTCCGGCTCATATTCGACGGCGGCCGAAGCGGTGACCGGGCCGGAGTCATTGGCGGCGGCGGGCTTGACCGGGATGATCTGATCGACCGTCGGCTCCTGCGCTAGCACCGAGCGGAAGTTCGAGTAAGCGAGGTGGACGATGTCGCACTGGCCGCTGTTGAAGCGGTGCATGACCTCGGCCGCGATCGCCTGCGCGTCCGCATAGCTCGGGTTTTTCATCTCCGACGTGTCGTACTGGCCGACGATCGCCTTGGCGCCATAGAGGCGCTGGATTACGGGACGCCCCTTGCGACCGACGAGATAGAAGCTGACGTCCTTGCCTTGGGCGATCAGTTCATCGGCGGCGCGGCGGACCGTGCGGACGATGTTGGTGTTGAATGCGCCGGCAAGGCCACGGTCGGAGGCGGCGACGACGATCAGATGACGCTGGTCGCTGCCGGTACCGGCAATCAGCTTGGGACTCTGCGGTCCGACGGTGATCCGCGAGGCCAGGCTCGCGACCACGTCCGACAGGCGGGCGGAGTAAGGCCTGCCATGCTCGGCATTGCTCTGCGCACGGCGCAGCTTCGCCGCGGCGACCATTTTCATCGCCTTGGTGATCTTCTGCGTCGACTTCACCGAGCCGATACGGAGTTTCAGGGCCTTGAGACTTGCCATCTGTTTCCTTGTGCTCCTGCGTTAGGCAGGCGCCCAGTACCTAGACGAAGAACAACTGGGCTCCCGCCTGGGCGGGAGCGCAGCCCATGTTACGCGAACTGGTTGCCGAAGGTGGTCAGCGCATCGTTGAGCGCCGCCGCCGTGTCGTCATCCAGCGCCTTGGTGTCGCGGATCTTGGCGAGCACTTCGGGCTTTTCCGAACGGAGATAGCTGAGCATCGCCGCTTCGTAGCGGGTCACGTCGCGGGTCTCGACCTTGTCGAGGAAGCCCTTGGTGCCGGCGTAGATGGAGGCGACCTGCTCCTCGACCGGCATCGGCTGATACTGCGGCTGCTTGAGCAGCTCGGTCAGACGGGCGCCGCGAGCCAGCAGCTTCTGGGTCGAGGCGTCGAGGTCCGAACCAAACTGGGCAAAGGCGGCCATTTCGCGATACTGGGCCAGCTCGAGCTTGATGCTGCCCGCCACCTTCTTCATGGCCTTGGTCTGCGCAGCCGAGCCGACGCGGCTGACCGAGAGGCCGACGTTGATGGCCGGACGGATGCCCTGATAGAACAGGTCGGTCTCGAGGAAGATCTGGCCGTCGGTGATCGAGATGACGTTGGTCGGAATGTAGGCCGACACGTCGCCCGCCTGGGTCTCGATGATCGGCAGCGCGGTTAGCGAGCCATTGCCGTTGGCGTCGTTCATCTTGGCGGCGCGCTCGAGCAGGCGGCTGTGGAGATAGAAGACGTCGCCCGGATAGGCTTCGCGGCCCGGCGGACGGCGCAGCAGCAGCGACATCTGGCGATAGGCGACGGCCTGCTTGGACAGATCGTCATAGACGATCACGGCATGCATGCCGTTGTCGCGGAAGAATTCGCCCATCGCGCAGCCGGTGTAGGGTGCGAGGAACTGCAGCGGGGCCGGCTCCGACGCGGTCGCAGCGACAACGATGGAATATTCCATCGCGCCATTCTCTTCCAGGGCGCGGACGATCTGCGCCACGGTGGAGCGCTTCTGACCGACGGCGACGTAGATGCAGTAGAGCTTCTGGCTCTCGTCGTCGCCCGAGTTGGCAGCCTTCTGGTTGATGAAAGTGTCGAGCGCGACGGCGGTCTTGCCGGTCTGGCGGTCGCCGATGATCAGCTCGCGCTGGCCGCGGCCGACGGGGACGAGCGCGTCGAGTGCCTTGAGGCCGGTCTGCACCGGCTCATGCACCGACTTGCGCGGGATGATGCCGGGCGCCTTGACCTCGACGCGGCTGCGCTGGTCGGTGACGATCGGGCCCTTGCCGTCGATCGGGTTGCCGAGCGCGTCGACCACGCGGCCGAGCAGGCCGCGGCCGACGGGAACGTCGACGATGGTGCCGGTGCGCTTGGCGCTGGAGCCTTCGCTGATCTCGGAGTCAGAGCCGAAGATCACGACGCCGACATTGTCGGATTCGAGATTGAGGGCCATGCCCTTGGTGCCGTTCTCGAACTCGACCATCTCGCCAGCCTGGACGTTGTCGAGGCCGTGGATGCGGGCGATGCCGTCGCCGACCGACAGCACCTGACCGACTTCGGAGACCTGCGCATCGGCATCGAAGTTCGCGATCTGGTCGCGGATGACGCGGGAGATTTCAGCGGCGCGGATGTCCATGATCAGCCTTTCATAGCCGTGGCTAGAGTGTTCAATTTGGTGCGGATGGAAGCGTCGATCATCTGGCTGCCAAGCCGGACGACGATGCCGCCAAGGATTGATGGATCGACCCGGGAGTCGATCGTGACCTCACGCCCGGCGCGGGCGCGGAGGTTGGCCCGGAGCGCGGCGACCTGGTCGTCGTCGAGCGGACGGGCAGTGACGACTTCCGCCGTGGTCTCGCCGCGATGATCGGCCGCGAGGCGGTCGAACAGGCGGACGATCTCCGGCAGCTGGCGGAGGCGGCCGTTGCGGGCGATCACGCCGAGGAAGTTCGAGGTGGTCTGGTCCAGCTTCAGGGCGGTCGCAGTCGCGGCAATCGCGTTGGCGGCGTCCTTGCGCTGGATCAGCGGCGAGGCGATCAGGCTCTTGAGATCGTCCGAGCCGGCGAGCGTGTCGCGGAACGCCTTGAGGCTGGATGAGACTGCGTCGATCTGCCGCTCGTCGCGAGCCAGTTCGAACAGGGCCGAGGCATAGCGTCCCGCTAAGCTTGCCCGAATGCCGCCGGATGTCTCCACGCGCCTGTAAGCTCCGAAAAAGATATGCAAAGCGGGGCGCCGCGACTGGTGAAAACCGCACGCCCCCGCTGGGTTGCGAGGCCCCTAGCAGCGCCTCCCGACTCATGCAAGGCGGTCAGAGGTGAAGCGCGAGGAAGCGGGTGAATGGGCTCGTCGGATAGCCGCCGAAGGAGCCGGCGTCGGTGAAGCCGGCCCGCTCGTAGAGAGCATTGGCCGCGCTGAAATCGCGACCGGTGCCCGTCTCCAGCAGGAGGCGGTCGTAATGGCGTGCGCGTGACTCCGCGACGATGGCGCGAAGGAGGGTGGAGGCGACGCCCCGTCGCACGGCCGAGGGAGTGGTGCGCATGGACTTGATCTCACCCGAGTGGTCGTCGAGCGACTTGAGCGCGCCCATGCCCAGCAGTTCGCCGTTGTCGCGCGCGGTCAGGAACAGGATGTCGGGGCGATCGAGGGCGCTTCCGGGCAGGACATGGCAGGCGTCGGCGGGAGAGTGGCCGCGCATCGCCGCCACATGCAGATCGAGCAACGCCTGCACGTCAGGGCTGTGCAGCTCTGCGCGATGAATGGTGATCGCCATGGCGCTGCCGACTAGCTGGAGGCCGCGCCAGCGGCGAGGTGAAGGTTTGACCGCAAGGAACGGGAAGCGGGCGCGGCCAGGATCGGTCACAAGGTTGCATGACCTATCGCATCAAAGGCCTCGAGGCCGCGACCTTCCGCCCGCTCTTCGGTCTCAGCGACGAGGAGCTTGCCCGACAGGGTGTCCGCCGGGTGGCCGTCACCGAGCGGCCAGGCGCGCCATGCCGCCTGAGCCTGGACGATGCGAAGGTGGGCGAGCAGATGCTCCTGCTCAATCACCAAAGCGTGCCTTCAGGGCCGTACCGCGCCACCCACGCCATTTACGTGACCGAAGGGTTGGAGGAGGCGGCGGAATATGTCGGCTCCATCCCGCCTGCGCTGGACCGCCGCGTGCTGTCATTGCGAGCGTTCGATCCGAAGTTCGACATGCTGCACGCCGAGCTGGTGCAGCCGGGCGCCGCCGATGAAGCGGTCAGGCGGCTGTTGGCCGATCCGGAAATCGCGTTTATTCATGCTCATTATGCGACCCGTGGCTGTTTTGCCGCGGTAGTGGAGCGATCATGAAGGTGTCCGAAGACGAGGCATGGGCGGCGTTCGGTCGCCGTGACCGGGCGTTCGACGGGTGCTTTGTCGTGGCGGTGCTGACCACGCGCATCTACTGCCGGCCAAGCTGTGCCGCCCGGCGACCACTTCGTGAGAACGTGCGCTTCTACGAAAGGGCGGGCGAGGCAATCACGGCGGGCTTCCGGGCCTGCCTGCGATGCCAGCCTGACTCGGTCGCGCGGGATGAAGCAGCGGTGCAGCGGGCCCTCGCGCTGATGCAAGAAGCGGATGAGCCGGTCCGGCTCGAAAGCCTCGCGGAGGCTGTTGGCTATGCGCCGCACCATTTCCAGCGGCTGTTCACGCGCGCGGTTGGGCTGTCGCCAGCGGCCTATTTCCGGTCGCTTCGCGCTCAACGGCTGCGCCGCGCCCTGGAGGAGAATGAGACGGTGACCGAGGCGATCTACGAGGCAGGCTATTCCGGTCCGAGCCGCTTCTACGAAGAGGCGGGCAAGCAGCTGGGCATGACCCCATCGGCGTGGCGCGACGGCGGGCGCGGCGAGACGATCCGCTGGGCGGTTGCGGACAGCATCGTGGGACCGTTGCTGGTGGCGGTGACCGGGCGCGGGATCTGTCGGCTGACCTTCGGCGAAGGGGAGGAGGCGCTTCGGCGGCGCTTCCCCAAGGCCACGCTAGTTCACGACCCCGACGCACCCCTGATCCGCGCGGCATTGGAGGCGGTGGCCGAGCCCGCGCGACGGCATGACCTGCCGGTGGACGTCAGCGGCAGCGCCTTCCAGCAGCGGGTCTGGGCGGAACTGCGCAAGATCCCCCCCGGCGAGACCCGCAGCTATGCCGACATCGCGGCGGCGGTCGGCCAGCCGGGGGCGGTCCGGGCGGTCGGAACCGCCAATGGCTCCAACCCGGTGGCCGTGCTGGTGCCATGTCACCGTGTCATTCGGTCGGACGGGAGCCTTGGCGGCTATGCCGGCGGGCTGGATCGCAAGCGCCAGCTGCTGCGCGCCGAGGGCGTGGAGCTGGAGTCGCCCACGCTGCTTTAGTTGGTACGAGCCCAGCCGGGCTCGGCCGGTTCGAGGCTGTCGAGGAAGCGCTGCGCCCACTCGCGATAGGCGGCCTGCTTCTCTGGGCTCATCCGGCGCCAGGTGGCGTACTGGTTGCGAAGGCGATGGTTGCCGGAAAGCCGCTGCTCGTGGCGGGCGAGGAAGTCCCAGTAGAGCGAGTTGAATGGGCAGGCGCGCGGTCCGACCTTCTTCTTCACGTCGTAGACGCAGTTCTGGCAGTAGTCGGACATGCGGTCGATGTAGGCACCTGAGGCGGCATAGGGCTTGGTGGCGATGCGGCCGCCGTCGGCCCATTGGCTCATGCCGATGACGTTGGGGTGCTCGACCCATTCATAGGCGTCGGCATAGACGACCAGGAACCAGTCGCTGATGGCCTGCGGCGCCACCCCGGCGAGGAGGGCGAAGTTGCCGAGGACCATCAGCCGCTGGATGTGGTGGGCATAAGCGTTGTCGCGGGTGTTCCGGATGGATTCCGCGAGGCATTTCATGTCGGTCTCGCCGGTCCAGTAGAAATCGGGGAGCGGGCGGGTCGCGGCGAGCGCATTGGCTTCGCCCAAGGCCGGCATCTCGCGCCAGTACATGCCGCGCATATATTCCCGCCAGCCGATGATCTGGCGGATGAAGCCTTCGGCGGCGTTGAGGGGCGCTTTGCCCCCGCGGAAGGCCGCCTCGACCTTGCGGCAGGCGGTGAGGGGGTCGAGCAGGCCGCAGTTCATCGAAGTGGAGATGGCGGCGTGAAAGAGGAGGGCCTCGCCCACCACCATCGCGTCCTGGTAGGTGCCGAACAGGGGCAGGCGGGTGGCGATGAACTCGTCGAGCGCCGCCTCCGCCTGGGTGGCGGTGACCGGCAGCCCGAAGCCGTCGACGCTGCCGAAGTGGTCGGAGAAACGGCGGCGGACGAGCTCGATGACGTCGCGAGTGACGGCGTCAGGTTCCACCGGACAGCGGCTCGGGAAATCGCCTTGGTGCGGCGGGCCGGAGCGGTTGTCCTTGTCGTAGTTCCAATGGCCGCCCGTCGGCTTGCCGTCGGGCTCCATCAGCAGGCCGGTGCGGCGGCGCTGGTCGCGGTAGAAATACTCCATCGGCTTGTCGGCCTGGCCGGCCCAGGCGAAGAAGTCCGGCAGCGGGCAGATGAAGCGGTCGTCGGGGAGGAGCTCGACGGGCACGCCGAAGCGCTCCGGCCAGCCGGCGATCATCCGCGCCACGCGAAACTCGCCCGCCTCGACCACACGAATGCTGGTTGCGCCGTGGCGAGTGAGGGCGCGGCCGACCTCGTCGGTGAAGCTGCCGCGGTTTTCCGGATCTTCCAGCTCGATGTAGTCGACCGTCCAGCCGCGCTCCCGCAGCTCGGCGGCGAAGTGGCGCATGGCCGAGAATATCAGAATGATCTTGTGCGGATGGTGGCGGACGTAGCCGGTCTCCTCCGCCACCTCCATCAGCAGCACGACCGAGCTGGCCGGACTGGCGCCGCGCAGACTGGCGAGGTCATGGCTGAGCTGGTCGCCAAGGATGGGGATGAGGGTCGTCATTCGGTACTGCCCGTTAACGCATCGCCATGTGGAACGGCTCACGCCAGCTGGACTAACGGCTCACCGTTAAAGACCGGTCGGAACGATTGCGTTCTCATCCGCCGTGCGCATCATATTGGCCAAGAGGCGAGGGCCGGGGGGCCTTCGCGGGTGGGAATGAATCTATGCAGTGGCGTGCGGGGCTGGCAGCAGCGGCGGGCTTGGGTCTGGCGCTGGCGAGTGCGCCGGCGGCGGGCCAGAGCCGCATCATCTATCCGCTGACGATGCGACTGTTGGTGCCGCAGAACGTGGAGCGGTCACGCTGGGGTGTCGGGCCCCTGCAGTGGGACCAGAGCCTGGCTTTCGCGGCCGACCAATATGCCGCCGAACTGGCCCGCACCAATCGCTGGGGCCATAGCGCAAAGACGAGCCGGCCGGGCCAGGGAGAGAATCTGTGGATGGGCAGCCGGGGCGCCTTCAGCCCGGAGCAGATGGTCGGAAGCTGGCTGAGCGAAGCGGGCTATTACCGGCCAAGCGTGTTTCCCTACGTCAGCCGGACGGGCAACTGGGCTGACGTCGGGCATTACACCCAGATCATCTGGCGGCAGACGACGAAGGTCGGTTGTGCGATCCGCTCCAACGGCCGGTGGGACTATCTGGTCTGCCGCTACTCGCCGCATGGCAATGTCGACGGGCGGACCGCCGTCTAGACGAAGCTGTAGGGGTCGACGTCGACCGCTACTCGAACCTTCGACCCCCATTCGACGGCGGCCAGCCAGTCGCGGATGACGTCCTGCACGTCGAGGCTTCGGGCGGCGTGGACCAGCAGCCGATAGCGGTACCGGTTCCGCAGCATGGCCAGCGGAGCCGGGGCGGGGCCGAAGACCGCCATGCCTTCGACATCGGGCGCGGCCCTGCCGATGCGGCGGGCGACGGCCTCGGCCTCGTCCTTGTCTTCGCTGGAGATGATCAGCGCGGCCAATCGCCCGAAGGGGGGCATGGCCGCCTCGCGACGGGACTCGGTTTCGGCGGCGACGAAACTGTCCGCGTCGCCGCTGACGAGGGCGGCGATGACCGGCGCCTCGGGGTCGTGGGTCTGGACCAGGACCCGGCCGGGCTTTTCGCCCCGTCCAGCGCGGCCGGCCACCTGGGCGATCTGCTGGAAGCTGCGTTCGGCGGCGCGGAGGTCACCTCCCTGCAGGCCAAGGTCCGCGTCCACCACGCCCACCAGGGTAAGGTTGGGAAAGTGGTAGCCCTTGGTCACCAGCTGGGTTCCGATCACGATGTCGATCGCGCCTGCCTCCATCGCGGCCACGAATTCGGCGGCTTTGACCGGCGACCAGATGGTGTCGCTGGTGACCAGCGCGGTGCGGGCTTCGGGGAACAGCGCCTGAACCTCGTCGGCGATCCGCTCCACTCCTGGCCCGCAAGCGACCAGGCTGTCCTCGTCCCCGCATTCGGGGCAGAGGCGGGGCGGGGGCATGACGTGGCCGCAATGGTGACAGGCGAGCCGGTGCATCAGCCGGTGCTCGACCATCCAGGCGGTGCAGTTGGGGCATTGAAAACGGTGCCCGCATGTGCGGCACAGGGTCAGCGGCGCGAAGCCACGGCGGTTGAGGAATAGCAGGGACTGCTCGCCTGCCTCCAGATTGGCTTCGAGCTCCGTTACGAGACTGGGGGCTAGCCAGCGCCCTCGCGGCGGTGGGTCCTGGGTGAGGTTGATCGCCGACAGTTCCGGCAGGCGCGCCCCGGCGAAGCGGCTGGCCAGCTTGACCTCACGGTAGCGGCCAAGCTCGACCATGTGACGCGTTTCGATGGCTGGCGTGGCGGAGGAGAGGATCACCGGAATGTCCTCGAACCGCCCGCGCATCACGGCGACGTCGCGGGCGTGATATTGAACGCCTTCCTCCTGCTTGAAGCTCGGCTCGTGCGCTTCGTCGACCACGATCAGGCCGAGGTTGGCGTAGGGCAGGAAGAGGGACGAACGGGCGCCGATCACGACCTTGGCTTCGCCGCTGGCAATGGCGCGGTAGGAGCGGCGGCGCTGGGAGGCGCGCAGGTCCGAATGCCAGGCGGTGGGCGGGCAGCCGAAGCGGGCCTCGAAGCGCTTCAGGAAAGGCTCCGTCAATGCGATTTCAGGCAGCAGGATCAGGGCTTGCCTGCCTTGGCGGAGCGCCTCGGCGATGGCTTCGAAGTAGACCTCGGTCTTGCCTGAGCCGGTCACTCCGTCGAGCAGCACGGGGTCAAAGCCGTGGCCGATGGCGGCGACCAGGCTGGCGGAAGCATCGGCCTGTTCGGGATTGAGTTCCGGTGGAGCGAAGTCCGGGTCGGGACAGGCGAGCGGTTTGTCGGCGTCGACCAGCACCGGTTCGAGCGCGCCGGCGTTCACCAGCCCGCGAAGCACGGCGTCACTGACTTCGGCGAAGGCGGCGAGCTCGCGGATGGTGCCTTGGCGGCCCTCCAGTCGCTCGAGCGCGCTCCGGCGCTGGGGCGTAAGGCGGTCCGGCTGTAGTCCGGTGGGGCGATATTCCGTCAGCTGGCGCTGGTCATGCAGTGCGTAGGAGGAAGGCAGGACCATTCGCAGCACGGCGGCGAGCGGGCTCAGGTAATAATCGGCGGTCCACTCGCACAGACGGCGCAGCGCGGGCTGGATGACAGGCTGCGGCAGGACGGAGGTGAGATAGCGCAGCCGGTTGTCGCCCACCTCATCGGTCGGCAGCCGCTCCGGTTCCCACACCACGCCGATCATCGGCCGCGGGCCGAGCGGCGCGACGACGACCTGGCCTGGCGACACCTCCACGCCGTCGGGCACCCGATAATCGAGCGGCCCCAGCGCGGCGTTCAGGGTAACGATGCGGACGCGGGGCAGCCCCATTGCGGAAGGGGACTAGAGCCCCTTCTTCTTGCGATGGCTGTCGAGGTCGAGAACCGCGAATTCCTCGTCGCGCAGCAGGCCGAGGCGGCGGGCGACCTCCTGATAGGCTTCGGCCTCTCCGCCGAGGCTCTGCCGAAAGCGGTCCTTGTCGAGCTTCTCACCGGACTTCATGTCCCACAGGCGGCAGCCATCGGGGCTGATCTCATCGGCCAGGATGATGCGCGGGAAGTCGTTCTCGTAGACGCGCCCGAACTCCAGCTTGAAGTCCACCAGGCGGATGTTGATGGCGGCGAACAGCCCCGCCATGAAGTCGTTCACCCGGATCGCCATGTCGGCGATGTCGTTCATCTCCTCCTGGCTGGCCCAGCCGAAGCAGGCGATATGCTCGTCCGCGACCATCGGATCGCCGAGCGCATCGTCCTTGAGGTAATATTCGATGATGGTGCGGGGAAGCTGGGTGCCTTCCTCGATCCCGAGGCGCTTCGACAGCGAGCCGGCGGCGACGTTGCGGACCACCACCTCGATCGGCACGATCTCGCACTGGCGAATGAGTTGTTCGCGCATGTTGAGACGGCGAATGAAATGCGTCGGTACGCCGATCATCGCCAGCGAGGTGAAGATATGCTCGCTGATCCGGTTGTTGATGACGCCCTTGCCGCTGATCGTGCCGCGCTTCTGCGCGTTGAAGGCGGTGGCGTCGTCCTTGAAGTACTGGATCAGCGTACCCGGCTCGGGACCCTCGTAGAGGATCTTGGCCTTGCCTTCGTAGATCTGGCGGCGACGAGCCATAAGGGCGTGTTCCCCAAACGCTAAATGACGGCGCCCCGGCCGCTCTGGACGATGCCGAGAGGCCGGGGCGGATTGGCTCAGCCCTATAGGGCAGCGGGGGCAGCCGTGCAACGACTGCCCGATGATCAGCGAACGGGCCGGCGTTCCCAGGGCGACGACCAGAACACCCGGTGATGGGCCCGGCCAACCGCCCGCAGGGCAACGCGGGCTCGCGCCAGCAGCAGCTTGTAATCGTGGTTCAGCGCTCGCCGACCTTCGTCATACCCCTGGTCGAGATTATGATCGCGCATCGCACTTACTCCTTTTCGTGTGGGGTCAGGGCCAGGGTCAGGCGGCGCGAAGTCGCCGCTCGACGGCGCGCAGTCGCTCGTCAGCGTGCAGCTGGCGCCACACCGCGCTGGCACGTTCGGCGGCCAAATCCCGTTCGGGTAGCGGCTCGGCCGCGAGGAACATACGGGTGTTCAGTCCATAAGCCATGACAATCATCTTCCTGTCTCGCCTGCGTCGTCGCCGGGCCCGCGAAAGAGCGCTGGGGGAGGCGGGTTCGCAGCTTCAGCGACCCCGATCATCTATGCTCCTGCCGATCGTTACGCCAATCGAACGCTTGGCATGAGCCATAAAGAGGAGTTATGGTCTGCAGGATGCGGAACCTGCCGCCACTAACCGCCGTGAGGGTGTTCGAGGCCGCTGCACGGCACGAGAATTTCACCTCGGCTGCAAGCGAACTGGGCATGACGCAGGCGGCCGTTTCCTATCAGGTGAAAAGCCTGGAGGACCGGCTCGGAGCGCCCTTGTTCGTGCGCGAAAAGGGCCGTGCGCGGCTGACTCCACTCGGCCGCCAGTTGCTGCCGGCGCTCAGCCAGGCATTCGACCGGATCGAGCAGGCGTTCGCCAGCACGCGCGCCGAGGACGAGGCGCTGCTGACCATCGCGACCACCTATACTTTCGCCAACACCTGGCTGGCGTGGACGCTGGGCCGGTTCCAGATCGCGCATCCGGACCTGGCGGTGCGGCTCAATACCGATGATCGACTGGCCGACCTGCGGACGGGCGAAGCGGACGTTGCGATCAGGGCGGGCCGCGGCGACTGGGATGGGCTGGAGCAGTGCCTGCTGATCCGCAGCGAGTTCACGCCGATTGCTTCTCCTGAGCTGATCAGGCGGGTCGAGACCGATCTTGGACACGCGTTGCGCCCGGCGGATCTCACCGAACTGCCGCTGCTCAGTCCGCACGACGAATGGTGGCGGATCTGGTTCGCGGACGCGGGCGTGACCTTCGATTCGACCGCCAAGCGCGGCGGCATCCGGCTCGATAATCAGGCGAACGAAGGACATGCGGCGATGGCGGGGCAGGGGATCGCCCTGCTGACGCCGTTCCTGTGGCGCCAGGACCTTCGCACCGGACGGCTGGTGCAGCCGTTCGAGCAGACATCGACCGCGGGCTACGCCTACTGGCTGGTGTGGCCGCCCGAGCGCCGCAACATCCCCAAGATCAAGCGCTTCCGCGAATGGCTGCTCGCCGAGTTGGGCGTGGCCGACTAGAAGCGGTTGCTGCGGGGAAAGCCGAGCGGCGCGATGCGGCCGCTGGCGCCGCGGATGCCCTTCCAGGCCGTCAGGTCGGCTTCGGTGCGGGTCCGGCCGCTGTCGCCGCCCATGCCCCAGCTGAGGCCCTCGGACAGCTTGAGCGGCTTGAGGTCGGCCAGGCCGCCATCCCGGTAGCGCTGCAGCTGAACGCCCGAACCACGGCCCATCTCGGGCAGTTCTGTCAGCATGAAGACCAGCAGCTTGCGGTTCTCGCCAACGACGGCGACCGCGTCGGCATCGGTGGGAATGGGACGGAGCGAAGCGAGCTTCGCTCCGGTGCGGAGGTTCAGCAGCTGCTTGCCCTTGCGGGTCTCGGCCAGCACGGCTTCGCCGCTGGTGATGAACCCGCGCCCGTCGCTGGAGGCGACCAGCAGCTTCATCTCGGGGCGGACGACGAACAGGTCGGCGATCTCCACCTCGGCGGGGAGGTCGATCGACAGGCGCACCGGCTCACCAAAGCCGCGCCCGCCCGGAAGCTTGTCGCCGCCAAGCGTGTAGACGCGGCCGTTTTCGGCGGTGAGCAGCAGGCGGTCGGTCGTCTGGGCATGGAAGATCTTGTGGAGGCCGTCGCCCTCGCGGAACTTCAGCGTCTCGGCATCATCCAGCGCGACATGGCCCCGCATGGCCCGGATCCAGCCGCGCTGGGAAAGGATAACGGTGATCGGTTCCTTCTCGATCATCCGCGACCAGTCGATCTCGGCGCGCGTGGCGGGACCTTCCTCGATCCGGGTGCGGCGCTCGTCGCCGAACTTGTCGCGGACCTGCCCCAGTTCCTTCTTGAGCCGGGTGCGCTGCCGCGTCGGGCTCTCGATCAGCTTCGCGAGTTCCTCGCGCTCCTTGGCAAGCGCCGCCCGCTCCTTGCCAATCTCGAACTCCTCGAGCTTGCGCAGGGAGCGCAGGCGCATGTTGAGGATCGCCTCGGCCTGCCGGTCAATGAGGCTGAACTCGGCGATCATCACCGCCTTGGGTTCGTCCTCGGTACGGATGATCTCGATCACCCGATCGAGGTTGAGGTAGGCGACGAGGAAGCCGTCGAGCAGCTCCAGCCGGTCGTCGATCTTGCCGATCCGCGTGGTCGAGCGGTTGAGCATGACCTCGATCTGGAAGGACAGCCAGGCGGTCAGGCACTGCTTCAGGCTCATCACGCCCGGCGTGCGCTGCGCATCGAGGACGTTGAGGTTGAGCGGGAAGCGGATCTCGAGGTCGGTCAGGCGGTAGAGGCTCTCGAGCAGCAACTCGGGCTCGACCGTGCGGCTGCGCGGTTCAAGCACGATGCGCAGATCTTCCGCGCTCTCGTCGCGGACGTCGGCGAGGATCGGCAATTTCTTGTTGGCGATGAGATCGGCGATCTGCTCGATCAACTTGCCCTTCTGAACGCCGTAGGGGATTTCGGTGACCAGCAGGTACCAGCCGCCGCCTTTTTCCTTCTCTTGGCTGACGGTGGCCCGGAGGCGGAAGCTGCCGCGTCCCGTCTCATAGGCCAGGGCAATCGCCTCCTTGCTGTCGACCACCGCACCGCCGGTCGGAAAGTCCGGTCCGGACACGAAGTCCAGCAGGTCGCGCGTTTCCGCGTGCGGATTGTCGATGAGGTGGGTCGCCGCGTCGAGCAGTTCGCTGACATTATGCGGCGGAATGCTGGTCGCCATGCCGACCGCGATCCCGCTGGCGCCGTTGGCGAGCAGGTTGGGAAAGAGGCCCGGGAAGACCTCAGGCTCTTCCTCCTCGCCATTGTAGGTGGGCCGGAAGCCGACGGTGCCCTCGTCGAGGCCGCTCATCAGCTGCATCGCGATGGGCGTCAGCTTGGCTTCCGTGTAGCGATAGGCTGCGGCGTTATCGCCGTCGATGTTGCCAAAGTTGCCCTGACCGTCGACCAGCGGATAGCGGAGCGCGAAATCCTGAGCGAGGCGGACCATAGCGTCATAGACCGACTGGTCGCCATGCGGGTGATATTTGCCGATCACGTCACCAACGACGCGGGCCGACTTCTTGTAGGAGCCGGCGGGGTCGAGCCGTAGCAGTCGCATGGCCCACAGCAGGCGCCGGTGAACCGGCTTCAGACCGTCCCGGACGTCAGGGAGAGAGCGGGCGGTGATCGTCGACAGCGCATAGACTAGGTAGCGCTCCGACAGGGCGGCGTCGAAGGGGGTGTCGATTGTCGAGGAGGAGTCAGGTTCCATTGCGGCTGACCCTAGCAAGCGGCCGGCAGTCTCGAAAGCGGGCGATGCACGCGCGTCACGGCGGTGGCCATTCGGTCACATGGCAGGTTTCGGGGCAGGGCGGGTGCCCTCAGACCTCCGCGCCGTAGCCCTGCGCATAATAGCTCTCGACGCCATAGCCATCGCTGACCACGCCGCCGCGGAACTTGTTGAGGATCACGCCGCTCAAGCGCTCGCGGCCCAGCGCCTCGACCGAGTCACGAATCTCGCGCTCCGTAGTCCGGCCTTCCTCGGCGACCAGCACGTAGCTGTCGAGGTTGGCCATGGTCGCCACCGCATCGTCATTGGCGAAAACGGGCGGGAGATCGCAGACGAAGATGTTGGTCGGATCGCTCTCACGCATGGCGGCGAACAGTGCCTGAGCTCGCGAGTTGGCGAGCAACTCGGCCGAGTGGAACGGGCCACCACGGGTCGGCACCACGTGCAGGCGCTCACCCGCCAGGTCATACACTTCAAGCGGTCCGTCGCCGTCGAGGTAGCCGCTGAGGCCCTGTTGCGGGATGAAGCCGAACTGCTGGCTCAATGAGCCGCGGCGCAGGTCGAGGTCGACCGCAAAGGTCCGCACCTGCGGGTCGCGGCTGAGGCTGGCGCTGATATTGGCGGACACGAAGGACTTGCCGACGTTCGGGGTCGCCGAAACCACGCCCACCATGCGCAGACCGCGCTTGCGCTTGCGCTCGAGCAGCTTGCCGCGAATGAGGTTGAAGCTGCGTGAGCGGGGATCGATGCTGTTGAAGCCATAGATCCCGCCGGCGATCGCCTTGTCCGCTCCCCATTCGATGGTGAGCGGATTGGCGAGCGCGCGCCGAACATCGTCGAGGACGCCGGCGGGGGAGGTCATTGCATGCTCCTGCTGCGCGGAGAAACTGCTAGGCAAATTTCAGATCCTTCTTGCGGAAGGGAAGCCTGAACCGGCTCTTCCGCTTCTTGTCGTCGATCAGCGGCACCACGCCCAAGATTGGCAGGCCCATGGTCTCGATCTGGGCCGGGCTGCGCAGCGGCTTGCGAAGCAGCTCAACCGCGAATGCCAGCACCAGGCCGAGGAACAGCCCGACGATGGCGCCCGCCGCAATCAGCAGCGGCCGGTTGGGTGAGTAGGGCGTGTCCGGAAGGTTCGGCGCCTCGACCAGGGACAGGCGCTCGGCGCGCTGTTCGTTGGCGAGACGGGCGCTGTTCTGCGCCTTCAGCAACTCATCCGAGACCTTGTTGTACTGGTCACGAAGTGCCTGTGCCTGGTTCTCCAGCTGCATGGCCTGCTCGAGGATGGCTGGAGCCCGGGCCGAACCCGCCATTGACGCCTGGGCGCGCGCCATCGCTTGCGACCGCGCCGCCTGAAGGGAGGCAATGGCCTGGTTGTTCGCGGCGATCTGCGCGCGAACCATCGCGGCGTCGTCGCTGCCCGGGTTGGCCCGGACCATCTGCTGGACCGCCCGGAGCCGTTCGCGCGCGGCCTGAACGTCAGGGTGGCTGTCGTTGTAGAGCGCCTGTGCCGCGGCGAGCGCGCTTTCGGCGGCGGCGACCTGCGGGTCCTTGCCGCCCGTCCGGCTTGCCTGGACCAGCAGCTGCCGGTTCTGGGTCTCAAGGCTCGTGATCTGGGCGCTGTAGCTGCCCAGATCCATCATCATCCCGCCACCGTTGGTATTGGCGAGAGCGGAGCCATTGCGGGACTTGAGCTCGGTCAGCTGGTTCTCGATTGTCGAAATCTGCGCGCGGAGCTTGTCGGCCTGATCCTGAAGGAAGCGAACGCCGATGCGCGCCTGCTCCGACACGTCCTCGGTATCCATCGTAAGGAAGCTGTTGACGAAACTCTGAAGGACGACCTGCGCCTGGGCGGGATCTGGATAATCGAAGCTGATGTCGATTGCGACCGTGTTCGGACCGCTTGCCGCATTACCGCCAAGGTCGTTGGCCTGGGCGCCCACGGTGGTCGCATCGCGCATCTTCTCGACGACCTTCGAGAGCGGCTTCGAGCGTCGGTCGCTGACGTAGAGGTTGTTCTGCTCGATAAGCTGGATGAGGTCGCCGCGGCTCAGCACCCGCTCGCGGATGCGGGCGATGCGCTGTTCGATATCGCCGGCCTGCGGTGCCTGGACATAGGTGCCCTGGATCTGCTGGCCCTGGACCAGCAGCGTCGCCTTCGAGCGGTAAATGGTAGGAAGCGAGAAAGCGGCGACGATCGCTGCCAGCGTGAGGACGACGAAAGGAACGATAACCAGCATCCGGCGCTGCCAGAAAATGGTCGGCAAGTGGTTGAAGAACCACCCGATACCGCCACTGCCAACCTCGCCGCCGTCGTAATCAACCGCGTTCACTGCATTCATCGGATATCACCCAAGCGGTAGCGGAGGTACACCGAGCCGCCCACATCGGTCTTCGGGTCCGGTCCAGCGAAGCTGAGCTTGCGCCAGGAGGCCTGAACCCCGGCAGAGATGCGGTCGTTGATCAGGCGATCGTAGGCGGCACTTGCCGTGTAGAAAGTGGAGCTGCCGGTCTGGTTGGCAATTCGGTACCCGCCAGTCCGGGCGACCGAGGCCGAGCCCTGGATCGAATCCTTGGGGCCAAGCTTGCGGTAATATTCCAGCGAAGCAGTGGTCGAGACCGGCGCCGCACCGATCACCGAACTTTGGGTGCGTCGAGCCGCACGGGCACAGATCCGCTCATATTCCAGCTGGCGGCACAGGGAGCCGTCGAGCGCGAGGTTGATGCTGGACGAGTTGTCGATTCCCGTGACGCCGAAGTCCTGCGTCGTGCGGACAAAGCCGACAGCCGCGCTCAGGTCCCAATGTTCGCTCAGCTGGGCGGTTACTGTTGCCTGCGGCCCGATCTCGAAGATGGAGCGGCCGAACTTGTAGTCGGCGTACTGCACCAGCAGGCGGCCCCCAACCGAGAGGCGCTCGTTCAGCTGGCGATTATAGCCAACCGTGGTGTTGTAGGACGTGTAATCGAGGACGTTGCTGCCCGCCACGAACAAGTGCTGCGCGCCGGCCGTGATATTCAGCGCGTCCTTCGGAGACAGCACGATGTTAGCGCCGCCGCTGCCGGACAGCGTGTACTGGCGTTGGTTCAGGCCGAACAGGTTTGGATCAACGATCACCACCGTCGACGGAATGGCTGGGTCGGGCGTGACGGATCCTGCCGGAACGCCATAGAAGCGCGAGCCCAGCTGACCGCCGATATCGCCGCTCAGGCCCAGGTTGCCGAACAGCGTGACCTTCTCGTTGGCGACATAGCGCGTGTTGGCCGAAAGGTTGAACACCTGCTTGTTGCCGTAGCGGCGGAAATAGGCGTCATTCTCGACGTAGGCCGAGATGCTGGAGCTGGTCCGCTCCGTCGTCCAGCCATGATAGCCGTAGAGCGAAAAGCGCCCGAAGGCGCTTCCCGTGTCACCGCCGGGGGCGAGCAGCGGGTTGGTCGAATAACCAAGACCCGCACTCACATCGACGTAAGTCTGGCTCTTGGCCGATATCGCGGAAGGTACAGCAAGCGCCGAGGCGGCGAGCAGTCCAAGGGTCAGTGGGCGCGTCATCATGGAACCACCAATGTGTCGCCGCTCATGATCTGCGGGTTCTGCGCGGGAGTGATGCGGCTACCGCTGCCCTTGATTGCGTCACCAAGCCCGATGCGAATGGTGGTGAGACCTTCGCCGACCTTGCGGACGATGCGGATGTTGTTGAGGTCGGCGAACTCCGTCGGCCCACCAGCAATGCTCAAGGCTTCGAGCGCGTTGACGTAGCGGCCCGGGGTGAAGGTGCCCGGTCCCTTGACCTTGCCGATGACCGAGAACTGAAAGCCGGCGGGGTTCTTCACCGACACGGTGACCTGCGGGACCTGGCCGCGATATTGCGGCTGCAGGCCTGCGGTAATGATCCGCTCAAGCTCCGAAGGAAGGCGGCCGGATGCCACGACCTGTCCCACCAGCGGGAAGGCGAACGTCCCGTCCGGCAACACCCGAACCGACCGCTGGAGCCGCTCATCACCCCACACTAGGATGTCGAGTTCGTCGCCCGGGTTGATGCGATAGGCGACGCCCGGGGTGGCCGCGCTGGCCTGCGCCTTGGCGGTGTCGGCGATGCCGCCAACGGCCATTGCGATCATCATGAACAAAAAAGTAAGCAATCGCACGCTAGATCCCCTCACACGAACCATCATGCGCCGAAGCGCCAGCTCTCACGCTTCTGGTCACAATTCACTCAAAGGTCTAGTGGCACCGACCTATGAATCTTCGGTTGCATTCCACCCTGTTCCTCTTTGCGACGCTGTCGGCCAGCCTCTTGCTGACCGCTTGCAACTCACGGGAAGCCAAGAGCCAGACCGCTGTAAACCAGTATCAGACAGCGGTCGCCCAAGGTGATGTGCAAGCGATCAGGAAGGCCTTGCTTGCCCTGGTCGCGGCCGATGACACGCAGGCGCAATATTGGGTCGAACTGGGCAAGGTGCAGGTCCAGCTTGGAGATCTCGGCGCCGCGTTCAACGCCTTTCAGCGCGCCTACGAGCTCAATCGGGCCGATCCGGCCGTGCTGGGCTTCCTGACCCAGATCGCGCTTCGCGGCGGGCAGCTGGATCAGGCCGAGAAATATGCGCGCGAGCTCGAGCTGGTGAACGCCAGCGATCCCGCCGTGCCGCTTACCTATGGCTATGTTGCTCTTCGGCGCGGCGACCTTGCCGAGGCCGACAAGCAAGCCGGACTCATTCTGGCGGCCAACAGCTTCGACCCGAGCGGCAAGGTGCTGCGGTCGCGTGTGCGGCTTCAGGAAGGCAAGCCGGACGAAGCAGTCGCCCTGCTGCGGGAACAGGTACAGGCGCAGCCGTCCGACCAGCTCAGCCTCAGGGCGCTGCTGGGGCTCTATGAGTATCGCGAGCAGTGGGCGGATGCGGGCTCAACGGCCCGACTGCTGCTCAACTGGGTGCCCAAGGATCAGGATGTCCGTGGACGGTTGATCCTTGCCGAAATCCGAGCCGGCAGGCCGCAAGCCGCGCTTCCGGATCTCAAGGCCGGGCTCAGTCAGGCTTCCTCGCAGGAGGCAACGGCGCTGCTGAACCCGTGGCTGCTCACCGGTCAGGCTGATCTGGCGCTTCCCGTGGCCGTCCGCGCGGGCGAGGAGGCGCCGCTCGAGAAGAAGGTGGCGATCGCCAACTTCATCCTTCGCGCCGGCAAGCCCAAGCTCGTCGCCGACATGCTCGAGGGCAGCGCTACCGAGCCGGTGACCGCCACCAACATCAATGCCAATGCGCTCTACGCGACAGCGATTGGAATGCTTGGTCAGGCAGGGCCGGCGGTGCAACTACTGAACGAAGCTCTTGCGCTGGACGGAGCTAACGTGAAGGCCCTGCGGGGTCGCGCCATGCTTCGGAGCAGGGCAGGGCAGCATCAGGGAGCCATCGAAGACGCCCAG
This sequence comes from Sphingomonas sp. KRR8, assembly GCF_023559245.1. Taxonomy (NCBI): domain Bacteria; kingdom Pseudomonadati; phylum Pseudomonadota; class Alphaproteobacteria; order Sphingomonadales; family Sphingomonadaceae; genus Sphingomonas; species Sphingomonas sp. KRR8. The sequence goes on from NZ_CP097462.1 coordinate 618,948, forward strand.
AAGTTCGTTGCGGCCGACCGTGCGTCGTCCGAGGCGCGCTTGCTTCTGGCCAACACCTATGTGGCCGCCGGGCAACCCGATGCGGCGAAAAGGACTCTTTGGGACGGATTTCACGATATTCCGGCGGACCGATCCATTTACCAGGCGTTACAATCCTTCGTTCAACGAATGGATGGGCCTTCGGCAGCCCAGTCCCTCCGGGAAGAATATAATGATCAGCGAAACGACGCGATGATTCGGAGCTTCGCATGAGTTCTGGGACCGAGACGGTCGTGGCGGAGCCGGGAGTGGCCGAGCCGCGGGCGACCGTGCCCGCGCGTCCGCGCCTGGTGGACAATGCGGTTCGCTTCACGTCCAACATCGTCGGGCCGCTGCTGTTCCTGCGCGACATCCTGAGTTGCGCACTGGCAGTTCCGATTGCCTATTTCCTGTACGAGTTGCTGGTGGGCCAGCGGCTGGTCATCTCCGTCCACCTGTTCGCGGGCACGGCGATGGTCGGAACCTTCATCCTGCTTCGCGCGAGCAAGGACAGCTACCTCCAGAACCTGTTCACCATCAGCGAGCGCGGCGACAGCGCGGTGTTCGACGCCCTTCTTGCGGGCCTGGTCGCAACCGCCCTCGTGTTCCTGGCGGGCATGGTGGATGGCTTCTCGCGCGGGATGAGTTCGCTCTATCTCGTGGTCACGGTCATTCTCCTCGGCGCGTCGAGGCCGATCTTCCGCGGTATCCTGAACCGCCTCGCCAGGCGTGAGGTGATCGGCCAGCGCATCGCCTTTTATGGTGCCGATGCCGACTCCATCGAGGCGATCAGGCGCGTGCTCGGGACCAGCGGCCTCGCCCATCTGCGCTTCGTGGGCTTTGCGGACGATCGTCCCAAGATCAGGGAAATCGACGCCATGCCATTCCTTGGCGGCAGCGAGGACTTGGCTGGCATGGCGCGTAAGGGGCAGGTGGACCAGGTCCTGATCAGCGTTCGGAACCTGCCGCCCGAACGGCTTCACGAAATCATGGACCGGTTGAGTTCGGTCTGCGTCGATATCTCGCTCATTCCCGACCAGGCGGTCGATCTCGCGCCGGACTACCGGGTCCGCCTGCTCGGCACGCTTCCGGTGCTGACCTTGTGGCAGCGGCCGTGGCGTGACGTCAGCGGGCTTGTGAAGCGCCTGGAAGACGTCGTGCTCTCGACCATCGCGCTGATCCTTCTCTCGCCGATCATGCTGTTCACCGCGCTGCTGATCCGGCTGACCAGCGCCGGCCCGGTTCTGTTCGTCCAGCCGCGGGTCGGCTTCAACAACGAAGTCATTCAGGTCTACAAGTTCCGGTCGATGTACGCCGACCTGACGGATCTTGTCGGCCACCAGACCACGACCAAGTCAGACCCCCGCATCACTCCGGTTGGGCGCATCATCCGCCGCCTCAGCATCGATGAGCTTCCGCAGCTTCTCAATGTCTTCAAGGGTGACATGTCGATGGTCGGCCCGCGGCCGCATGCGACCCACATGCGGGTGGGCGACCTCTATTACCAGGAGGCAGTCAAGGGTTACGCGGGCCGCCATCGGGTCAAGCCCGGTATCACCGGCCTTGCGCAGGTGAAGGGCCTGCGCGGCGAGATCCGCACGATGGACCGCGCCAAGCGGCGGGTTGAGCTCGATCAGGAATATATCAACCGCTGGTCGGTCGGCCTCGACATCTGGATCCTGCTGCTGACCGTGCGGGCCGTGTTCCTGGACAGCGATGCCTACTGATCGGGTCGCGTTCCTCGGTGTCCGTTTTGATCCGTTGACCATGACCCAGGTCCTCGAACGGATGGCCGCGGTCACGAGCGACAGCCCTTATGGCTATGTGGTCACGCCGAACGTCGACCATGTGGTGCGGCTCGATTCAGCGCCCGACCGCGACCTTCTGCTTCCCCTGTAAGAGACGGCGGATATATCCGTCTGCGACAGCCGCATCATCCAGAAGCTTGGCCAGATCCACGGCCTCGACTTGCCTCTCGTGGCAGGAAGTGATCTCACCGTTCGGTTGTTCGAACAGGTAATCCGGCCCGGCGACCGGATCGCAATTGTCGGCGGGAGCAAGGAGCTTCGTCAGGCCCTCCAGGCCCGCTACCCGGCGGTCGGATTCACCCAGTACCTCGCCCCGATGGGGCTCCGTCGCGATGCCGAAGCGCGCCGATCCGCGGCGGCCTTCATCGCGCAGGCCCGGGCGCGTTTCACGTTCATTGCCGTAGGCTCACCCCAGCAGGAGATGGTGGCGGGCGCCGTTCGTTCCTTTCCCGAAGCGCGCGGTATGGCCTTATGCATCGGCGCATCCCTTGAGTTCATCACCGGAGACCAGCGTCGGGCACCGCGAATCCTCCAGCAACTCAGCCTCGAATGGGCCTACCGCCTGGCCAGCGACCCGGGTCGGCTGTGGCGTCGGTATCTGGTCGAAGGTCCGCGCGTGTTCCGAATGGCGCTGCGAGAGCGGGGGCGGCACCGCTGATGCTGCAGATCGAGACTCGTACGGGCGCTCGCCACCTGCAGCTGGGTGCGCCGACACCTCCGCCGCCACCATCGCCGCGAGCCATTCTCGCGCGCCGTCGCCGGCGGCGCCTGATTATCGCCGCAGTGGTCATGGCGGCGCTTGCCGTCGCCGCCGCGCTGTGGTGGTTCCAACCCTGGCGCGGGCATGCGAAGCAATCAGCGAGCGCCGCCAGCGCCGCCGCGGCGGGTAGCCCGGTTTCGACCAGCGTCCTGCCGGCATTGCCGCCGCCGGACCTATTCCGTCCGCTGACGCCGGAGGACGCAATCGCGCAGAACGCGGAGCGGCCCATTGTGACGCGGCCGGACACGGCGGCGGCAAAGTTCCGGTTCAGCGGCGACGTGATCAGCAGGCTGCGCGCGGTCGATTGCCTGACCCAGGCCGTCTATTACGAGGCGGCTTCCGAGGGCGTGGACGGGGGCAGGGCGGTCGCGCAGGTGGTGCTGAACCGCCTCCGGCATCCGGGTTTTCCCAACAGCGTTTGCGGTGTCGTTTACCAGGGGAGCAACAAGGCGACCGGCTGCCAGTTCACCTTCACCTGCGACGGTTCGCTGGCCCACGTGCCTTCAGGCTATCTATGGGCTCGCTCGCGCCTGATCGCGACCGAGGCGCTGGCCGGCCGGGTTTTTGCCCCCGTGGGTCACGCGACTCATTATCATGCCAATTACGTGCTGCCCTATTGGGCCGATTCCCTCGATAAGACCGCAGTGATCGGCCGGCACATCTTCTACCGGCTGCGTGGCGGGAATGGCGCCAGTAACGCCTTCAGTCAGCGTTATGCCGGGATCGAACCACTGCCACCGCCGTTGCCGGCAACTGACCTCATCGAACAGGGGCTCGACTCGGCGGCACCAGCGGTTGCGATCGATCCCAATCTTCCCGTCGCGCCCAAGGTTGAGGAAGACCAAGTTCAGCAGATAGAGACCGTGGCCAAGCCGGCGCCGGAGCGTTCCACCCTTCAGGCCGACCTGGCACGAGGTCAGCTGATCCTTGGCGAACCCGCACCCGAGGTTGCCCCGGCCGCAAAGAAGAAGAGCAGCGCCGCGACCAACGACTGCGGCACCGGTGGAGCCTCCCGCGTAAAGGCGGTCGGCGCCAATGACCTCAAGGCGGTGGGCAACAGCCCCACCTGCTAGTCGCGGGCTCACGGAACGGCCGCTACTCGCGGTAGCGTGATCGTTCATCAAATGGTGAGCACGCTGCCCTAACAAGAAGGGAGGCGCGGCGAACCGCACCTCCCTCCAGTACCATCAAGAAGCCGAACGTCAGGCCATCTGCGGCAGCGCGCTGACCAAGCGGCGGCGACGCATCGACACGCCCATGCCACCGAAACCGAGCAGCATCAGCGCCCAGGTCGCCGGCTCCGGCACGGCGGCGGTGGCGCGGTAGAGGACCGCGTTCGAGTAGCCCTGCGTGTCGGTCAGGTGGATCGAACCGGGGGTAGCGTTGTTCCAGAGATAGAAAGCCGAAACGTTACCCGCGGCACCCGGGACGTTGCCCCAGTGAAGGCCGAGCAACACCTGACCGCCGGCGCCAGCCAGCAGGTTGTTCAGGGCGTTGAGGTCACTACCCGACACCACGAGACCGGCGTCCTTCAGGGCGTTGAAGTCAACGGTGTAGCTGGTATTGCCGAGCAGTGCATTAATGGCGCTTTGCTGCATGCTGACATCGCTGCTCAAGTTGCTGAAATCGTTGCCGGAGAAATAACCGGCGCACTTGTCGGCAGGCGGCGCGATCGGGCCGGTGGCGCAGCCGGTGAGCGTGCCGGTCACGGGCACCTCGGTGGTGGCCGAAGCCGGGGTAGCGGCTAGCGCCGCAATGGCGAATACCGCGCCTACAGCGGTCTTCCGAAACAGTGAGTTCACGACGAGTCCCCTTGGTTTATCCCGGCAACCCGCCGGCTTTCAGCGTTAGAAGAACCTAATCCCTGTTAACTCCACCTTCACTGCCTCACGAGAGCTGTAAAGCGGAGTTCACTCGGATTTGGTGGTGCAATCGGCGGATTGTCACAAGGGAGTGGGAAGGCGTTGTGCCGACTTGAGACATTGACGGCGCCGTCAGCGAACTCGGTTAACGAGCGCCAGGATCTCCGTTGCGATGGGATGCTTGCGCCGCAAGAGCAGCAGCGACCAGAGCAGGACGCCCGCCAAGACGCTGGCGATGATCGGCAAGAGACCTGTCTCGGGCGAGAACCTGGTCCACAGCATCAAACCGAGCGCAGGCAGCACGGCGGCAGCGCTAACAAGCAGCCCTTCGGCGTAGACGCGCCGGAGTTCTCCGGCCGGACCACCAACAAGCCGGTTCATGGGGCGGCGGTAAAGCAAGAAGGCGAGCAGCGCCTCAGCCAGTTTGGCGGCAGCCGCAAGCGGCAAACTCACCAGGGCACCTAGGGCGAACAAACCGATTCCGGCTCCCGATCGTATCGCTTCTATTCGGACCTGCTGCTTTGTCTCATGCCGCAGGATGAAAACCTCGGCCACCATTCCGATGGCGATGGTCACAGCGGAAGCCAGAGTCAGCAGCGAAAGCGGAGTCGCTGCGGCCTGCCACTTGGGGCCATAGAGCAGGTGAATGACTGGCTGGGCAAGAATGGCGAGCCCGATCATCATCGGCCACAATAGACCAAGCAGCAGCCGCATGAAGCGGACGTACGTTTCGTGGAATGCGCCTTGCTCACGTAGGTCGTGCGAGAGTTTGCTGAAGATGACGTTGCTCCCAGCGCCATAGATGTTTTGGTAGAGCGTCGTGGGAAGGCTGGACGCGCGCGTATAAAGGCCGAGGCTCGCGAGCCCCAGAAACGAGCCGAGCAACATCTCGCCTGCGCGGGTACTCAGATTAGCCAGACCGGAGATCCCAATCATCTGCGAGCCGAAGTGCAGGATCGAACGGATGCCCTTGAAGCGAAGCCGCCAAACGTCAGGCCTCCAGACTACTGCGTTGTAGCATGTCGCTGTGACCGCCCAACCGAGAATCTGCCCCCACGCGAAACTCATGTAGGCGTGACCACGACTGGCGAGGACGATTGTCGCAATTGCCGTGACCGTCGCCTTGGCTACGCTGATGACCGAGACGATGCCGAACCGCATATCTCGAGCGCAGATAGCAGAAGGAATGAATTCGAGCATTCCAAGCAGTGGAAACAAGGCGAAAACCAGGAGAAAGCGGCCGACCTCGACCGAACCGAATAGCCGACCAGCTGTTGCGGATCCGACCAGTATGGCGCCCACGTATAGTAGAGTCATGAGCACGTTCACTGTAAACAGCGAACGAAGAGTGTCACGATCAAGCTCTGACTCTCGCATCACGTACTTAGCGAGACCGAACTGCATGAAAACATTTATGACTGTCGAGACGGCGTTTGCCATTGCGAAGACACCGAAGTCACGCGGGCTGACCAATCTTGCGACGACAATAGTCGATGAGAAGGTAATAAGGAAGATTGCCGCCTGAGCAGCATAGGTCGACACAAGCGATCGGCGAAGCGACATGGATGAGACTTTTTTATTTACGTGTATGTGTCAGGAGATATCAAGCGAGGGAAGAATACTTCCCGCCCCAATCACGCGTGAACCCTTCGGAGCGCGGTTGGTACTCTTGAATCAACAGAAATTGCTCGCCGACGCGTATCATTTAACCGCATGGAAAGCCCAGCAAGCATGCCTAGCGTGGTACCGAGAAGATATTGAACCGGATAGATGAGCAGCATCCACTCAACGAAGCTGTGAACACATACGCATAGGAGAGCGATAAGAAGACCCAGGGCAAGCTCACTTTCAGGTTGGCTCCTGAAGCGCCAAGTCAGGAAACATCCCAACCAGATACCCGACCCTAAAAGTATCACGAGAGCAACCAGGCCTGGGTACCCTGTCTCGGCGAGTGCAAGAAGGTAGGAATTGTGTACTTGGGCTGACCGGTTTCCGGTCGACCAGTTTACACCTGCCCGTGCATTGTACCCTTCCGTATTCGCAATGAAATTGTAGAAGTTGGGGCCAACACCGAGCGGCTTTGCACGGATAATATCACCCGCAGCTCTTGCGAAGGCGATGCGCTGACTGTCTTCTTCCAGCAGAGCGATGTCGTGGACCTGGAACCGGCGTTGCAGGCTTTCGTAGGCTAACCAGGATGCACCGGCCAGAACGATCATGCCTGCGAGTGCGATCGCACCCTTTCTCGCATTGAACCGCAAGAAACAGGAAATGAGCAACGTCGTGACCATGCCGGTACCAGAGATCAGGATGGTGGCCCGCGATGCCGTTAGCGCGACTGCCAGAAGTCCGGAGCAGACACCCAGGGTCGCAATCTTTGTATTTCGCCCGGCTAGGAGCGAAGCGAATACGGGCATGATCGCCATGTGCGAGGCAAACCCAAGAAGATTCTGGTGCCCCAGAGAGCCCCCGGTCTGGAGGGCGCCGCCTGCCCGCGCGACAAGAGCGTAGGCGGCCTGTACCGTGAGACCCAGGACCAGGCCCGTGATCAGCGCTCGCTCGCCGCGATCATTCTGCATGACTTGCGTGGCAGCCAAGAGAACCAGTCCCACTCGAAGGAGCTGAAAGGCGTAGGACAATGCAAGGTTCGTGAAGCGCGCTTGAAAGACAGCAAGCAGTACGGCCACGAGGTAGAGAACGAATGGCCCAACGAGCTTCAGGCCGCGCCATCGCTGCGGGCTGCCGGCGAGAATGGCTAACGCGATCGCATCAAGGAGAGTGAACTCCCACCCCTTCACATAGCCGGACCACATCGGCGTGGAATATGGCGCGGCGAAGAGGTGCCAGGGAGTGATAACGAAAGGCAAGAACGTCAGCAGGCCCCAGACGATCGGAGCACCGGTCGGCCTGGTTCGGAGCCATCCGGCGATCGCGGGGATGGCCACCAGCAGCAGGGCGAGAGCAATCCACTTCAAATCTCGTCACCCTGCGGCTTCAGCAAACTTTGCTTCACTAGACGGGCGCGAGGAAAATTCCAGTCCTGGAAGCGGCACGAGAATAGACTGGTGTGATGCTACTGGAAAACTCGGGTCAGAAGGTGTGGTAGTGTCGCGACAGCGGCAAAGATGAAGCCGAGTCGAGTTCGAAGGCAGCGGAAGGTCACGGATTACATGCAGTCAGACGAGCTTCCGCGTGGTGCGAAGTCCGGCATGCGCCGCCGATCCCTGCTGTTGGCTGGGCTTGGTATTGCCAGTGCCGGACTTGCGGCGAGGTTGGCTGGCGGCCGGTCTGGTCGACCGGTGTTGCGTCCAGAGCAGCAGATTCCGCTCGCGACTGCGCTTCCTAGCCGGACTGAACGGTCCGGGCCGACTGCTTGCACCATCCGACAGCTTCCGCTGGGAGCCGGCGGCTTTGTGACGGGTATCGACGTCAGTGCGGACGGCAATCGCACGGTTTGCAGGACGGACGTGAACAATGCCTTCCTTCGGGACGGTACGGACAAGGCGTGGCGGCCGCTATTCACCCCATCGAGCCTGCGGGCCGGCGAGATCGCGCTTTTGAACAAGCAACCCGCAGAGGCAGACGGGCGCGGGGTCGCGGGGATCCGCATGGCGCCTTCGAACCCCGATGTCATTTACGCGAGTTACTGGGGGCGGATCTGGAAAAGCACCGACGGTGGTCGTTCGATGGTGCAGACGGCCTTCCAGCCTCGCGCCATGTTTGCGAACACGGGTGAACAGCGCCTCTACAATCGAACCATCGATGTGCATCCACGGGATCCCGACCGGGTCATCGTAGGAACCTGGGGGGAGGGCGTGTGGCACTCAGCCGATGGCGGCCAATCCTGGTTGCAAGCGGCCCTGCCGCCCACGACCAAATCGCATGAAGGGCAGGCGGGCCTGAACCTTGTCCTGTTCGACGCCGCTGACCCCGATGTGACATACGTCTTTGTCACCGGTCGTGGCCTGTTCCGATCCCCCAATGGTCCGTCCGGGACCTTCAGCGCAGTAAGCGGCGGACCTCTTTTCGCGTCATGTCTGGTGGGAGATCGACAAGGTTCGATCTACGTTTGCGAGCGAACGAAAGGCGCTCAGGGAGGAAAGGTCTGGCGCTTGCCGCGGGGAGGCAACTGGTCTGCAAGCGATCCCGGGCGCGAGGCCTTCGTCATTGGCATCGACCCACATCGGGAGCGAAGCATCGTCGGCAGCGATGGCGGCGGCTGGTTCTTCTCCAGCACCGACGATGGCGAGAGCTTCGAAGTCCTTGACACCGGCAAGTTCACGGAGGGCGGCGGAGAGATCCAGTGGATGGCTGGCCTGTCCACGATCTTCCCGGCACAGATTGTTTTCGATCCCCGCAAGCAGGGAGCGATGTGGATCGCTCAAGGTGTTGGTGTCGCGCGAGGTGACATCGTGGATCACGGCGTCACGCTTCAAGACTGGTCGGCTGGAATCGAAGAGCTCTGCTGCATCGACGTGATGTGCGTGCCCGGTCGGAACGCTTTTGTCTCAGCATTGGATAAGCCGTTCTGGCGCATCAAGGACGACCAGCGTTTCCGCAACGACTTCCGTTACCCCGTCGCTTCTGGTCAGAAACATACTGCCGACTTCGTCGGACCTGCGAGCTACCTCGATTTCGCTGGCGATGACCCTGATTATCTCGTGGGCGTAGTCGCGCCGAGCCCCAGATCCGCTCCCGGCTTCAGTGCGGATGGCGGCCGAAACTGGCAAGCGTTCGAGGGAATGCCAGCGACCGGATGGGGTGTTGGTGGGTGCATCGCCGCGAGCACTCGAAAGAACCTTGTACTTCTTCCGTCAAACAACAGTTTCGGTGCTTTCACTCTCGACGGCGGAAAGTCGTGGTCGCCAGTGAAGCTGGACGGGAATAACCCGACATCGCACTTCTCGAACGCCTTCTACGTTCAGCGCAAGAACATCACTGCCGACAAGAGCCGGCCAGGAACCTTTGCGCTCGTTTATACGGTCATCAAGAACGACCAGTACGCCGAACCCCGTGGCGGCATCTGGGTCACGCATGACGGGGGCCAGACCTGGTCTCAGATGTTGCGCGGCGTGGTCAGCGACGGCAGCAACGATCCGCAGGCTGTCCTCGCGAAAGGTCAAGACGCACGCCAATTTTGGCAGTGCCAATTGAGCTATGTTCCTGGTCGGCCGGCGGAGATCCTCTACACTCCCCATGCCGACTTCGAGAACGACTCCTTCTACTGGTCGCAAGACGACGGAAAGAGTTGGCGAGACGTCGGCCAATCCGTTCGAAACGTGAGTTGTTTCGGGTTCGGCAAACCCGCGGCGGGCCAGGCTCGGCCCACCGTCTTTTTCTGGGGTGAAGTGCGCAAGCAAAAAGGGCTGTATTTCAGCCAGGACTGGTTCGCGTCGCCGCCAATTCTGCTCAGCCGTTTCCCCAGCCTGATGCTGTCCGATCCAACCTGCATTGCAGGTGATCCAGAGCATTTTGGTCGGGCCTATGTCGGCACCGCAGCCGCGGGTTGCCTAAGGGTCGACGTCAATCAGTAGGTCTAGCTGAGCTCCGTCAGAACGCGCTCAGTCCCGTAATCGCCCGACCCAGGATCAGCGCGTGCACGTCGTGAGTGCCCTCGTAGGTGTTGACCGTTTCAAGGTTCATGAGGTGGCGCATGACGTGGAATTCGGCGCTGATGCCGTTGCCGCCGTGCATGTCGCGGGCGACGCGGGCAATGTCGAGCGCCTTGCCCACGTTGTTGCGCTTGATGAGGCTGATCGTCTCGGGGATGAGCTCGCCCGCCTCCAGGCGGCGGCCAACGCGCAGGGCGGCCTGAAGCCCCAGGGTGATCTCCGTAACCATGTTGGCAAGCTTGAGCTGGACGAGCTGGGTCGCCGCGAGTGGGCGGCCGAACTGATGGCGGTCCAGCGTGTACTGACGGGCGGCATGGAAGCAGGCCTCGGCCGCCCCCATGCTGCCCCAGCCGATGCCGAAGCGCGCCCGATTCAGGCAGCCGAACGGGCCTTTCAGGCCTTCGACGTTCGGGAGCAGCGAGTCCTCGCCAACTTCGACCCCGTCCATCACGATCTCGCCGGTAATGGAGGCGCGCAGGCTGAGCTTTTGCTTCACCTGCGGTGCTGAGAGGCCCGGCATTCCCTTTTCAAGGATGAAGCCGCGGATCTTTCCGCCATGGGCGTCCGACTTCGCCCACACGACGAAAACGTCCGCCACCGGCGAGTTTGAGATCCACATCTTGGATCCACTCAGCCGATAGCCGCCGTCGATCTTCTCGGCACGCGTGCGCATGCCACCGGGATCGGAACCCGCGTCTGGTTCGGTGAGGCCGAAGCAGCCTACCAGCTCTCCCTTGGCGAGGCCGGGCAGATACTTACGCCGCTGGGCTTCGGAGCCGTACGCGAAGATCGGGTACATCACGAGCGAGCTTTGCACGCTCATGACCGAGCGATAACCGCTGTCAACTCGCTCGATCTCGCGGGCAATCAGACCATAGGCCACATAGCCCAGGCCGGCACCGCCATATTCGGCCGGTATCGTCGGACCCAGAAGGCCCATTTCACCCATCTCGCTGAGCAGTGCGCGATCAAAGGTCTCGTTCAGGAAGGCGTCCGTGACTCGAGGTGCCAGTTTCTCCGCTGCGAAGGCGGCAGCGCTATCGCGAACCAGTCGTTCTTCATCGGTGAGCTGTTCGTCGAGGCCGAACGGATCATTCCAGTCGAACGGCAGCAACGTTGGCTCGTGGGCAAGGGCGGGGTCGATGGGCTTGAGCATGCAGCCCACTTAATGCTGCTGCACGAGCCGCGCCAGTCCCCGCGACCGAGGATGCGGGCAAGACCAGAACGGTTGCGATTCGAAATGTCTGCTGACGATGGATGCGCAGACCCGAGGAGAATTGATCAAAATCAGCTTTTTCTAAACTCGCTGGCAATGCTGTTAATTTGTCCAGGGCGGCTGGTCCCGTTGTAAACGTTTCGCCGATGGTTCGCGCGAACTCATCGATAACTAATTAGGTCCGCACTGGCCCAAAATATTCTCGCGGCTAGCCCAACCGCGGGGCGAGGGTCGGGGGCGGCTCTCTCGGTGCAGCCAGCACCGGGTGAATGACTACAAGAAAATACAAGAAGTTACCGAGAGGTTATCCGCGGCAAAGCGGATTCTTAACCCTTTTGGACGCACTTCAACCCTCGAGCTCGATGTCAAACCGCGGCCTGTGTTGCCGCAACTCCGTCGGGGAGGGTGGAGATCTAAATGGGTACGATTTCGGCAATGGATGCTGCCTGGCAGACCCTCAAGGTTGGTGCTGGCGGATTCATCACGGGCATCGATGTTGCGCCGGATGGCACCATGGTTGCGCGCACGGACACTTATGGTGCCTACATCTGGAATGGCACGGGCTGGACCCAGCTGGTTACGGCCGCGAGCATGCCGTCCGGGACATTCGCTGCTGCCGGCGTATACGAAATTCGCATCTCTGCCAGCAACACGAACGTCATCTACATGACGATGGCCGACGGCCTGTACAAATCGGTCGATCGGGGCGGGACCTGGATCAAGACGAGCTTCCCGGTTCATAGCACCGACCCGAACACGAACGACCGGATGAACGGCGAGAAAATGGCCGTCGATCCCACCAATTCGAATGTCGTCTATGCCGGTACCCAGAAGGATGGCCTGTGGGTCACGCGCGATGGAGGCACCACGTGGGCCAAGATTACCGCCGTTCCGCAGGGTAGCAACACTACTGATACGGATCTGACGGGCATCACTATAAAGGGTGCGAACGTGTTCGTGGCCACTGCTGGAAGCGGTGTGTACATGAGCAGCGATAGCGGCGTGACCTGGAAATCGATCGGTGGACCGGCGGACGTCGCGAATGCCGCGGTCTCGAGCGACGGCAGTTATTATGCAACCGGCAACAGCGACGGCACGCTTTGGAAATACAGCAACGGCAGCTGGACCAAGCTGCTGACTGATAGCAACAATGGCGTTCACGGCATTGCCATTGACCCGTTTGATTCGACACATCTTGTGGTCAGCACGCCCGGCGGCACCATCCAAGAGAGCCACGACGGCGGCGCAAGTTGGAGTGGCTGGAGCTGGTATGGCCAGCTTGAGTCAACCAACGACGTTCCTTGGCTGGAGACCACCAGCAAGTACATGGGTGTCGGAGGACTGGTCTTCGATCCTCTGGTGCCCGGTCAGCTGTGGCAGTCAGCCGGCGTGGGTGTTTGGAATACCCAGATTCCTTCTCAGCTCGTGTGGAACCAGCCCTACACCTGGACGTCCCACAGCGCCGGTATCGAGCAACTCGTCGCCAACGACATCATTGCTCCTGCCGGAGGCGATCCGATCCTCGGTTCCTGGGATCGTGCGTTCATCGATGTCAGCAACCCCGATGCCTACGCCACAAGTTACAGTGGCGGCAGTTTCTCGATGGGCTGGTCGCTCGATTACGCGTCGACGAACTCGACGTTCGTCGTCGGGATATCGGATTGGTGGGGCCAAGAGAATTCCGGCTTTTCCACGGACGGAGGAAAGACATGGCAGAAGTTTGCCGGGCTTCCGTCGTGGGCAACCTCGACCATTGGCGGCAGCATTGCAGCCAGCACGCCCACCAACTTCATCTGGGTGGCAACCGGAAACCAGCCGCCGGCGTACACACTGGACGGGGGAACGACCTGGACCAACGTCAACATCGCCGGGATCACTGACTGGAGTGGTCTGAACTATTTCTATTACCTGGACCGGACCAGCGTGACAGCTGATCGGGTACTCGCCAACACATTCTACCTCTATGACTGCAACAGCGGCCTCTATCGGACAACCGACGGAGGCGTGAGCTGGACCAAGGTTTACAACGGTCAGATTTCCGACTGGTCTTATTGGAATGCTAAGATCGAGGCGGTGCCGGGTTCCGCAGGCGAGCTGTTCTTCACCTCCGGACCGCAGGGCAGCGATCCGTCTGCGCAGCCGAGCACGACGGCGTTCATGCATTCAAAGGACGGTGGGGCAACGTGGCAGACCGTCACCGGCGTCGGCGCCATTACCTTCGGCTACGGTGCCGCGGCGACTGCAGGCGGTCCTGCCACGATCTACATCGTTGGTACGGTGAACGGCAAATATGGTGTCTGGTACTCCACCGATGATGCGGCCACCTGGACGCAGATCGGCGATCATCCGATGGGCAGCCTGGACACGATCAAGACCATCTCCGGTGATATGGATCAGTTTGGCCGTGTCTACATAGGCTTCACCGGTTCTGGATACGCATATTTGGATGTCGGAGCGACTTCGGCGCCCCTGACCACGGCCACCCAGCCCGCCCAGGTCGCCCCAACAACCCAGGTGGCAATCATGGACATCACGGACGATGCCAAGGGTATCGCCATGCCGACGGGGTCGTTGACCAATGACAAGACGCCCTTGCTGCATGGCACGCTGACCGCGGCTCTGACCAGCGATCAGACTGTCGCCGTGTACCGGGATGGGGTGAAGATCGGGATTGCGACCACGAGCGGGACCGGCTGGGCATTCACCGACCCGGGCGCGACGGATGGCAGCCATAACTACACCGCGCGCGTCGAATCGACGAGCGGCCTGAGCGGCAACTACTCGCCGCCTTTCAACCTGCGAGTGGACGCCACTGCGCCGACCCAGACGGTCGCAACAACGTCGGCGGTCGACGACTTTGGCGCGTCCACTGGCACTCTCGCCAGCGGGGCGATCACCGACGATCACTCGCCGCTGATCAAGGGCACGCTGTCAGCTGCACTTGGCGCGGACGAAAGCCTGGTCGTCTATCGCGACGGTGTCCGCCTCGGCACGGCCGTCGTGTCCGGCAGCGGCTGGTCCTTTGCCGACAGCAATGTCGCCGACGGTCAGCATAGCTATGTGGCCCGGGTGGAAGATGCGGCGGGCAACCAGGGTACCGCAGCCGCCGCTTTCTCACTTCAGGTGAAGTCGAGTGCACCGAGCGAGACCGCCTTGATCAAGCTGGCGGTTGATGACTTCGGCACCATGAAGGGCAATCTGCTGAGCGGAGCGACAACTGACGATACCTCACCGCTGCTCAAGGGCACCTTGTCCGCCTCGCTCAACACGGGCGAGCAGCTGGTGGTTTACCGTGACGGCGTGCGCCTTGGCGCCGCGAGTGTGACGGGCACCGACTGGAGCTTCGCCGACAAGGGCGTGTCCAAAGGTGCGCACGTCTATACCAGCCAGGTTGAGGACGCGGCGGGACAGAAGAGTGCTCCGTCGGCCGGTTTCTACCTTTCCATCTCCAACCAAAAGGGCGTGAAGGCGGCGGTGATGAGCAGCTACTCGTTGAGCAGCACCGGCACCGGCACCAGCACCAGCGAAACGTCGCTCACGAGCTCGACTGGGACTTTCACCAAGTACAGCCTCGCCGCGAACGATCTGCTCGATACGAGCAGCTTCAGCGCGACCAAGCTGACATTGGCAAGCTCCACGTTCGAAACCGCCTTCGACATGAAGTCTGGCAATCTGTCCTCATTGAAGCTTGCAGCCGCGGCGCTGGTGGACGGAAGCGCGGATGGCCACGGCTTTGTTCCGAGCCACGCCTCCGACGACAGCGGCATCGACCTGGTCGGAAGCTGGAACCAGCACGGCGTCCATCACTGGATCGCGTGATCAGGTGAGCAGGGTAGGGGTGCCGGGCTTGCCCCGTGCGCTCCTGCCCCGCTCACCGCCACGGTCTCCCGCTGCCCTGGCTCGCCTTGCCGAAACCCGGCATCGACCTGAAAACTTTTCTTTTTTTGTGGTCCGAAAGTCTCTAGCAGGGCCCGGATTCGGCCCGGTTCCGGAATGGCCGATGCCGTGAGTGGGCGGGGAGTGGAGCTCAATGAAGCTCGAGATGAATGAGGCGATTGGCCGCGCCCTCAAGGCATGCAAGCGGCACTTCGGTTACGCGCTGTTCTTCAGCGCGCTCGCCAACCTGCTCTATCTCGTGCCGATGCTCTACATGCTTCAGGTGTATGAGCGGGTGGTTCCGACCCGTGGGCATGCGACCCTGCTGCTCCTCACCTTGATGCTGCTGTTCGCGCTGCTGACGCTGTCGTCCCTCGACGTGATCCGTTCGCGGCTGCTGGTTCGGGCCGGCGTCCGGCTCGACCGGCTTTTGTCCGGGGCTATCTTCGACGCAACGCTTGCCCGGTCTGATCCGAGCGGCCAGCGCCTGGCGCGTCAGGCGGTTCGGGAGTTCGACACGCTTCGCCAGGCATTGACTGGCCCAGCGATCGTCGCCGTCCTCGATGCACCTTGGATGCCGGTCTATGTGCTGGTTGCCTTTCTTCTGCACCCGTGGCTCGGGGTTCTCTCACTGGTCGGCGCAGCCGTCGTGATTGCGCTGGCGTGGCTCAACGAACAGGTCACCCGCGATCGCCTCCAGCGCGCCAATGAGGCGGCAGGCCGGGCCTATGCTGATTTCGAGACGATCGTCGGCTCCGCCGACGTGGTTCGGGCGCTCGGCATGCGCGAGGCGATGGTCGCCAGTCACTTGTCGCAGCGCTCGAGCATGATGCGCCTGCAGACCGATGCCAGCATGGCGGCAAGTGGCGTCACCACGGCCTCCAAGACATTCCGCCAGCTGCTCCAGTCGCTGGCGCTTGGGGTGGGCGCGCTGCTGGCCATTGACGGCAAGATCAGCCCGGGCGCGATCTTTGCCGGATCGCTGATCGTCGGCCGTGCCCTGTCGCCGATCGATCAGATGGTCGGCAATTGGCGTACCATCCTGTCCGCACGGGGTGCCTGGCGCACGCTGAACCGGTTGCTGGATGAGACCCCGCCGGAGTTCTCGCACACCCAGCTGCCGCGTCCCGCCGGCCGGCTCGAGGTCGAGCAGCTGCATGTCTTCTCGCCGACCCGGGAGCCGATCCTCAACAACATCAGCTTCGAGATACCCGCCGGCGAAGTAGTTGCCATTGTGGGCCCGAGCGGGGCGGGCAAGTCCACGCTGGTGCGGGCGCTCGCCGGTGCGATTTCGGCCGAGCATGGGGTCATACGGTTCGACGGGGCCGACCAGCGAAACTGGGATCCGGAACGGCTTGCCGAGCACGTCGGCTTTATGCCGCAGGAGCCGGCGCTGTTCAGCGGGACAATCAAGGAAAACATCGCTCGCTTCCGCAACCGCCTTGGCGAAGACCGCGGGCTCATCGATACCGACGTCATCGCGGCCGCGACCGCAGCGGGCGCCCATGACCTGATCCAGCGGTTGCCGGGTGGCTATGACACTCTGCTGGGGCTCGGTGGCCAAGGGCTGTCGGCCGGGCAGGGGCAGCGGGTGGCGCTTGCCCGGGCGCTGTTTCGCGGGCCGGCGGTGCTGATCCTCGACGAGCCCAACTCCAACCTCGACGCCGAGGGCGATCACGAGCTTGCCCGCTGCCTGGAGCAGGCCAAGACCAACGGCACCACCGTCATCCTGGTGGCGCATCGTATGAGCATGCTGCCGATCGTGGATCGGCTGATGGTCATCCAGGCTGGCCGACTGGCGGCTTATGGTCCGCGGGATGAGGTGCTGGCGAAGATCGCGCCGCCACGCCAGCCGATACCCGCCCAACAGAAGGGAGTGGCTTCCTGACATGCTGACCACTGAAGCCACGGCGGACGACGGCGAGCACAACGTGCCCGCAGTGTCGGGTCCGTTCGCCTCGATCCTTGCCCGCGTGAACCAGCCGGCGGAACTGGGCGAGGACGAGCCGTCCCACGATATCCGACTGGGTGCGATCGTTGCGATTATCTTCTTCGTGCTGTTCCTCGGCTGGGCTGCGCTTGCTCCGCTAGACGCGGCGGTGATGGCGAGCGGCAAGCTGGTCGTTTCGGGTCAGCGCCAGACCGTCCAGCATCGCGACGGCGGCGTCGTTGGGCAGTTGCTGGTCCATGAGGGGCAGCGGGTGCGCAAGGGGCAGGTGTTGATCAAGCTCGCGGCCGCCGACGTCGAGGCGCAGGAGCGGGCCCTCAGCGGTCAGGCGATCACGCTGCTGGCGCAGCGAGCCCGGCTTAGGGCCGAGCAAATGGGAAGCGGCACGATTGAAGCGCCCGTGGAGTTCGCCACGCTGTCGAGCCCGGAAGACCGGGCTGCCGCGGGGCAGGCCTTGCGGATCCAGCAGGCCCAGCTGACTTCGCGCCTGGCCGTACTGCGCGCCCAGCGTGGTGCCTTCGGAACCCGGACTTCCGGCTCCACAAGCATGGGGCAGGGCTACAGCAGCCAGGTCACTGCCCTCGACGAGCAGATCAAGTCCATCACGGATGAGCTGAACTCACTGGCCGAAGTGGCCGCAAAGGGTTTCGTGTCGCAAAGCCGGATCCGCCAGCTTGAGCGCACCCGAGCCGAACTTCAGGGCCAGCGGGCGCAATATCTTGCCACCGCCGCCCAGACCCGCGACCAGGCGAGCGAATCGCGCCTGCAGTCGATGGAGGCGTCGAGTACATATAACGAGCGCAGCGCCAGCGAATTGCGCGACGTGGAAGCGGGGCTGAGCGAAGTCATGCCCAAGCTTACGGCCGCGCGTGACCAGCTTGCCCGGACCGAGATCCGCAGTCCGGTGGACGGCAGCGTGGTCGGACTCCAGGTCTTCACTCCTGGTGGCGTCATCGCCGCCGGTCAGCGGGTCATGGACGTTGTTCCCGATCGGCAGCCGATGACCATCGAGGCGCGGATCGCCCCATCGGACGGCGAGGACCTCCAGCCCGGCCAGACGGCCTATGTGCGCTTCGACTTCTTGCACGAGCGCGCGTTGCAGCCTCTTGAGGGCAAGGTCACCCGTGTCTCGGCCGACAGCTTCACCGACGAGAAGACCGGCGAAACCTATTTCACGGCGAGCGTGGTCGTGCCCCAGTCGCAGCTCGACATTCTCAAGCAAGTCCGCGGCCAGGACTTTCAGCTTCGTGCGGGGATGCCCGTGACCGTCGAGATTCCGGTGCGCAAGCGAACGGCGCTCGACTACCTGCTGGACCCGCTGACAGCCGCCTTCCGCAAGTTCGGGCGGGAGCACTGAGGCTTCCGAGCCGTCCGATTACGGCCACTGCTGCCAGGATCTGGAGGGTGTACCAGAGCCGGGCGGTACACATCTAGGACTTGCCCCTTCGACTGCCATCGTCGATGGACGCCGCAGATTGCCTGCAGCGGCCCCATCCGAGGTCAGCGGATCATGTCGTGGAGCTTGTCTTGAGCGCAGGGATAGCGGTGTCCGGTCAGCGGAGATCGATCATCGTCGCGGTCTGCACCTACAGGAGAAACGACCTCCTTGCGCGGTTGCTCGAGGCGCTGGTCGTGTGCGCGGAGGCCGTGCGAGACCAAGCGGCAGTCGGGGTCGCCCTGGTCGACGACACCTCCGAAGGCTGCGCGCGCGAAGTGGCGCAAGCCTATGATAAGAGGTTCGAACTCGGCATTTCCTATCGGATTTCCGGTAAACAGAACATCGCGATCGCCCGCAATCTGACACTCGACGACGCCATCGACCGGGCGGATTTCGTCGCGCTTACCGACGATGACTGTGAGCCGCCCCTTCATTGGCTGGCGGCCCTTCTGCAGACGCTCGAAACTAGTCGCTCTGATGCTGCGACTGGCCGAATGATCCGGCGCGTACCGGATTCGGCGCCAGCATGGATTCGCGACGAGCCCTTCCTTGAACTCGGCGTAGATCATCATTCCGAGGGCGAATGGATGCCAAGCGGAGCGACGTTCAACACCCTGCTCTCGGCGAAATGGCTCGTGGATCATCCGGAGGTCCGTTTCGATCCGCACTTTGGCGTTATCGGCGGCGAGGATGTGGTCTTCTTCAGGCAGGCCGTCTCCGCCGGCCTTCATATTGCCTTTTCCGAGAAGGGCTACACTTACGAGAACGAGCCTCCCGAACGTGCCAACCTGGCATACCAACTCTATGTTTACCTTTGGCACGGCAACAGCGCAGCCTTGTCCTCGTTGAGAAATGGCGTGTCACGGCTTCGCTTCGCGGTGCACGCGGGAGCTTCGCTAATGAGAGCGCTTGTCCGCCCGGTGCGACGCTTGGTGCGAGGTGAAAGTGCGCAGATGCGGTTCGCCCTTGCGCAAGTTCTGCATGCCATCGGCAAGTTCCTTGGAATTTGCGGTCTCAAGATCCGGCATCGCTGACATGCACTTTCTCTTCGCTCTGCCAGGTCTTCATCGCTTCAAGCGAGGCGCCGAGGTCGTGTTCGAGTCCGTCGCGCAACATATTGCTGCGACCGGCGAGCACCGGGTCACTTTGGTCGGCTCGGGGCGGCAGGAAGCCGGTCGCGCCTACAATTTTATCCATGTTCCCGCGGTGTCGCGCGACCGTTTCGAGCGATGGCCCAAGATGCCCTTCGCGCGCCACGAGTTCATGTATGAGGAGGCGACGTTCGCCACGCGCCTGGCATTGCTGCCTGAAGTGGCCACGGCGGACGTCACCATGACCTGCAGTTTCCCCTATGTGAACTGGGCCCTTCGCCGGCCCCGATCAGGCGGGCGGCCGCCGCATGTCTTTGTCACTCAGAATGGTGATTGGGGGCCACAACGAAACGGCCTCGAGCCACGCTTCTTTGACTGCGAAGGCCTTATCTGCACCAATCCGGTCTACTTCGAGCGTCAGAAGCAGGTGTTCTTCTCACGGCTTATTCCCAACGGCATCGATCCTGCCCGCTTCATGCCGGGCCCTTCGCAGAAGCAGCGGTTTGGCTGGCGATCCGACCTGCCGGTGGTCCTGATGGTCAGCGCGCTCGAGCCGGGCAAACGGGTCATCGAGGCCATTCGCGCCATGGCCGACGTGCCTCACGCGCAACTCGTGGTCGCTGGAGATGGGCCGCTGCGGGACGAGGTGTCGAGACTTGCCGAGCAACTTCTTCCGGGGCGGTTCACGCGAGGCACTTACAGGCATGACGAGATGCCCGCCTTGTATCGCAGCGCGGACGTTTTCCTGCATACCAAGATCTTGGAATCGTTCGGCAACGTATACATCGAAGCGCTGGCCTGCGGAATTCCGGTGGTGGCTCACGACGATCCGGTGACCCGATGGATTCTGGGCGACTTCGGAAGACGGGTGGACACCAATAACCGACCGGAATTGAGCGCAGCCATCCGCAATGCCTTGCAGCACGATGACGTCAGCGAGGACGCAGCCGACTGGGCTCGGACGCGTTATGCCTGGCCGGTCGTTGCCCAACAGTATGCGGACTTTCTGAGCGAAGTGGCTCATCGCTCCCGGCAAAAGAGCGGGTCCGGCCCGCTTCGCGAAGCGCCAATGCTGAGCGACCGGAGCTCCTAACTGACTTCAATCTAAGGAACTATTCTTGTCTTCCTCTGCCTCTACTTCATTCAGCGGCAACATTTTGCGAGTGGCGATTGTCGGAACCGGCTTCATTGCCGACTTCCATGCGCGCGCCATTCGCAATCATCCGAAGGCAGAGCTTGTGGCGGTTTGCGACGTCAATGAACAAGCGGCTGCAGCATTCGCCGAAAGCCACGATGCCAAAGCCTACAACGACTTCGAGGCGATGCTGACGAGTGAACAGCCCCATGTCGTCCACGTCCTCACGCCGCCAGACTCGCATCACGAGCTCGCCAAATCCGCCTTGCTGGCGGGTGTGCACGTATTCGTCGAGAAGCCGATGTGCGTCTCGACGGCGGAAACCGCGGACCTGCTGGCCGTCGCCACGGAGCGGGGCCTCAGGATTGGCGTCAATCACAACATGCTCTTCACCAGCGCTTACCGGCGATTGCTGAGCGAAGTGGAGGCGGGCGCCTTAGGCAAGCTCGACTACGTCAACATCACGCATCTGAGTGAATTGGGTGTGCTCAGGGCTGGCCCATTCAGCAACTGGATCGCGCGCAAGCCGGAGAACGCCCTGCTCGAGATCGGCCCGCATCTGCTGTCCGAGCTGATCGCCCTGATCGGCGAACCCGACCGTCTTCATGTCACGGCGGATCGTGAGATCGCGATGCCGAACGGCGTCACCGGCTATCGGCGGTGGCGCATCCATGGGGATTTCGGAAGGACTGCAGCCGACCTCATCATCGATTTCGGCCCCGGCTTTCCGCAGCGCACCTTGTCCGCCCGCGGAATGCTGGGGACAGCGCTGGTCGACTTCAATGCGAACACCTGCATCATCGATCGGAGAACGCCGGCAAGCCTCGACTTCGATCGTCGAACCCGCACACTGTCGCTTGCCAAACAGCTCCGCACGCAAGCTCGATCGACGATTGCCGATACACTGCTGACAAAGGCCAAGCTTCGGCGAAGCGGCAACCCCGACCAGAGCTCCATCAACGCGATGGTCGATGCTTTCTACGCCGGCATCATCGACCCGCGACGGAACGATACTCTCACCAGCGGCGAGTTCGGCCACAAAGTCATCGGTATGTGCGAGCAGATCATCGCTCGAGCCGATCTTGTTCAACCAGTGTCCGTCACCCCCTCCCAACAGCGAACAAGCGCCAAGCCCACCGTTCTTGTGATCGGAGGAACAGGTTTCATCGGAACGGCACTGATCGCGGAGCTCACCGGGCGCGGATATGTCGTTCGGGCCGCGGCCCGAGGGGACAATCCCGCACTCCGTGCGCTCGCGGGAGACAAGCTCGAACTCGTCCGCGGCGATTTCAGCCGCGCTGGTGATATCGAGCGGATGCTGGAGGGCATCGAAACGGTCTTCCACCTCGCTACGACCGATTCCAAGACCTGGGAGCAGTTTGTCGAGCGGGAAGTGGAGCCCGCTCGGCGTTTGGGTGAAGCCTGCTTGGCACATGGCATTAAACGGCTGATCTATACGGGAACGATCGACAGCCTTTATGCCGGAAGCAAGGCCGGGCGGATCGTCGACGAGACGCCGCTCGATCCCTCGATCAAGCGTCGCAATAATTATGCGCGGGCCAAAGCGGCGGCCGAAACTGTCCTACTCGACCTGCACCGCACTCGCGGCTTGCCAGTCGTGGTTGCCCGGCCCGGGATCGTCATCGGAAGCGGGGGCAACCCATTCCACTGGGGAGTTGGCCGGTGGGCTTCCGAGGGCGTGGTCGAACTATGGGGAGACGGCGCGAACAAGCTGCCGCTCGTGCTCGTCGAGGACGTTGCCAAGGGTTTGGCGCAAGCAATGGTCACGCCCGATATCGAAGGCAAGGCGTTCAACCTGGTGGACGCCCCTCTGCTCTCAGCGCGCGAATATATTGGAGCGCTGGAGTCCTTTGCGGGGCACAAGGTTGACGCTCGCCCGACCTCTATCTGGCGCTATTATCTTGACGACCTGATGAAGTGGCCAGTCAAGATCGCCGTTGGGCATCCCGATGCGCAGAGGCGGCCAAGCTACGGCGACTGGGAGTCGCGCTCTCAGAGGGCAGTGTTTGACAATCACTCGGCGCGATCAACGCTTGCATGGAATCCTGCGGGTTCGGCCGAACAGATCATTGAACGGGGAATTGGAGCGTCTCTGAAGAGCTGGCTACGTGCGAGGAGCTAGAGCCCCTTCGATCCGCCAAACTGACGGTTGGGCTTTGTCTTATCGAGCGACTGTGGAGCCAGCATGAAAGAGCGAGTGAATCTCTATTTCTATGCGGGTGACTTCGTGGACGCCATTCGGCGATATCGCGAAGGCGAGACGCAGATCTACGCCACCCATAATGAAGTCGCACGCCTGCTACTCGATCTAGCAGCGGCAAAGTATGACGTGAACGTCTTCAGTTTCGTTACTCCGACTAAAGAGGTTGGATATCCTGCTGAAGGGCTGAAGATCCATCAGCTTGGCGCGACGAAATATAACGATCCTCACGTCGTCGAAGCTTTCAACGATTCGAAGGCGCAGCACTCCGTCCTGCATTTTCCTCACCCCGGTCTGCTAAGGGTGGGTGCTCAAAGCGAGGGGCGATCGTTCCCGATTTGCGCCAACAGTTACAACCGGCGCGGCGTGAGGCCGGCACTTGAGCGCTGGAAGATCGCCCGACTGCTGAACAGTCCCAAGTTTCGCTTTGTGTCCAATCATTGCCGCCCAGCGACCGAGCACCTCGCCAGTTTTGGTGTGGAACGAGCAAAGCTCATTCCCTGGAACGTTCCCGTGTCGCAATCCCCGCGCCTGCTACCGGTCAAGGAGCGTGGAACGGGTGACAGGCTTACGATCGCATTCGCGGGGTCGGTGACCGAGGACAAGGGTGTCGGGAATCTCCTTGAGGGGGTCGCCCTGCTCAAGAATGACTATCCTCATCTTCGCTGCTTGATTGCCGGCCGGGGGGACGTCGATCGTTTTCAGGCCCAGGCCTCAAAGCTCGGAGTTGCGGACGCGACTGAATTCCTAGGGCTCGTCTCGAACACGCAGGTTCAGATTCTCTTCCGGGATGCCGACGTGATCGTCGTGCCAAGCCGTCGCATCTATACGGAAGGCTTTCCACTCGTCCTTATTGAGGCGATCGCCAGCCGAACTCCGATCGTTTGCAGCGACCACCCGATGTTCGTCCCGATCATGAAGGATCGTGACACAGCGATGGTGTACTCAGAAGGGCGACCTTCCGAGCTTGCCGCAAGTGTCCGGAGCCTGATGAGCGAGCCGGCCCTGTACGAGAAGATCTCGCGGAACGCCGAAAAGGCGTGGGATGACCTTCAACGAACGGCAGACTGGCGAACGATGATCTTCGACTGGATCACTCAGGGGGACCAGGCGCCTTACCTGCTGGCGAACACACTCGACGCGTAGCGGCTCGAACTGACGAATCCTGGCGGGCCAAAGAATCTGGCGATCGCCCTCAGGCCTGTTGGCAGCGCGCGCCCGCTGGCGGATGGGGTGGGATTCGAACCCACGGTGAGCTTTCACCCACGGCGGTTTTCAAGACCGCTGCCTTAAACCACTCGGCCACCCATCCCCGCGCTAGGCTCGGTTCAGCTTGGGCGGCCTAGTCTCCTTTTGCGCCATCGTGCAAGGCGTTGGTGAACAGGGAAGGGGCCTCGACCGTTGACGCCCCATGGATCGGGAGGGTGCGTTCAGGGTGGGAAAGAGGGTGGCGATTGGGGGCGCCTGCCTGGGCGCGCTGGCGTTGACGCCAGCAAGCGCGCAGCGTGATCCGCTCGCCCCCTTGCCCGAAGCGGTCGTACAGCAACCCGTCGGTCGACCGACACCGCCTTCACCAGCCCCGCAGGCGGTGCGGGTGCCTGTGACCGTTCATTATGGTGTGCCACCGGCTGCCAACGCGTATTCACCGCGGTTGACTGGCTTTGCGGCCTACCGGGAAACGCTGGCAGCGAAATCGCGCGCAGCCGGCGTCCGCGAGGCCACGATCCAGAACGTCATTCCCTACCTGACGCTGAATGCCCGCGTGCTGGAGCTTGATCGCGCGCAGCCCGGGCAGGTCAACAACCCCAACGCCATTCCGCCCTTTGCGCCTTATCGCGCCAGGCACGTCACCGCCGACCTCATCACTCGCGGACGTGCGCGCTTCTCCAGCCAGTACCCCTACTTGCGGGCGATCGAGCAGCGTTTCGGGGTCGAGCCGCAGATCATGATGGCGATCTACGGCCATGAGACGAGCTTCGGCCGAGTCACAGGCGGGTTCGACTTGCCCCAGGTCCTCGCCTCCCTGGCATATGAAGGCCGTCGACGGAGTTTCTTCGAGGATGAGTTTGTCGCCTCCCTTAAACTGCTCGACCAGGGTGTGCCGCGGGGGCGATTGAAGGGCAGCTGGGCTGGGGCGACCGGCTATCCGCAGTTCATGCCCTCGGTCGTGCTGAGATTAAGGACCGACGGAGACGCCAACGGGACGGCCGATATCTGGAACAGCGAGCTCGACGCGCTGGCTTCGATTGCCGCCTATCTGCGTGACGCCGGCTGGAAACCGAATGTTCATTGGGGCGTCCCGGTACGCGTTCCTGCAGGGTTCAACCGCTCTGCCGTCCGTTCGACCCTGGTCGCGCCGCGTTGCCCGGCGGTGTACGCCCGGCACAGCCGATGGCTCAGCATGCGCGAGTGGCGTGCGCTCGGAATTGTGCCGACCGGACGCAGCCTGCCGGATAACGAGCAGGCGAGCCTGATCGAGCCGGATGGACCGGATTCGACGGCCTATCTCACGACCGTCAATTATCGAGCAATTCTCGATTACAACTGCTCGAACTTCTACGCGCTGTCCGTCGGACTGCTCGGCGACGCGATCGCGCGCTGATTTTTCATCGATTGAAGGCGCCGTGGCACTCGCCGGACCCGCTCGCCCGCGCTAATCCCGTCTTCCCTCTGGAGCTTGTGCTGATTCCGATGATGCGATCCTTAGCCGTTGCTGCTTCCGCCCTCAGCCTTTTGCTGACCTCGACCGCCAGTGTTGCCGCGGCGCCTCCCTTCGACACGTCGGCGCGAGTTGCCTACCTTATCGACCTGTCGTCGGGAGCCGAGCTGCTCAACAAGAATGCCGACGTCCGCATGCCGCCGGCATCGATGGCGAAGATGATGACGACCGAGGTGGCCTTCGAGCTGATCGACCAGGGCAAGCTGCCGCTTTCCAAGACCTGCACGGTGCGGCCGGAGACGTGGCAGAAGTGGCATGGCCCACAGGCCGGCTCCACCATGTTCCTCAGCCCCAATGAGCAGGTCAGCGTCGAGAATCTGCTGCACGGCATCGTCACGCTGTCGGGCAACGACGCGTCTGTCGTGCTCGCCGAGTGCATCGCCGGAACCGAGCCCGCCTTCACCATGCAGATGAACACGCTGGCGGCGAAGCTGGGGCTGAAGAACAGTCATTTCGGCACCGCCAACGGCTGGCCGGACAACGGGGTCACTTATGTCACCGCGCGCGATTTGGCGGCGTTGGCGCGGGCGTCGATTGAGCGGCACCCCAAGCTCTACAAGCAATTCTACGGGCAGCCGAGCTTCACCTGGGGCAAGACCCTGGGCTCAGGTGCTGACATCAAGCAGGACAATCGCAACCCGATCCTGGGCGCGGTGCCCGGCGCCGATGGACTGAAGACGGGCCATACCGAGGAGGCGGGCTACGGCTTCACCGGTTCGGCCGAGCAGAACGGCCGTCGGCTGATCGAGGTACTCGCCGGGCTTGAGACTTACGGGTCTCGAATCGTGGAATCGCGCCGGCTGATGGAGTGGGGGTTCGGCGCGTGGCAGACCAAGGCGCTGTTCGCCAACGCCGCCAAGGTTGGCGAAGCTCAGGTGCAGCTTGGCGGTGCTTCGACCGTGTCGCTGGTGGCGCCGAAGCCGGTTGCCATTACTTTTCCGGCGGGGCTGACGGTCGGCGATCCCAAGCTGAAGATCCGTTATGACGGGCCGTTGAAGGCGCCGATCACCAAGGGGCAGCAGGTGGCGCAGCTGATCGTGACCATGCCGGACGGTACGGTGCAGCAGACACCGCTGGTTGCCGGAGAGGACGTGGGACAGGCGGGCTTCTTCGGGCGTTTCTGGGCAGGACTGAAGCAGTTGCTGGGGATGGCTTGAGCACAGCGCGCTTCATCAGTCTGGAAGGCGGGGAGGGGGTCGGCAAATCGACCCAGCTCAGGGCGCTGGAAGCGGCACTGCGAGCAGCAGGCAAGGACGTGCTGACCACTCGTGAGCCGGGCGGCAGCACGGGTGCGGAAGCAATCAGGTCTCTTCTTCTCGGCGGTGATGCTGACCGTTGGTCCATGCGTGCAGAAGCACTGCTGTTCGCCGCGGCCCGTGCGGACCACGTCGAGAAGACGATCAAACCGGCGCTGTCCGAAGGGCGCTGGGTACTGTCCGATCGGTTTCTGGACAGCAGCCTCGCTTATCAGGGCGGTGCAGGCGGCCTGGAGATTGAGGCAGTGCGCGCCCTGCACCGGTTCGGAAGCAACGACTTCCTGCCGGATAGGACGCTGGTGCTGGTGCTACCTGAAGGACAAGAGCGGGCCCGGCAGCGAGACGGAGATGCCAGCGATCGCATCGGAGGCCGCGACATCGCCTATCACGCCGCCGTCGCTGATGCGTTCGCCAGCATCGCTGCTGCAGAGCCAAAGCGAGTTCGGATGGTGGATGCCAGCGGTTCTCCAGAGGAGGTCACGCGGCGGTTGATGACCGAATTGGCGGAGCTGTTGTGACCCTGTTCGGACATGGCCGCGCGGTCCAAGCCTTCCGCGCCGCGCTGGATAGTGGAGCGGTGCACCACGCCTGGCTGCTGGCTGGTCCGCGGGGGGTGGGCAAGAACCTGTTTGCGACGCTTGCTGCGGAGCGGCTGCTCGCTGACGCTGCTGGTCCCCGCGTGAGCTTGCCGGGTCTCGAGACACCGCCCGATCACCCGGTGGCGCATCTATTTGAGGCGGCAAGCCACCCGGACTTCCGGCGGCTGGAACGAACGGAGAACGAAAAGGGCGACCTCCGGCGCAACATCACCATTGCGCAGGTTCGCAAGCTTGGCGAACTGTTCGCCCTGCAGCCGGCGCTGTCCGATTGGCGCGCCGTAGTGATCGACAGCGTGGACGAACTCGAAGGCGGGGCGGCCAACGCTCTGTTGAAGATGCTTGAGGAGCCCCCGGGCCGCAGCATCTTCTTCCTGGTCAGCCATGCACCGGGGCGCTTGCTGCCGACCATCCGCTCGCGTTGCCGGCTGCTGACCTTCGCGCCGTTGGACGACGACGCCATGACGTCCGCGCTGGCGGAGGCATTGCCTGAGGCAGGCGCTGCCGAGCGGGCCACGCTAATTCCGCTCGCCGGTGGCAGTGTCGGGCGAGCGGTCAGCATCGCTGAACTCGACCTCGCCAGCCTGCGCGGTGAGGCCGAGGCCATCCTCCTCGAGGGCGACCCCGCCAATGAGCGCCGCTCCAAACTGGCGCGCTCGCTGAGCGGCAAAGCGGCAGCGCCGCGCTATGCCGCTTATCTGGAACTCCTTCCTGGGCTCGTGGCGGAGCATGCCCGGAGGTCCGAAGGGACCACGCGTGAGCGGTCGCTTGCCGCCTATGCGCAGGTGAGGGAGCTGACCAGCTTTGCCCCGCGTCATTCGCTCGATCCGCAGGCAACGGTGTTCCAGTTGGGAACCATCCTCGCCTCCGTTGCCGCCGAAGGGCAGGGCGGGTAGGGCGGACGCAATGTCCCAGCCTTATTACATCACCACCGCAATCAACTATCCCAACGGCCGCCCGCATATCGGCCACGCCTACGAAGCGATTGCCGCCGACGTGATCGCGCGGTTCCACCGTGCGCAGGGTCGAGATGTGTTCTTCCAGACCGGCACAGACGAACACGGCCTCAAGATGGCCCAGGCGGCCCGTTCCGAAGGCGTCGAACCGATCGAAATGGCCGATCGAATGGTCAGCATCTTCAAGGAGATGGATGACCTTCTTGATATTTCGTATGATCGCTTCATTCGAACCACCGAGCCGGCGCACCACGCCGCCAGCCAGGCCATCTGGCGTGCCATGGCGGAGAAGGGGGATCTTTACCTCGGCCGCTACGAAGGCTGGTACTCCGTCCGCGATGAGGCCTTTTACGAAGAGTCCGAGCTAACCGGCGGGGAAGGCGGCGAGAAGCTTTCGCCTCAGGGAACCCCGGTGGAGTGGACGGTCGAGGAAAGCTGGTTCTTCAAGCTCTCGGCCTATCAGGACCGGCTGCTGAAGCTCTATGCCGAGCAGCCCGACTTCATCCTGCCCGAGAGCCGCCGGAACGAGGTCCTGCGCTTTGTCGAAGGCGGACTTCAGGATCTGTCGGTCAGCCGAACAAGTTTCGACTGGGGCGTTCCGGTGCCCGACAGCCCGGGTCACGTCATGTACGTCTGGCTGGACGCCCTGACCAACTACATCACCGGCGTCGGCTATCCCGATCGCGGTGAGCAATGGCAGCGCTACTGGCCAGCCGACCTTCACCTGATCGGCAAGGATGTGGTCCGCTTCCACGCGGTCTACTGGCCAGCCTTCCTGATGAGTGCCGATCTACCGCTGCCCAAGCACGTTTTTGGCCACGGGCACGTGCTCCTGCGCGGTGAGAAGATGTCGAAGAGCGCGGGAAATGTGGTCGACCCACTCAAGCTGGCGCGCCGCTTCGGCACCGATGCGCTGCGTTACTTCCTGATGCGTGAGATCAGCTTCGGGCAGGATGGCAGCTATTCCGAAGAGGCGATCGTCACCCGTTGCAATGCCGAGCTGGCGAATAGCTTCGGCAATTTAGCGCAGCGGACATTCTCGATGATTGGCAAGAACTTGGACGGCGTTCTTCCGCCGGCTGGTGAAGCGAGCGATGACGCCACTTTGCTGGAGCAGGTGCGGAGTGCCGGCGAAACCCTGACCCGCGAGTTCGAGCGGCTGAGCTTTTCCAGCGGGCTCGACGCCTGGATGGGCGCAGTGTTCGCCTGCAACGCCTATGTCGACACGCAGGCGCCCTGGGCACTCAAGAAGTCGGACCCGGAGCGGATGGCCGCCGTCCTGGGCACGCTTGCTTTCGCGGTCGAGTTGCTGACCCAGGCCGTCGTGCCCGTCATCCCGTCGTCGGCGGCGCGGCTGCTGGCATATATCGAAGAGGGGCGGGCTTCCGGACGCATCGCAGCGCCGCAGCCGCTCTTCCCGCGGCTCGAGCTCGAGGAAGCGGCGGCGTGAGCCTGATCGACAGTCACTGCCACCTCAATTACCCCGGCCTGGTTGAAGACGAAAAGGCAGTCCTGGACCGTGCCCGAGCGCGAGGGGTCAGGGGTTTCCTCAACATATCGACCCGCCAGCGTGAGTGGGGTGACGTCATTGCTGCCGCGGAGCGGCACGACGATGTCTGGGCGTCGATCGGGGTCCATCCGCACGAGGCCGACCAGCATCCAGACCTTGGCGCCGAGGCGCTGGTCGCAGCTGCCGACCACCCGCGCGTCATCGCGATCGGCGAATGTGGGCTCGACTATTTCTACGACAAGTCTGACCGCGGGGCTCAGAAAGAGCGCTTCGCCGCGCATCTTGAGGCCGCGCGGCGCACCGGCCTGCCGGTCGTGGTGCATACCCGCGATGCTGAAGAAGATACCGTCGACCTGCTGAAGAGCGCGCCTGACGTCACTGGAGTACTCCATTGCTTCACCGGCTCCCGCTGGCTGGCGGAAGAGGGGCTCGCATTGGGCTGGTCGATCAGCCTGTCAGGGATCGTCACCTTCAAGAACGCGCGCGACCTTCAGGAGACCGCTAAAGTCGTTCCAGACGACAAGCTGCTGGTCGAAACGGACTCGCCATTTCTCGCCCCAGTGCCGCACCGTGGAAAGACCTGCGAACCGGCGTATGTCGCTGACACGGCTGCTTTCGTGGCGTCCTTGCGTGACGTCACTCCGGACACGCTTGCCGAGCAAACCAGCGCCAACTTCTTCCGTCTGTTCGCCAAGGCGGCGCAATGAAGCTTCGGATTCTCGGCTGCGGGACGTCGTCGGGCGTGCCGCGGCTGGGAAATGACTGGGGTAGCTGCGATCCCGCAGACCCGCGCAATCGCCGCAGCCGCGCGGCCGCGCTGGTCGAGGCCGGCGGCGAACGCATCCTGATCGACTGTGGGCCGGACCTACGGGAACAGCTCAACGCCGCAGGGGTGGGGGAGGTCGATCGTGTAATCGTGACGCACGATCACGCCGATCATCTTCACGGCATCGACGACCTTCGGCAGGTCGCACACAATCGCGCGGACCAAGTGCGGGTGTTCGGACGGCCGGACCTGATTAAGCGCATCGAAGAGCGCTTTCGTTACCTCTTCCACGGCAACGCGCTCTATCCAGCAGTTGCCCGCCTGGAAGCGATCACTGGCGAGTGGGTCGTGGGCGGGATTCGGGTTCGCTTTTGCGATCAACCGCATGGCCGGATCACATCGCTTGGGATCCGCTTCGACGAGGCCGAACGCAGCATTGCTTACGCCATCGATTTCCACACCATGACGGACGAGATGACGTCACTTTACCAGGGGGTAGGCATCTGGGTGGCCGATTGCCTGCGCCGCAGGCCGCACCCGACCCACGCACACCTGGACGCGGTACTCGGATGGGCGCGCGAGCTGGGGGTCGGCCAACTCGTTCTCAGCCACATGGACAACAGCATGGATGTCCAGCAGCTTTCCCGCGAGCTGCCGGATTGGGCGACGCCGGCCTATGACGGAATGGAGGTTGGCTGGTGAACGACGACACGGTGCCGAGGGCAATCTACCTCATGCTGTTCCTGGTGCTGGTGGGCAGCTCGCTCGCTGCCCGGCGACTCCCGCTCAAGGACACCGCGAAGATGGCGCTCGCATGGGTCGGCATTTTCGGCGCCTTGATCGTAATCGTGGCGTTCAAGGACGAGTGGAAGGAAGTCGGTTCGCGTGTGACCGCCGCTGTCATTGGCGGGGCGAGCGAAGGCCGCGTCGCAGGAGGCGAGCTTCGCATTCCTGTGCGCGACGATGGTCATTTCTGGGTCCGTGGATCGCTGAACGGAACACCGGTGGACTTCCTCATCGACAGCGGCGCGACCACGACGACGGTTGAACAGTCGATCGCGGACGAAGCCAGGCTCGAGACAGGTATGCGGGTCGAACCGGTCGAAACGGCGAATGGCACCGTCACCATGAAACATAGCGAGGGATCGCTGCAGGTCGGGCCCATCCACCGGGAGGGCTTTCCCGTACTGATCGCGCCGCAGGAGGGCCTGAATGTCCTCGGGATGAACTTCCTTTCCTCGCTGCACGGCTGGCGGTCGGAGGGGCGGACGCTTGTCTTGATCCCGTGAGGCTGCGCCCCACTTCAGACATTGTATGAACGACCTGCACCTCGGAAGCCTGTACATCCTGATGGCGGTCATGCTGCTTGCCGGCAGTCTGATCAGTCGTCGCGGCGGTTTCGGCAGCGCGCTGACCCTGATGGTAGCGTGGATCACGATCTTCGCCGCCGGCTTCGTCGTTTTCAGCTTTCGGGATGACCTGGGCTATGTCGCGCAGCGCCTGAAGTCCGAGGCAACCGGAACGCCAGTGCAGGTCGGAAAGACGTTGCGGATTCCTATGGCGCTCGACGGGCATTTCTGGGTTGAAGCCGAGGTCAACGGCGTGCCGGTCAAGTTCCTGATCGATAGCGGCGCAACCATGACCACGGTTGGAGCCGCCACGGCCGCTGAAACCGGCTTGGAGCCGCTGGGTGGACGCGGACAATTGGTGCGCACCGGCAATGGCGTGATCAATGTGGCGCGGGCGCGAGCGGACACGATCAACCTTCAGGGCGTCGAGCGGCGCGACATGACGCTGTTCGTGGCCGAGAACGACGACATCAACGTGCTTGGGATGAACTGGCTGTCCTCGCTGCAGCGCTGGGGTGTCGAAGGGCGATGGCTGATCCTGGAGGCATGAACTGCCTCTCTAACGAGCCAACATTTACATAATGCATATTATCATACTTACGGAGAATGCGCTTCAGGCGGACGGATCGTCTTCCGTCCTTCCGTTTGTCGCTGCGTTACACCGTTGGTCGTTGTCTCGCTTGACCACTCGGACACCGGCAACCAGAGCGCGCTCAAGACCGTTCGGTCCCAAGCACCCACATTCGTTCACGGATATTCGTCATGCTTTCCATTCTAATGGCTGCGGCAATCGCAGCCGCGCCGCCGCCATCCGACAATGTCCTTGGACTCTGGAAAACCGAGACGCGCAACGGCGTGGTTGAAATCAGCCGTTGCGGCGCATCGGTGTGCGGACGGTTGGTCACGTCCGATGGCCTCAAAGCCAATCCCAACCTCAAGGACGTCAATAATTCGGATGCGTCCTTGCGCGGCCGACCTCTCAAAGGGCTGCTGATCCTCGGCGGTTTCAAGTCCGAAGGGCTCGTCTGGAATGGCGGCAAGATCTATAATGCCGATGATGGCAAGACCTACACCGCTCGTCTGACGCCCGCCGGCAACCAGTTGAAGGTGCGCGGCTGTATCTTCGTTCCGCTCTGCAAGACGCAGACCTGGACGCGTATTCGCTAGTCAAAACGAAAGACTGTTCTCATGTTCACGCGTAAATTTGCGGCCCTTGCCGCCACGACGACCCTTGCTCTTGGCTTCGGCGCCACGCCCGCGTTCGGCCAGGCCTTCTACCTCCAGGAGCAATCCGTGCGTGGTGCCGGGCGGGCTTTCTCGGGCGAAGCGGCCGATACCGGCTCCCAGAGCCTGTGGTGGAACCCTGCCGCCATCGGCGGCCAGACCCAAGCGAGTGGCGCGCTTGGCGTTTCGGTGATCCTGCCGCACGGCCGCCTGGTTGATACTGGCACGCGCATTGTTCGCCCGGGCCAGCTGCCGGCAGCCGTCGGCGGCAATCCCGTCGCGCGCAATCCGATCAACAATGGCGCACTTCCCTCAGGGTCGGTCGCTTTTCCGATCACCGACCGAATTGCCGTCGGCCTGGCGATCAGCTCGCCCTACAGCTTCACCACCGATTACGATGCGCACAGCTGGGCACGCTACAGTGCTGACCGGACCAGCTTGCGCACCATCGACGTTCAGCCCTCGGTCGGTGTTGCGGTAACGGACAATCTTCGGATCGGCGGCGCTTTGAACATCGAGCACGCCAAGGCCACGTTGAGCAATGCCCTTCCGAACTTGTCGCCGCTGCTGCCGGACGGCAGCCAGCAACTGAATGGCAGCGGCTGGGATCTGGGCTGGAGTGCCGGCCTGCAGCTTCACAATGACGTCGCCACGCTCGGCCTCGCCTACAAATCATCGATCCGGCACAAACTCAACGGCGACCTTGCCGTGTCCGGCTTGCTTGGCCCCCTGGCCGGATCGAACACCACGCTGAACGGTGTTGATGCAACCTTCCGCACACCCAGCCAGATCATCGTGGCTGGGCGCTATCGCGCAACCAGCGAGTTGACACTGAATGCGCAGTTCGTTCGCTTTGGCTGGAAGAAGTTCGATGCCATCCGGCTCGGTGCGCCGGTCAATCAGGCATTGCCGCAGAATTATCGCAACAGCTGGAGCCTGGCGGGCGGAGTGGACTACGCCGTCTCGCCTGCGCTCACCCTGCGTGCCGGCGTCCAGCGAGCGCTGACCCCTACCCGCGATGGACAGCGGGATGCGCGGGTACCGGATAGCAACCGCTGGAACGTCGGCGTCGGCGGCAGCTACGCACTTTCAAAGGCCTTCACGATCGATGCGGCGGCCAATTATGTCGACTTCAAGAAGGCGTCGGTCGACCGCACGACCGCGGCCTTTGTCGGAACGCCGGCGCAGACTGTCATCCTGACCTCGGGCGAACTGCAGAAAGCGGGCGCCGTGGTGCTGTCGCTCGGCGGCGCGGTCCACTTCTGACCAACGGCTCCGGGTGCACTTGCGCCCGGAGCCTCCCTCCCCTTAGGCGCTGGCGATGACCAGCGCCTCCGAACCGATCCAGCCCAACTCTTCGGCCGCCTTGGCACGCCTCGTTGCGATCATGGCACGGCTGCGCGATCCGGTGCACGGTTGCGAGTGGGACAGCGTCCAGACCTTCGCCAGCCTCGCGCCTTACACGATCGAGGAGGCCTATGAGGTGGCCGATGCCATCCAGCGCGGGGACCTCGCCGATCTCAAGGGTGAACTGGGTGACCTCGCCCTGCAGGTCGTGTTCCACGCGCAGATGGCCGTCGAGGCGGGCCACTTCAGCCTCGAAGATGTCCTGAACGGCATTTCCGACAAGCTTGAGCGGCGCCATCCGCATATCTTCGGCGATGCGGCAGAGGGCGGCCACCACCTTTGGGAGCAGATCAAGGCCGAGGAGCGGGCTGCTTCCGCGGATCAGAGCGCGCTTGCCGGCGTGGCCCTCGCCCTCCCCGCTCTCGAGCGTGCGGCCAAGCTGCAGAAGCGTGCCGCGCGAACGGGTTTCGATTGGCCTGACCCAAGCGGGCCAAGAGCGAAGGTGCTGGAGGAACTCGAGGAGCTTGATCAGGCGCCGTCGGAAGAGCGTGAAGAGGAGCTCGGCGACCTCCTGTTCGCGGTCGTCAATCTTGCACGATTGATGAAGATCGAACCGGAAGAGGCTCTACGGAAAGCCAATTCCAAATTCGAGCGCCGCTTCCGTGCGATCGAGGCTGCGCCCGACTTTTCAGCGTTTAGCCTTGATGAGAAGGAAGCGCTCTGGCGGAGCGTCAAAGCGACTGAAAGCGGGTCCAGTTCTCCGGACTAAGCCGCACCGCGAGCCGCATCGTATCACCATCGACCCGCTGATCGAGCACTTCGCCGTGGCTGTGCAGCCAGGCGAGCCGGCTTCCTTCCCCGGCTGCCAGCTGGAGCTGGTGAACGACATTCCCCTTTGTAAGGCGCCGGGCGACTTCCTCGCGGAGTCTTTCTACACCGTCACCGGTCACGGCCGAAATGGGTACCACGTCCTCACGGCGGGTCGCCTCGGCGAGCAATGCTTCCCGCTCGCTCCCATCAAGCAGGTCGATCTTGTTCCAGACTTCGATCCGTGGCGGCCCCTGTCCTTCTTCCAGTCCCAGTGACGCCAGCACGCCTTCAACGTCGGCCTTTTGCGCGTCGCTGTCCGGATGCGCGATGTCACGCACGTGGAGGATGACGTCAGCCGAGTTCACCTCCTCGAGAGTGGCACGGAAAGCGGCGATGAGTTCGGTCGGCAGGTTGGAGACGAATCCCACCGTATCCGACAGGATCGCCTTGTCGAAACCGGGCAGCTTCACCTCACGCATGGTCGGGTCGAGCGTCGCGAACAGCAGGTCCTCGGCAAACACCTCGGCCCGAGTCATGCGGTTGAAGAGCGTCGATTTGCCAGCGTTGGTATAGCCAACGAGCGCAATCACCGGCCACGGCGCACGCTGACGCCGGTCGCGGTGCAGGCCTCGGGTGCGGCGGACCTGCTCCAGCTCCCGGCGGATCTTGGCCATCCGGTCGCGGATCAGGCGGCGGTCGGCCTCGATCTGGGTTTCGCCCGGTCCACCGAGGAAGCCGAAGCCGCCACGCTGCCGCTCGAGGTGGGTCCAGCTGCGCACCAGCCGTCCCGCCTGGTAATCGAGATGAGCAAGCTCAACCTGCAGACGGCCCTCCGCTGTCGCCGCCCTTTCCCCGAAGATCTCCAGGATGAGGCCAGTACGATCGATGACCTTGGCCTTGGTATGGTCCTCGAGCTGCTTCTGCTGAACCGGCGACAGCGCGGCATCGACGACAAGCAGCCCCGCCTCATGCTCGTTGATGAGTTTGCCAATCTCCTCGACCTGGCCTTTTCCGAACAGAGTGGCAGGGCGCGGCTGGCGAATGCGGAAGGCCTTGCGGCCGACAACGTCGATGCCGATCGCGGCCGCGAGACCCTCTGCCTCATCCAGCTTGGCCTCGACGGAACGGGCGGTGCTGGATGCACCCTCGTGGCGGTCGGGCAAAACGACAAGGGCACGCTCTCCGCGGCTGATCCCCTCCTCGCGAGAAAGGCTGAATTCACTCACTTGGCGGCTCCATCCTCTTCGGAATCGTCAAGCGACAACGCGCTATGCGGCTGAATGGTCGAGA
This sequence comes from Sphingomonas sp. KRR8, assembly GCF_023559245.1. Classification (NCBI taxonomy): domain Bacteria; kingdom Pseudomonadati; phylum Pseudomonadota; class Alphaproteobacteria; order Sphingomonadales; family Sphingomonadaceae; genus Sphingomonas; species Sphingomonas sp. KRR8. The sequence continues at coordinate 655,756 of NZ_CP097462.1, forward strand.
CGGCATGCTTGTAGACGAGCTGGACTTGGCCGGATCGGCCAAGCAGCATGGAGAACCGGTTGAAAGCAAGCACTTCGCCCTGAAGCATGACGCCATTGATCAGGAACACGGTCATCGTCTCGCCCGCCCGGATGGCCGCGGAAAGGAAGCGATCCTGAAGGGTCATCTTGCCGGCGTTGCGGCTGCCCTGAAAGAGGTTCAGATCGATATCGTCAGGCGTTTCGGCCGGGAGGATGGTCGACATCGCATGCTTGTAGATGAGCTGGCTGACTCCGTCCCGCCGGAGCAGCAGCGAAAAGGCGTCGAACCACGTTATGACGCCCTGCAGCTTTACGCCCTTGACCAGGAAGATGATCACCGGAGTCTTGGAGCGGCGGAGGCTGTTAAGGAAATGATCCTGTAGACTGAGCGGCTTATCGGCCAAACTTGTGATCTTTCTTATTCATCGCTGGTCTGGCTCTTATCGCCCAGCCCAAGCGCCTTGAGCTTCCGGTGAAGAGCCGAACGTTCCATGCCGATGAACGAAGCGGTGCGCGAGATGTTGCCCGAAAAGCGCCTGATCTGAACACGAAGATACTCTCGTTCAAAGCTTTCGCGTGCCTCCCGCAACGGTGAGCCCATGATGGAAAGGGTGGTGTTGTTGAGCCCACCCGCGCCGCCAGTGTCGAGTACTTCCGCGGGAAGCATGTCGACGTCGATCCGGCCGAGGCGCTCAGTGGGTGCAAGGATCACCGTGCGCTCAATGATGTTGCGGAGCTGGCGGACGTTGCCGGGCCATTCATGTGCCTGAAGCGCGGCCAGCGCCTCCTCCGACAGTGCTGGAACCGCGACCCGTCGCTCCGTGGCGAAGCGGGCCAGGAAGTGACTGGCGATCTCCGCGATGTCCTCGCGCCGCTCGCGCAAGGGCGGAATACGCACCGGCACCACGTTCAAACGGTAATAGAGGTCTTCACGGAAGCGGCTGTTGGCAATTTCTTCCTGAAGATTCCGAGCGGTCGCCGATAGCACTCGAACGTCCACCTTTACCGGCCGCGACCCGCCGATGCGGGTGAAGCTCTGGTCGGTCAGCACGCGCAGAATCTTGCCTTGAGTGGTGATCGGCATGTCCGCGATCTCGTCAAGGAACAGCGTGCCACCATGCGCCTGTTCCAACAGGCCCGGGCGGGCGATGCCATCACCTTCGCTGCCGAACAGCTCCTCTTCCATCCGTTCGGGCTCCATCATCGCCGCCGAGACGACGATGAATGGCGCTCCCGCGCGGGTGCTCCAGCTGTGGATGGTGCGCGCGGCGATCTCCTTGCCAACGCCCGCGGGTCCGGTGATCATCACCCGGCTGCCCGTCGGCGCCACGCGCTTCAAGGTTGCACGGACCGTGTTGATCGCGACCGACGAGCCGTTGAGCTGTTCGTCATGGCCCGCCCGCTCCCGCAGGGACGCCACTTCCTTGCGCAGACGGTCCGTTTCCGTCGCTCGACCGACGAGGTGGAGCAGCCGGCTGGCCTCGAACGGCTTCTCGATAAAGTCGATGGCACCCTCGCGGATCGCGGCCACGGCCGTGTCGAGATTGCCGTGTCCTGAAATCATCAGAACGGGAAGGCTGGGATCCCGTCGTTTGATCTCCTCAAGCAGCTGCAGGCCATCAAGCCGCGAACCTTGCAGCCAGACATCTAGAAGCGCCAGGCTGGGCCGCCGCTCCTCGATTGCGTCGAGCGCTTCGGTGCTGTTCGCCGCCGAGCGGACAGAAT